>CAIXIX010000187.1 GCA_903919615.1 uncultured Chthonomonas sp.
AGCCAATATCGAGCCAAAAGCACAAACAGAACGCCAAATTCAACCGCACACGCGACGCGTGGGCACCTAGACGACGGCAATACCGACAAAGGTATCCCGTCAACTACACTGCTAGATTTAATCTAGGACAGGCTCCTAGCAATAGTGCTTCAGTTGATGCTCTCTTCCGCACCCCCTACGCAGGTAGCGCATCGACCGTGGCGTGGTGTCTATTTCAATCCGCAATTTGAAAAGGACCCAAATTTCGCGTGGTTGTTATACTATCCTGGCTATCGTGACCGAGTGAGAAAGGCACTGCGCGAACTCAAAGTGCGTGGAGACATTAACCTTGTTGACATATTTGTTCTAATCCCAAATACACTCAAAACCCCGGCACAAGGTAACCGGTCGGGTGAGGCGATAGAAGAATGGGCTAATCTCGATTTCCTTAAGAATGTTTCGCAATTTGTTGACGACTGCCATGACGCAAGCATTGATGTTGAACTCGATCTCGTCGATAACCGCTGGATACCGCAGTCCATCGACTCAGATCAGCACATAGGTAAGCCTGGCAACCCGTGGTGGCCAACCGCCGCCGAAGAGCCTGAGAACTATAAGGCTGCCGCGGAATGGTACGCTGCGGTGATTGGTTACGTTGAGGCACATGCGCAGCATGCAAATTCCGTTGCATGCTGGTCTATGATGGGTAACTATCACTGGGGAGCCGCTGAGCCTGTTCTGTGGGAGAACGCGGATCATCCTGAAATATTGAGGGCGACGGAGCGGTTTGTCAAAGCTGTCTGGCCATCGTTCTGCCGAGCGGGCCGCAGGCCCAAGGCCTCGCCCATCCTGCTTCCAATTTTTGCAGACAGTGGTTACTGGAAGAGCCGGGGGCCGTCAGAGAGACTGTCAGGGTTTTTAAACTTGCATAAGTGGCTGGCGCTTGACCTGAAAATGGAACCGGACTACTGGGTGATGAGCACCTACCCAGGGTGCAATCCCGCGAAAGATGGAGTGTACTATCTGGATCAGATCATTAAGATCCTTGGGCCAGGGAGTGCGGCGCGGCTGATATCGACCGATTTGAAAAGCGTAGGGCATAACAGCGAGAGGGAGCATACCATTCTCTCATTGCCCGATGTTGACGAGGCAGCGATGCTCCGATGGCAGCTTGGCGCGTGCAATCGACACGGTTTTGCTGGATGGTGGATCTGGGCTTATCAGGATACGCCCGAATCGAAATCCGGCATCAGAAAGCTCAGTGGTGACTGGAAGCCAGAAGTGGTAAAGATCATTCGCGATAACGCTTCGTCTAGAAGGTAACGGTAAGCTCTACAGCATGGTCACATTAAGCACGTCCGGCACATATACGGTATCATACCAATGAGAAGAATCAACCAAGTTGATGGCGTGGTCAACCTCCTATAGGGGTCCCTGCCGCCCGGGATCACGCAAGCTCCTCGATTCACGCCGGCGCCTTGCGCTGCAGCAATGAGAGTATATAGAAGACAACCAGAACTTTTGTCTGAGTGGTCGGCAAGCCGGTGACATGGATATGACTCTTCCCTTATTCATTGCTTTTTGTCGTTCGCTCTTGATAATTATGTTCATGGGAACGCTTCCGGTGTGCTGTTCCGCTGAACCACCGTTTCAGACCCCTATCGATCGGAGAGGCGGAGTTCCTGGAGCACCCTATATAAACTCCTGGCTCGTGTTGGGGCCGTTTGACTCTGGCCCTGACGGCTCCGACCACTCGTTCATAACAGAGGCCACAGCGCGGCCGCAGGATGGCAGCATCGAAGCTGGGCAGACCTGGCGTTACTTCGATGACAGGCTTTTCTCCCGCAACCTGGATGATTATAACGATCTCTTTTCCTATTTCCATACTCGGCAGGGATTGTCGATTTCAGGTAAGACCGCGTATGCATGCGTCTATGTATTCAGCCAGACAACCTGTGATGTTCAGTTTCGCGTTGGAGCAGATACCCAATTTCGCGCCTGGGTTAATGGCGAACAAATTGGGGCAAGTGCTGTTGCGGGACCCGTTAATCTGATCATGGAGCCGCGTCAGGCGTCGCAGAACTCCGGTCGCGACTATGTTTTGTCTCGTGCACACCTGCGTTCAGGTTGGAACACTTTCTTGCTCAAGGTGAGCAATCGCGAGGAGGGGCGCTTTGGCTTCTATGCGCGGTTTACAACGGAAGCAGGCTTAGAGCCACCTGGCCTTTTCTACTCCACAGGCGGCGGTGAAGGCAGCCTGAGAATAGCAACACGAGCGATGCCCTGGGCAAACACCGGGGATTTACCCGCAGCCTATCGGGAGTGGCCCTATTTCGACACCCATCCCGATCGGCAAGCCCTATTGCGAATGGGTACAGCTTTGTCAGGGCCAGACGGACAGAAGCCGCCACATATACCTGGGATCGGAGTCGGTTTCTCATTCAACGCTGCACTCGGGATGCAGGCTTCCGCATTCCTGCTGAACGCCGCTGGTGGATCAGCACCTTACGTGTGGAAGCTGGAGAGCGGCGCTCTGCCTGCAGGTATGTCACTCCTTCACAATGGCACATTGCACGGCACACCAGTCGTCGCGGCGAAGCTTGGCAGTTATGCGATATGTGTATCAGTCACGGATAGCGCCGGGCACAGGGCTCTACGAAAGTGTACATTGCAGCTTCAGGAGCGGCCCAACAGGTGGCTCGAGTTGGCAAGAATGACCGCATTGATCCATGGACCAGAGAATCTCTCGGCCGAGCAGATCGACGAGATGGCACGACTGATGAAGAGGCAGGGGTACGGCCTGGCGTTCCCGATCTCCTACAATAACGGTGATATGCTTTTTCGATATCCATCACGCTTCGGTCAGAAGCATACAGGGGCGGACGTGATCGCTGAATACCGAAGTGCATTAATACGCGCCGGCATCGGCTTCGGCATGTACATGGGAAACCTGAATGTCCCAGGATCACCCGATTTCAGCGTTAACCAGATGGTGCTCGTGGTCGAAGAGGCGATGCGGCGTTACCATCCCCAGGCCTTCTGGTTTGACTGGTTGGGACTGGACGGCACATCCCTCGATTCGCTGTTTAGCGCCATTCGCAGCATAGACCCAACAACGCTAATAATAGTTAACGGCTCTGAACGGATGTCTAATGGTGACTGGGATAACCTTACATTTGAGGGCTGGGGAGCTTGGGGCGCAAACGCATGGCGAATGTGGCCAGTTGATTTTCCTTGGCCAAAACGCGCCGCTCCGGAGACATGGCGTCTCGCAGTTGAGCCAGCGTTCAGCGGAGGTGGCGGGGCGCTTTCGGATTGGACCGAAATGCTTCGCGTTCAGCTTTCTCTCATAGGTGAGGGATGCATTGCAAATATGGACCATACTCCTCGATTGGCCGGTTCAACTTCGGAGCAGCTAGAGCGCATGGAGCTGATGAAGCTTCATTTTAAAATGGCTGCCTGGGCCAATCCTGCTGGTATACCCGCCTTAAGCGAGGCATATACAAATGTCGATCCGCAGCCGATTGCATCAGCGCAATGGGGATACAGCACCATAAATGCTGCCCGAGATACGATCTACCTGATCGTTTTGAGCAACCCACGAGGCAAGACCGGGTTGCCTGCCGATCAAAAAATCGTGATTGAAAATGCACCAGCAATAACCGGCGCGGTTTTGATGAACGGACACAACCTTCTGAGGTACCAGTACGATGTGCCGAATCGGAAGCTTTCAGTCGATCTGCATGGCGTGCCTAAGGATCCTGTAGCGCTTGTTGTTAAGCTGAATCTCAAGAAACCGTTGCGGGACTACGTGGTACCGCGCACCCCGATTGTCGCTACCGATAACGCGCCAGTGAATGCTCGTAAGGAGATCCCTCCCGGAAACCTCGCCTTTCGTCGCCCAGCCTGGCTGATGAGTGCAGACGGCGGGCGAGAGCTTGGTCCCAGTGCTGGAGCCTATGCTGTTTACGGCGTCGATGGGAGCCTTAACACAGCGGCACAGGCTGCCTATGAATGGGCGTGGAGCTACAAGATTGACCTACAAGTGGTACATGCTTTGAACCGCGTAGTCGTCTGCTTCGACGAAAAGTCATGGGCCACCCACTTTAAACTTCTGTTCTCGATCGATGGCAGGACATGGACACCAGGAGATGATCTCCTGGGCAAGCCCGGTCCGAATACCATTGCGCTCAACCATGTGGAAGCCCGCTTTCTGCGTGTACAGGCCATTAAGCCGGATGGACCGGGACAGACAGGCTCGCAGATGGGTATAACGGAGCTTCAGGCGTTTTCAAATTAAGGGATTGCTGTGGGGAGATTATGTCGCTAAGACCGGACGACAATATGGTGACTGATGCTGAGAGGCTTAAAGCCGTGTCGCGCTCAGAGCTGATGAACTCGCCCCCAGATGAGGCGTACGATCGGCTCACCCGTTTGGCTGTGCGTGTATTGAATGCTCCTGCGGCGTTTATCGGCATTGCGGATGATACTCACGTATTCCTGAAGAGCTGCCACAGTTCAGACGGAGCCCAACTTAACGTTGTCAGCGTGCCCCTCGCAGGCACAATCTGCGAAGCGATTATTCGCAGCGGCGAGATGTTGATAGTGGAGGATTTTACATCTACACCTGAGCTAACTTCGGGTGCGTTAATGGTTAAGACAGACTTAGCTTCTGTGATTGCCCTGCCTATCCGCGACTCTGATGGAGCTGTGCTCGGCTCGTTTTCTGTGATTGACACGGCATATCGACAATGGACTCAAAATGAGATCGAGATAGTCACAGAACTTACTAGCTGTGTCACCACGGAGTTAGAGCTTAACTCGATGCTTCGGGATAGTATCGCTCGGGCAACGGACATTCAGGCCAGCGAAGCCCGCAAGAGGGCAATTCTGGAGTCTGCACTCGATTGCATCGTCACTATTGATATTTGTGGCAATATCGTAGACTTTAACCCAGCAGCCGAGACTACTTTCGGTTATGTAGCCTCGCAGGTTATTGGCGAACATCTTGTGGACCTCATCGTTCCATCGCATTTGCGAGCGGCTCACCGGGCTGGCTTTGACAGGTACTTGAGTACAGGTGAGGCTCATGTACTAGGTAAGCGGATCGAGATATCGGCACTTCGCGCGAATGGCGTGGAGTTTCCCGTTGAACTTGCAATCGTGCCGATTGAAGAACCCGTCCGACTGTTTACTGCATACATTCGGGACATTTCTGAACGACGGGAATCGGCTGAACAGATAGCCGCAAGCCAGCTAATGCTCACCGTTATCCAAAATGCGCAAAGCCATTTCATCGCAGAAGACGACATCGACAGCACTTTCAGTGCTCTACTGGCGCACCTGCTTGTTCTCACTCAGAGCTCGGCAGGTTTTATTGGAGAGGTGCTGCATAGGGCCAATGGAGACCCATATTTAAAGGTTCATGCCACCAGTGATATTATTGACAGCACAGGTGTAGCCACATTTGGCACAGCCGACTTTACCCACGATATAGAGTTTGAACTGACAAACAACCTGTTTGCGACAGTAGCCGAAACAGGAACGTACGTCCTGTCTAACAACGCCAGGCTTGATCAAGCCTCCGGTTGGCTGCCAGAAGGCCATCCAGAGGTATCCTGTTTTCTAGGCATGCCCTTCTATCAAGCAGAGGAGTTGCTAGGTGTTATTGGGATTGCGAACCGGCAAGACGGATATACGGATGCGCTCGTCGAATACCTCGCACCGTTTCTTGCGACTTGCGCAAGCCTCGTGTCAGCGTACCGTGTGCGTCAGCAGCGGCAGATTATTCAGGAAACGCTGCAGATTGAGCGAGACTTCAAAACTGCCGTTTTTCAGACGGTCGGCGCGCTGGTTATGGTAATGGATCGCACGGGGCTAGTCCTCGAGTTTAATCCTGCGTGTGAAGAGATCATGGGCTACAGCGCGTCGGAAGTCGTTGGAAAGCGGATCTTCGAAGCGCCATTTTATCACGAAGGTGGCCGCGATGATTCGCGACTGTTTTGGAGTAATCTGCGTGACGATTGGGAACCAGAGGGGTTTGAAACAAGGCTTGAAGCGAGGTCTGGAGGGCCCCGTCTTATCGCCTGGACGATGTCCACGATTCGTGATATTCAAGGCAGAATTTCACATGTCATAAGTTGTGGAATCGATATTACCAAACAACAGGAAAACGAAGTCGCACTGATCCAGGCGCGCAAGAACGAGATTGAGATTGGCGCCAAAATCCAACAGACATTGCTCATCACACGTGCACCGAAGTCGATTTGCGGCTTTCGCATTGGAACGGTTTCTCGCGCATCACAAGGTATCGACGGAGACTATTTCGAGCTCTTCAATTGTGGCCTGCCAACAGAGCATTTCGATCTGCTGATCGGCGATGTTATGGGTAAGGGTGCTACAGCGGCGCTCCTTGGCGCAGCGAGCAAGAGTCAGTTTCAGCGCGCAATTCGAAGGCTCATCGTGCTGCTGCGAGAATTTGGAAGAACCCCTGAGCCATCTGAGATTCTGGCTGCCGTGCACGCAGCGATGACTACCGATCTAGTTCGGCTGGAAAGTTTTGTTACGCTGTGTTACGCAAGATTCAATCCATGGACGAAGATTGTGACGATGATCGATTGCGGGCACACAAGAACAATTCATTTCCATAGTCAGACTGGGGAATGCAGCTTTATTGAGGGAAAGAACTTACCGCTTGGAGTGCGCCTTGAGGAGACCTACCTGCCCTTGCGTGTCCCGTTAGAACGCGGTGACCTCCTTGTCTTCTACTCCGATGGCGTAACCGAAGCGGCAAATGGTGCAGGGGAGCTTTTCGGAGAGGACAGGCTTCTACTTGCGGTAGAAAGCGGGGCAAGGCTCGCTCCGCAAGAGCTAGCAGACTCGATTTGCGAGGCCGTTGGGGCGTTTACTGGCAAGACAAGCTTTACCGATGACTTTACGTGTGTTGCAGTTAGCTTCGACGCGGAGATCGAACCGCTCCCGCTCCTGAGGGATGCGCGAGAGTTTGAGAGCAACCTGGATAAGCTGGATTCAATCCGATCGCATATTCGAGATTTTTGTCAGCTAAGGGCGCCGGCGCCACTTTGTGATGACACGACGGATCTGTTGATTCTTGCGATCAACGAAGCGATAACCAACATTATTCTGCATGCCTATGAGGGCAGGGAGCATGAGTGGATTCAGATTATTGCCGAATATCACGCTGATGCTGTGATTTTTTACATCCATGATGCTGGCAAAGTGTTCCATCCAGACGCAATACCTCAGCCGGATTTCGATGGCGGGCGAGATGGTGGATTTGGATACTACATTATCAGTCAGTGCATGGATGAGGTCTATTACGATCATTATGACCTCGGACGAAATTGCCTCACGTTGATCCGCAAGATCACTCCGGCAGACCTCATGCATTCACAGGAAAGGGCAAATCGATATGAGATTTGAAGCAAGTATAGAGAATAACGTGCTCGTCGTAGCGATTGAGATGGTAACGCTGGATGCTACGAACTCTGGTGAATTCAAACAGGACATTGGTCCAATTATTGAAAATCAATCCCGGGTTTTGTTCGATTTAAGTAACCTTAACTTTATCGATAGTTCTGGCCTTGGCGCAATGCTATCCAGTTTGCGACGGATATCTGCGGCCGGAGGTCAGCTTAAACTATGTGGGCTTCAGCCACGGGTACAATCCGTTTTTACGCTTGTTAGAATGAACCAGGTGTTCGACATCAGCGCAACAAGAACGGACGCAATGCATAGTTTTTCAATTTAATCGAAGCGCAATTTTTTTCAGGATCATGCTCAATACCAGGACTTAACATTGTCGATAGAATCTTCAGCTATCAATCTGTACCTGCTGGATGGGCTGCGTCTGTCAGTGGACGGCGCCTTGCTTGAGCTGCGCCTTGCTCGTAAGGAGCAATGGCTTTTGGCCTATCTCGCGCTTCGTGCAGGCAGAACAGTGTCACGTTCTGAAGTTGCTGAGCTGTTCTGGCCAGACTGTGAACCCGCGCGAGCCCTATTCTATCTGCGGCGCTCGCTCACACAGATGCGTGATTCCCTCGGCTCTGTATCGTGGCTGGTTGGAACAGCTGCTCCTCGATTGATCTACTTTGCAGCCCCCACCTATACCGTTGATGCGCTGCACTTCGATACTTTGTGCACAAGTCGAGAACCTGAGGATCTTCGACGCGCCATCGATATTTATGTTGGACCCCTGATACCAGGATGCGACCAGGAATGGGCTGAAATCGAACGGCGCGCACGCGAGGTCGCGTACATGTCTGCGCTTCGAACTCTGACCGATCAAGCTGTAGCCAGACGAGATTGGCCAGACGCTGAGAGGTTATGCCGCCGTCAGATCTCCATCGACATGATGGGAGAGAGTGCGTACCGACTGCTCATGCTGTCACTCGCCGAAAACGGGAATGCTGCAGCAGCCATGCAGGTGTATAGAGACCTGCGGTTGGTGCTCCGTGAAGAGATAAATGCGGAGCCAGATCGGGAGACTGCCGCGTTGTACGACGCAATCCGCGCAAAGGCAAAGGAGCCCGTCACCAGCGCTCAATCACGGTCTGCAGGGCGCATAGCCTCATGTCAGCCTCACGAATTGCGGCCAGTCAGTGTGCCTGAACCACTCTCGCGGATTATCGGGAGAACTCAAGAAGTCGTTGAACTGTGCGGTTTGCTCGAGCATTGTCGGCTATTAACACTAATTGGTTCTGGAGGGGTAGGTAAGACCCGGCTGGCTATCGAAATCGCTCGCCGATCCAGAAAACGCTACAACGATGGTGTAGTCTTCGCCGAACTGGCTAACTGTACCGACGAGCGATTTGTCCCGGACGGGGTTGCGCGCGCTCTTGGAATATTGGTAAACCCACAGGCCGCCACGATTGATGCGATCCTGGTGCATGTTGCAAATCTCAATCAGATTATCGTGCTCGATAACTGTGAACATATGTTGCCGGCAGCCGCAAAACTCGCCTCATCCATTCTTGCTGCCGGGCCTGGTGTAACTATAATTTGCACCAGTCGTCAGTCGCTTGGCGTTGCTGGAGAGCTTCTATGGCGCGTGCCCTCTTTGCCTTTTCCTCCGTTGCCCCTAACTTCAAATGCTGCACTTGCTCATCAGAAAGAAGATGACGCTCTCGATTACCCTTCGGTTCAGCTGTTTATGGAGCGCGTGAATCAGGTACGGGCTGACTTTCGGCTTTCACACGGGCATCCCGCTCTGATTGCAGAGATATGCAGGCGATTAGATGGAATACCTCTCGCGATAGAACTGGCCGCGTTTCGAGCAAGATCACTACCACTCACCACGATCGCAGCAGGATTAGCCAATCGATTTCAGCTATTGGGTACCGGTGCGTCAACCGCTATACCTCGACAGAGAACCTTGAAAGCCCTCATCGACTGGAGCTACAATCTGCTCGAACCGGACGAAAGGTCTCTGTTTGCCCGGCTTTCTGTGTTCCAGGGCGGATGGGACCTGGATGCAGTGCGTGCAGTATGTGCTGACGATACTCCTGGCTTCGGCAAAACGATTGAACCATTGTCGCCTACCGCTCTTTCTTGCAGCGAATGGGAGATGCTCGATCTCCTCACATCACTTGTCGATAAATCGCTCGTCGCCTATGATCCGTCAGATGGCGGCGGACGATATCACATGCTAGAGACCATCCGGGAATTCGGACGGGACCAACTTCATATTGCTGGGAAATCGGGGGAAATGTGCCTTCGGCACGCTTTGTACTTTGGTCACGTTGCGACGAGAACTGAGCCAGAGCTACTTGGGCCGGAACAACAGGCAACTCTCGACAATCTTGAGCGCGATCACGACAATATGAGAACCGCCATATCTCATACGTCCACGCGAGACGGAGCATTGGCCTCATTGCATATTTGTGCATGGCTATGGCGCTTCTGGATGCAGCGTGGATACTGGCGCGAAGGTAGGCAACACCTTCGATCGGCTCTTGCGGCCACCGATTCTCTCGATCTTAGTTCTATCGAAACTCAGGACGACCGAATTCGTGCCAACAATGGAGCCGGGGTGCTTGCCTACAGGATGGGCGACTTTGTCGGCTCGTCAGAAATGCTCAATCGCTCAATCGAACTTTCAAAGCTTGCAGGCAATGTTCGAGGTGAGATGGCCGCAACATCAAATCTTGGACATGTTTATGCAGAGCTCGGCCGCTTCGATGAGGCGCGTCACTGTTACGATACGACGCTCGAATACTACAGATCTGTCGGCAATCAAAGCGGAGTCGCGTACAGCCTTATCGCTGTTGGAAACGTTGGGTTTTCCACTCATGGGTGGCAATTTGCCGCTGATAAGTACGAAGAAGCTATGAGCGTGTTTGTTCAGATTGGTGATGCAGGAGGCGAACTGCTCTGTGCTGGCAATCTGGGGCAAATGTTCCTGGTGGCAGGAGATAGCGAATCTGCGACACAATATGCTGAAAAGGCTCTGTCATTAAGTCGAGTGTTAAACAAGCCGGAATCCGAGGCGATGTACCTTCCTGTGCTCGCTAAGGCAGCGGCGATGCGTGGTGATAAATCTGGTTCGCGGGAATTCTATCGCCTGGCGCTCGCAATTGCGCATCGAATTGGCGACAACCGTCAAATACTTTCACTTTTAGAGACGTTTGCCGGCATACTTTGCGATGTGGGCGAAATCGAACGCAGCGCTTTGCTTGGCGGTGCAGTCGATTCAGCCCTGGACAATGCTGGAATGTTGGCAACTTCAGAACGCCGACTGCATCTATCTACTACCATGGAGCCAAGTCGGAACGCTATTGGCCCAGAGCGTTTTGAAACGCTATGGCAGCGCGGCAGAACCCTCGACATTAACGAGGAAGTCCTCAGACTAATTGAGCCTCTACCCATCGGTGAGCGATCGTAATCTTGAGCACTTTTACTGCCGGTTCTTAAGCTCGCGAATAATTTCCCTTGAGTTAATCTCCATATACAGGTTGTGAATTTCAAATTGGATCCGTTTTGTAACGTTTCATGTAAAGTTTCGCATCGATGATCTCCTCATCTGGACTGGACATTTCATATGAGTCGTTGTTTTGGCTCAGTTAGTCAGCCCACCAGAACCACTAGCTAGGAATTATCAGACTGCGACACAGTGGCGCTCACCTATGCGCCCCTAAGGACATGGAGCTAACAAATTGAAGACCACTCTGTTCGGCATTAAACGACACTCGTTCGTGCATCTCGGTGGCACGGCGCTGTGTGCTGTTCGCATAGGGGTGTTATGCTTGGCTACGGCTGTAAATGCCATGACACAGTTCACCACTATGTACCTACAGGCGCGGTCGGTGGAGCTCAGCCAACTGGCATTGATGGGCAGAATGTCATCGGCTTTACCAGAAGCTTGGATGGAAACTATCATGGATGGCTGTATAACGGATCGACAATTAGCACTCTGCTCGATCCACTTGGACTGCAACTTACGGTTCCATACTGCATTTCAGGCAACCAATTTGGCGGCTACTATGCAGATGCGCATGGCGTCGATCATCCGTTCATTTTTATCGGTACAAGCTACTTAACTCTGAGCAGCCCTGTAGATTACACATTCCAAACAGTTACAGGCATCCAGGGAAGAAGCTTCGTAGGATACTCATAGAAAACCCCTAGCACGATCGTTGGGTACCTGTATAACGGTTCGTCGTACCAGGAGATTTCCGAAACCAATAGTTGGGGATATTCTCAAGTGAACGGAATCAGTGGGAACACGATAGTTGGTGAGTACAGCGCACTGCACGGTGGGACGCAGGCGTTCGAATACAATAGTACTACGGGGCTATGTGGAGTTTCGGGTAACACGCTCGTTGGCACCTATCAAGATTCCACAGGTCTAAACCATGGCTTCGTGTATGACGGAACCAACCTGACGACCGTCGATGAGCCCGATAGCTCACGTATGCATAATGGAACACTGCTAAATGGAGTTTCCGGCAGCGCGGCAATTGGCTATTATGACGACTCATCGGATTCTGCAGTGCCGTTCGAGTATCAGATAATTCCATCGCCGCCGACAGCATCAACTCCTGAGGCCGGATCCTGGGCCCTGCTTGCTGGTGTCGGAGCAACCTGTGCCGCAGCTGTGCGGCGCCGAAGGAGCCGTTGAGTTATCCGGTCCAACTCCGCCAATAATGTGAGATCGACGGACTGAAGCCTGCGATCTCACGATCCAACGCGTGGGCTCAGAAACTAGATCGCTTCCGCTTCTTCCCGCGCGATCTGCACCCACCGCACTACTCGCATCGGATCTCGGCCAATCGTGTTGCAATCCTTCATAATGATTTCAACTCTGCAGTCTCTGGTTGTTTGAATAGCTTTGCGCAGCATGGAGCGTAGTGCTGTCTCATCAAACGATTCCATAGCAATATAGCTAGGGTTAGGTTTCATTGAGTAGACGAAGCGGTCTCCGAGTTTTTCGGCCATAACCTCGTGATTGCACCAGGGCGATACAGAAACACGTCGAAGGTTGGGAACGTCTCTCATCAGCATATCAATCCGCTTGTCAAGTGGTTCGCAGCAGCCGTAGCAGGTCAGGCCAAACCGCTTGAGGATGGGTAGCTGATATGGGAGCACAAACTCTGCAAACATTCTAGGGCTGACACCGACGGTTTCCTGGCTCTCTGCGAAACCCCACATTTGATCGAGCGTTGCCGATACGCCATCTTCAGGCTGTAGAAGCTCATCGCTCCATCCAAAGCCACCGGATCCAACGTAATCGCCACGTGTGTTTACGGATAACAACCCTCTTCGCTCCAGGTCATCCAGACGGCGAAGCGTGGTGTCTCGAAGAAGTGCCATTAACCGATGCATCAGCTTCGGGCTATCGGTCATGTCGTAGAGCATCTGGTTCAATCCGCGTAAGAAAACCAGACTTTGAGTTAGCCCAAGGGTCCACCACCACGAAGTGTGCCGTCGAACAGGTAATAGGTCGCCAAGAGTCTGTTGTGCAAGACCGATCAATCCGAGCGTACCTTCTGCGTCAAGCAATATCTCTGGGACCTTCAATCGGTCAAGATCTGCCTCTGTTTTTAGCGGAGGATCCCACGAGTACGCTCTGCCTGCCTCCCTTCCATGCCACTCCGGCTCAACGCCCCAACCTGTATCCTGATATTGTTCAGAAATATCGAAATAAGGGCTGATAACGCGATCATCTTGCATGCAATCGCCCCAAAAGATCTCACGTTTTAGCCTGTACTCCCAATCCCTTGCGAGCTTGCCCGAGCAGCGGAGATCTGCCTGAGTGATGATCTCGTTCCAGCCATTCTCAGGATCGCAGAAAATAAGGGGGCGAGTTTTTCTAAGAGCGTTGTGATCTGTCCACAGCTTGGCTTTGCTCCGTTCTAGTGGGCGGCTTGCCAGGCAGGCGACACGGGCCGCAAGGTCGCGCAGTGTTGTTCTGTCGGAGGTGGTGATGCTCCACCTATCCGTGCATGCTGCAGCTATGGTCACGCGTCACCGTCCTATCACGTTATTAGTTCAGTCTGCCGTTTCGGCACAGCGCTTTTCGCACTTCGAGATACGTTTCAAGGTTCTCGATACTCATGTCGTGAGTTAACTGTCCGCCGACGTTGACGACGAACCTTCGCGCTCGCTTTCCGTCTTCTATGCAGGATGAGGCAGCTTTCTCGATCTGTCGCCTGTTTCCTCTGGCAATCACATCACTGGATATGTTCCCGATCAGAATCTTGTCGGGATACCGAGCGGCGATGTCAGCCATATCCACGAGATACTCAAAGTTGAGCCCCTCGGCGCCAGCCGCGAAGATATCGTCTATGAACTCGGTACAGTTGCCATCGCTGGTGAAGATAATAGGAATATTGGCAGCGATCAGTGGCGCGAAGATAGTAGAGTAGTGCGGGAAAATGTACTTTCGGTACCAGGACGGTCGGAAAATGGGACCGCGCGTTGTAGTAAGGTCATCGTGAAGTATGAAACCTCGAACGCCTGGAACACGGGACCATGCGGTGGTAATCCGCCGGCTCACCTCAGCAAAAAGCTCCATCTGCGCAGCAAATCGCGAAACCTGAAGCCCGGCCTCACACAGCATTTCGAAGCCGTAAATGGCCAGCGGCCAGTGAAAAGCAGTGGTGTAATGGTGCGGAATAGGGCAACAATCGCCTGCGCAACTATCGAGCATTGCCAGATACGCCTGTCGAAATTCAGCTTCGTACTCGTCCACTGATTTCGGGAACAGTGTAAGAGGATCAAGACTGAGAGCCGCATCAACACTTTCGGGCTTTGGGATGTGCAGGAAATGGCGGCCATCCTCCTGCCTTGCGGTGGAAAAGACGCCCCACTGTATCACAGGCTTACCAGATCGATCGAGTTGCGTTGGCGGTCCATTATCCCAGTCTAAGAGCTCGGGGCATCCGGTTGGGAGGCCGCCGCCCCACAATAGATCAATCTCGAATACCCTTGCGACGCTACGAAACGATTCGTTGATGCGCTGTGGCTGCCGAATTAGATCGATGCCGGAAAAGTGCTTTATCGCATTGCGCGATAAGCCCCAAATGTGCTCCATTACAGGGATTCGCGGTTCGCTGTATTTGGGCCCAAGAAGTGCGACACCCAAATCAAATGACATAAGAGGCAACCTCAATATCGACGATCTCAACATAACCATTGTAGGTAGCGCTGCAACGTTATAAATCCCTGTTTCGGCGTATTTCGGGGGCCAGGCATCTCCTAAGGCGAAGTGATTGGTGCTATCTGCGCGCGGGCGCCGCGCATGACGAGCTTCCACATCAGCCGTAGCATGATAATATCCAGAACTGCAGTTTCGGCGGCGATAACGATTGCATGCTGAGCTAGGCCAATTACCAGAAGCGATTCAAATGCATTATGTGCGTACCAGCCGATTCCAAATGCAGCAAAGGCGGCGCCATATTGCCAGCCTCGTGCGACCATAAATCGTCCGTATGCCACGATAGACAACACCAGAAGCGTGAAGTAGATGGCTATCGGCAGCTTACTGTTTGCCACTGCAGACAGGCAGACATCAAATGGAATGATGACGCTGAAACCTGCAAGCAGACACATCCTTAAGTTGGTTGGTCGGTCATCCTCGGCAGCGATTTGAGACGGTAGATTGAGCGCGATAGCTACGATCGCGGCGATGCTGCCGATTAGGATTAACAACAGACGTGGCGTTCCCTGGTTGCCACTAACGGTGTGGCGCATAAAGCTCAAACAGCTAAAGATTACGAGAAAGAGTGTGAGGCTTGTGCAGGCGCGTCCAGAAATCCAGGTACGCTGAGCGCTATCTGGAAACCGTCGATGCGTTAGCGCGATTGGGAAGAGCACCGAGGCAAATGCATGCCATGTGCATATTCCGGCTGTCCATGGAAGGCTAATCCCAATTAAAAAACCATAATGGTCGTATTGAGGAATGGGAAGTGAATGTTGTTGGATTATCGTCCGTGCAAACAGTCCCTCATTGACAATGCCGTACGTGAGTCCAAGGCATACTGCTGCAGGCAAAGATAGAGATCGCCTGACGATGAGCTCTCGAATCAACAACACAGGAATTCCGTAGCCGATAACTAAAAATAAAATTGTCGCAGGATTGAGAAAGGCAATAATAGGAGTGCTGCCCGTTATTAATTCAGGCACAACGGTAGCGATCGCAACGAGAAGCAGCACAGGATAATGTTTTGAACAGCGCGCTTTAATTATTATAAAGTATCTCAACGAGCTTGCTTCACATTAGAGTGAGAATTGACGAGCGCAAAAACAGGATGCAGGCACTCAGGCTCAAAATTGTAGCACCTCTCGAAAACATCTGACGAAGGCCATGCTATGCAATACGGCTAGCTAAGGACGTTATCGAAATGCACTCTGAGCGTAACAGCCCTTTTCGACACCGTTAGGTCTTAATGCATGTTCATATGAGGGGGATTGCTGTCCAGGTAAGCGCTCACCACAAGGCTAATTCCCTCAACGCCAAACTGTTGGTAAGCATGCCAAATACCAGGTACATTGGCTTTCTTACCACCGATTTTGACGTCGACTCTTGTATCGTGGTCACCCGTCCAGTCGTCCGCAACGTTAGTCAGATTCACATGCACTTCGAGTCCTTTGCATGTTAAGTTAATGAACCTTGGATCGCTCATGTCACAGCTCCTGATGCATTGTGGCTTCATAGCTACTGCACCCACAGACTCTCGTTGAGAAACTAGAGTCCCACACAATAATAATACGCATCACTGTAACTGGATTTATCCGAGTATTGGCGTATTTATTGCAAATAATTGCGTTATTGTAAGCAATTTAATGATTTAGATAGCATGTTGTTCAATTAAATACGTGATACTGCAGCAATACTGAATTATGAAATTGGGCTTATCTGGGGAGTTGGTAGTTGGGCTGCATGCCTCCGTGCGCGTTAGACGCAGGCGCCGCTAACAAGATCGAGACCGCAAGCGTTACTCGAGCTACCGCTTCCCAACAACAGATTCGATTACATTTGTAGATCGGTCAATTAATTGGATGGGTAAAACCAGACGCCATGTCATTGCGTACTGACTGATCATGGGACTTACAGCGGTTTGGAAACGCTCTTGCTCCAGCTTAAGGAGCATTTACCTAATTTTGGAGCTGCGATATGCCGGAGCAAGCAACCGTCACCGCAGCAATCCGATGTCATTCGCGTCTTCACTAGCAATAACAGCATTTCTTTGCTTCACTGGCTTTCAAATGGGGATGTCGCTGGCGCAATCTGCAGGCTCCGTGACCGCAAATGTCTGGCTGAGCGAAGTTTCGAGCAGTGTAATGCTCTACGTGGGTGCGCTGGCGCTAAGCTGGTGGTCGCCTGGTCTAATGCGTATTGCATCGGAGCCTGTGCCGAGTTCAGCTTTGCGCCACTTTAGCATCAGCGGACCTCTGAGGCAGATTAGTGAAACCGTGGCGTGGCTGGTTGATCTGCCGGGGCTGGTTGCGCTGAGTTTTCCGCTGCCATTTATTCTGGTTTCCACTTCCTTCGGTCCGTTATGTATGTTTAGTGCAGTAGTCGGCGCCGCTGCTTTTCTAGTGCTTGTGATGGTTTCTCTGTCTCTCATATCCATGATCGGAAACATTTTGCCCAGTTTTATGAGGATCCGAAAAGAAGCAAGGACAGTGCCTGCGGCCATGTTCCTATTTCTTTCCATTGGGATGCCTCCCGCTTGCGCCGCGCTTACGCATCCCTCCATAGCTGGCCTGTCACATCCATTATCGCGTGGTGCTATCAGCAACAGTACTCAGCTAGAATCAATGTCGCCGGATCGACTGCTGGCGATAATCCTGCGCTTAGATACCACTGGTGGATCTGTTTCAGAAAGCGGCAGAGCTTCGGCCGAACTCGCGACGTGGACCATACTCGCTTGCATTGCCATGCTCTTTGCTTCACGCAGCCAGAAGGAAATACAGGCAATTGGTTCGAGCCGAAACAGAGCCACAATGCCATCGTGGTTGACGTTGCCAGATTCGATCAACAAAGGCCCATTCTCATCAGGGGTGATCGGTGCAGTTTCGACGGATCTCAAGCTGCTCCTGCGTGAAACAGTGCGCTTTACCCAACTCCGACAGCCCGGCGCAGCGGTAATTCTCGTGATGTTAGCCTTTCTCGCTCCCGATTTCGGCAAAAACACGATTTATGTTTCTCGCGAACTGCTTTGTCTGGCCTCTTCTGCCTACACATTGATATGGCAGATGCAGCTAATGTGCAACCGTTTCGGTGTTGATGGAGATCGTTTCGGCCTACTTCTCGGCCTCACCGGTAAACCTGCTCGGTTGATTGTGGTGCGTAACATATCGCTGATGTTACTATTGCTGCTCATTGATCTTCCTGCGTTCGGTCTTACTGCGGTGGCGATTGAACGTAAGGACATCATCGCTCCAGGCTGTATCGTGCTGGCGATAGCACTTTGCCTCTGGACCAGTATCGGCAACATTTTCAGTTTTACCACGCCGTTTGCTATCCAGCGGATCGGCCGCCTAACAGCAGAACCACCAGGTTATCTCTCTGCCTGCTACGTAGTGGCTGCAGTTGCAGGTATATGGTTTGCGATGTTTATCCTCTCAACACCTACAGCGATCGCGATTCTGCCAGTTATGTGGCTGATCTCGGTTTTGCTGGGCTCACGGCTTATGGCCACAAATCAGCAGCGTTTCTTCGGTGTAATGAAAGGGGATGTTGCGTAATGACGTCGGCAGTTACTACATCAGCAGTTAAAGTTGCGAAGCTAACACATCAATTTGGTGAACGATTGATACTCGACGGTATCGACCTGGAGATACAGCGTGGAGAAGTATATGGACTTCTCGGTCCGAATGGCGCAGGCAAATCTACTGCCATCCGGGCGATCAGTGGCTTCCTACGGCCAGATTCTGGGTCAATCAGCCTTCTTGGCAACGACATGGTGCGGTACCCCGCGCGTTCACGCGATACTATTGGAATCGTATCGGAAGATGTTGGGCTGTTCGAAGCTGTTTCCGCCAACGAGTTTCTCTGTTTCGTCGGTCATATGCACGGTCTAAACGGATCTGAGGCACGGAATCGCACAAATTCACTGCTCGAATTGCTTGAATTGGAGGCGTCGTCACGCGAGCCAATTGCTGGATACTCACTTGGTATGAAAAGGAAAGTGTCTCTGGCCGCAGCACTTATCCACGCACCTCATGTCCTGCTTCTGGACGAGCCATTTAACGGGATAGATGCTCCGACGATCCGCCGATTGTGCGAACTGTTACAGCAATTAGCGAGCGAAAGACGGATCACAGTCGTATTCACGTCCCATGTTACTGACTATGTCCGCCGACTTTGTAATCGAACCGGAATTCTGCACAATGGACGTCTCTACGACGAGCAAGAGTTAATGCTAGAGGTGGGAGCGCCGCATGGTACAGAGCCCGGCCTGGAGCTTCTGCTCGAGAGGCTATCTGGTGCCGCGCCGAAAATAACCACTATTACTTCCTGGTATCAGCAACGCTCGTGAAGGTATCGGAGCCTGTTGTGGCGTACCAAAGTGGCAGCATTCAGTGCGGCACTTAACGATGCCGCGTGAATTAGACTTTGGAGGATTCCGGTGTTTAAGTATTTGAAGAGTGCGTTTGTAATGTTCGCATTTGCTGCTGCGGTCTGCTCTGCAGGAGCGCAGGAGCTCAAGGATCGTACGGGTGCTCCGATGAAAGTCGGCCTACAGCTCTATTCAGTCCGAGATGATTGCGCGAAGGACCTGGACGGCACGCTTAAGGCCATCTCTGCGATGGGTTATAAAGGCGTGGAGTTTGCCGGCTACTATGGCAAGAGCGCAGCCGAACTCAAGAAGCTGCTTTCGGATCATGGATTGGCGTGCTATGGATCTCATGTCGACTTGAATTCGCTAACAGGCGACAATCTAAACAAGTCGCTTGAGTTTGCCAAGGAGCTTGGCTGTCCCGCGCTGGTAGTTCCGTGGATTCCCGAAGCACAGCGCAATTCAGCGCTTACTACAATTGCGACTGCGATTCAGTTTAATGAGATTGCAAAAAAGGCCGAGGGCAAAGGCATCATCATCGGCTGGCACAATGAGGATTACGAGTTCCAGAAGTTCGATGGCGATACTATCTGGCAGATCTTCTGGTCCCATGCGAGCAAACAGGTGTGGATGGAGTTTGACACGGGAAATGCGATGTCTGCAGGCGAACAGGCTGCGCCTTATCTGCTGAAGTATCCCCAGAAGGTTTTTGCGCTTCACGTTAAGGATCACTCTGCATCCAACAAGAACGCGCTTCTTGGCGACGGTGATGAAAACTGGAAGGCCGTTATTCCGATTATTAAGAAGCGGACTGCGACGAAATACTTCATAGTCGAGCAAGAGGCATATGGGGATGCTCCGCTTGTCTGCGTTCAGAAGTGCCTGGAGAACTTCAAGAAGCTGTGGGCAAAATACTGAAATCTCGCCTTTGAGGCGTTTTACTGCGGTTCTGCTTTGAAGTTTATCGAACGACGGAGCCGAACCGTTAGCATATTCGTACGGAGCTACCAACCTTTGCTCGTAGTGCGTGGGCAGGGATTCCACTGACTTTGCCAGAATTGTAACCTAATGAAAGTCGTGCCGTTTGCAAAATGGGTAGCTGCCGTCGCATTGAAGCGAAAGAAACAGGCTCACACATGCTCGGGTCCTCATCGGTTCCAGCGCATTGTGCATTCGATCATTTTTGTTATTTTGCTCGTTTGCCACACGTGCGCTACTGTCGCTGATACCCGACCACCCGTTATTAATATGGAGGTCTTCGCGCCATCTGAAGGCATCGTTCGGCCGCAGGAGCGCGCTTACCGCAACGAGCTTTGCCTAAACGGCAGATGGCAGTTTCAGCCCGTCGATTTGCCTTCCGGGTATGTGCGTAATACCGGTGTGCCACCGACCCTTCCTGCTCCTCAGAACGACAAATGGGATCCTGCTCCAATCAAAATTCCATCTCCATGGAACGTGAATGGGTGGGGTAGTGGTCATCCATCTGGCGACTCGGCCCACCCCTACGATCCTGGCTCAATCTACTTTCCTTCCTATCCCAGATACTGGGAAAACGTGGAAATGGGTTGGCTGCGAAAGAGCTTTCAGATTCCAGCAGGCTGGAAAAAGCAGCGGCTTGTTCTCCACTTCGAGGCTGTAGCCGGTGAATGCGTGATCTTGATAAATATGAAGGTCGCGGGCCGCCATTTCGACTCGTGGCTGCCTTTCGATGTCGATGTTACTCGCCTCACAAAATTATCTGGCGACAATGAACTTCTCATTGGAGTTAGGGCTCACTCACTATTTGATGCGTCCAGCACTCGGTATTCATCAATGAGGCAGCCCTACCCGAATGGCTCTGAAACAGGAAAGCTTGTGGGCATATGGCAAGATGTATTTCTCCTGAGCATGCCCAATGTCAGTATTACTGATCTGTTTGTTAAACCTTCGCCTGGCACGGACACTCTTGCTATGGATGTGACCGTCTCCAACCGAATGAAGACCCCACAAACGCTTTCAGTTGGAGGCAAGGTGGTTGCTTCCCTGCCGCGCACCGATGCGGAGATTCAACAGATTGCGATCCCGGTGTGGAAGCTTGGCGGTCCAGTTTTGAAGTTTGCAGCGAAGAGACTGGTGGTTCCTGCGGGGGGCTCACAAACCGTAACGCTAACATGTAAGGTTGCAGGTAAGTTAAAGCTCTGGAATATTGGGTCGCCAAATCTCTATGTTGCCGCGGCAACGGTTGGTGTAACTCCCACGGTCAACCTCGATATGCACCTACAGCGCTTCGGCTGGAGGCAGTTTAAGTTTCGTAAATCGGATGTGTTGCTTAACGGTAAGCCGCTGAAACTTTATGGTGATTTCGTGCATCCATTCGGCCCCTTCTTTCTGTCGCGAAGCTATATCGCTGCCTGGTACCGTTCGATCCTCGATTTTGGCGGCAACTGCGCCCGGCTTCACGCTCAGGTGCATCCGTCTAGCTACCTGGAGATTGCGGATGAGCTGGGTGTTGTTGTCCTGGATGAGACCTCCATTTTTGGCAGCAGCACCACCATCAATCTGGACCTGCCGGAAACATGGTCGCGATTCGCAGACCACTATCAGGGCCTCGTTCTCAGGGATCGAAATCACCCAAGTGTGATTGGATACAGCGTCGCTAATGAGATGTTTGCGGTAATGGAGCGGAGCAAGGTGAGCGACGAAGATCGCACAAAGTGGTATGCGCAACTTGCGGATCTTGCGCTGCGCGCCCGAAAAACAGACTCGACACGAACGTGGATCTCGTGCGATGGCGATGAGGATCTAAGTGGCAGGCTCCCGGTTTGGAGCAAGCACTTTGGCATTGGAGACTTTACTTCGAAACTGCCACAAACCGATAAACCACGTATGGTTGGGGAGGCAGGCGGCAGCTATTTTGCACGTCCATCCCAATTGGCAGGTCTCGTTGGGGATAGGGCATATGAAAGCTACCTGGGGAGAAATGAAGGGCTCGCTGCGGACCTATACGATCAGATTATTCACAGCAGTCAGTCGCCACTGGCCTGGTTCAGTGCGAGTGAGACGACGTGGTTCGGATTAGAGCATGTCGCATTTGGATACCGTGAGTTCGACCGCCTTCCGGATGAGACGGACGGAGTGTTTTTCAAACATGAATACGAGGAGGGCAAGCCAGGTATTCAGATCGAGCGAATTCCACCTTTCGTTTGCACTTTGAATCCTAGTTGGGACCCAGACCTGCCTTCCTATAAGGCGCTGCCGATGTTTGACGCAGCGAGAGCCGCCCTGACGAAGCCCGTTCCAGCACCGGACTCCTGGCGAAAAACGACTTCGGCTAAGCCGGGAACGAACGCGCCGCCAGCCCCGCAATTCAACCACAGTGCATTTGCAGGCGACATGCACGGTGACGCAGCAAAGCGCCTTAGCGCTCTCGGCCTGATGGTTGAGCCATCCAATGTTCTTTCTCATAGCGGCTGCACGATTGTAGATGTGAGCACTCTCTCTCGGATAGGTGTTATAGGTGCCGTGGAGGCTTTACAAAAAGTAAGTGTAAGCGGAGGGACGGCCATACTCCTGTTGGGAGGAGATAATGCTAACAGTTCTTCATTGGAACCGCTGCTGCCAGGCCGAGTAAAGTTAACGGATCGGTCAGCTTCCACGCTGATATATGATGCAAATACAACATTGTTCGGTGGATTAAGTACTCATGATCTGGATTTTGAAGATCAATTACCATCCTTGTGGCCACAAAAGGTAGGCATAGGAGGCAACCTCGTTGAAAAGGTAATTCCCGCATTGCGCGCCTCGAACACGGATTGGCATCTCTTTAACGATCGGCCAGAGAATGTTAAGTGTGCGGCAATTGAGCTGTATGAGCAACTGCACAAACCTTCCGGCGGATGCCTATATGATTTGCAGTTTGGAAAGGGCAGGCTGGTACTCTGTTCGCTCGATTACCGAGTTAACAACTTGAAGACCGACCTGATTTGGAAGCGGCTGTTAGCGGGTGCGGGCATCGACTTTGCTCCTGCTCCAGACAAGGTCGAGCCAGCGATTGAGGGTGGGGTGCTGCTGCGGGCTCTCGTTCTCGGGCGGTTTAGCGCGCTTAACCTCGCTTCGATTGGAGAACCCAGAAATATCTTCGCGGAGAGCTATAATCCTACTGCAACCATTAGAGGGAAGAAGTGGAACCTGGTTACCAGCCCTTCTAATGACCGGTTTCAATTATCAGATCTGGGACTAGATGGCCCAGATACTGGCGCTGTAGTCTATTTTAGTTTCTGGATAAAGAGCCCGCGAGCTCTTGAGCCAGTGCCAAACCAGGAGATCCCAACGGCAGATCTCCTCTGCTATGCCGCAGATAGCTGTCGGCTGTACCTTAATGGAAAAGAACTGTCGCCGACCCGCAAAGGACCTGCGGATTATCGCACTCTGTATTCATTCGATCAGATGCCTTTGCTCAAAGGTTGGAACCAGATCGTATTGCGAGTACAATCAGACCACCTGCATGGAGATAATCAAGGCAGCCTTGCAGTACGACTTTTCTCCAGTGAACCTGACTTTATGAATCAGTTAGAGACTTCGCCAGTAGGTCAACCTAGTGAACACAAATAGATAAGATCCGTGCACACTAAGCGGCACGCGCTCCAAGCAGTAAAGAATGACGTGTGTAACTGTCTCCTGACGGTAAGGTGGAACTGAATGCGAATTGTGAATGGTCGTATGAAGGCTGTTATAAACGCCGTTTCACTGGTGTGGCTGTTGCTGTTCACTGCTCTGTCGGGCAGAACAGATGTGAAAATTTATCGCGACGCATACGGCACGCCAACCCTCTCCTCTAATCGCTTAGCGGACGCAATCTATGGCCTCGGCTACGTTATGGCCAAGGATGGCGGCGAGGCTATGGCGACGAACTACAAGCAGGCGCGTGGAAGGCTTGCGGAGGTGCAAGGCAAGAGCCAGCTCTTGACCGATGGCTTCATTCGCGCGCTTGGGATGGAAGAGGCGGCCGAAAAGGCTGCTGGGCAGTTAACAGGAGAGAATGCGCTGTTGGTCATGAGCTTCTGTGACGGCGCAAATCATGGGTTAATGGAGCAGAAGGGCACCCTGCCAGCCTGGGTACAACCCATCACGCCTGTTGATGTGCTAGCGCTAGCCCAGTTGATTAACTGTGCGTTCCCCCTGGAGGACCTGGCTTCTCGAATGCTTCCAGGCATAGGTTCAAATCAGTTTGCAGTTGCGCCATCGCGTTCTGCCAGTGGGCATGCTATTCTTTCTGCCGATCCACATCTAACCTGGAGTGGCCCTCTGCTCTGGTATGAGTTTTCGATCCTTTCTCGCGATATTAAGTTCCATGGAATTACCCTCAATGGATTGCCGATAGGCTCGCTTGGACATACTTCGAATGTCGCGTGGAGCATGACAAACAATAATCCGAGTCTTTGGGCGCTTTACAAGGTTGTGACGAGTTCAAGTCACCCGGGCCAATACAACTACCATGGAGAATGGCGCAACTTCGAATCGGTGAAGCTCGAGTTAAAATACCGTGAAGGCGAAACGCTGAAATCCGAAGTTCAGACCTGGAAACGCACCGCATGGGGGCCGATGGTGCCGTTTCGATCCCAAGCTGCGCATCTATCGACTGTGGGTGTGTTTAACCAGATTACAGAAATGCTGAACATGGCCAGGGCAAAGAACGCGAACGAGTTTCGTGAAGCGCTGAAGGCTCGCGGTCTATCTATGTGGAACATCGTTTATGCAGATACTGCTGGCGTCATCGGTTATCAGTACAATGCCAGAGTACCAGCTCGTTCTGCCGAATTCGATTGGAACAAGCCTGTCGATGGCTCCATTCCCGCGACAAAATGGGGAGACTTATTTAGTCTTGATGATCTGCCGCATGTGCAGAATCCAGCATCAGGTCTTCTCGTGAATGCGAACTCATCGCCTTCATTGACGCCCCTTGGCGATGAGTTAAAAGGCAAGGTGTGGCCAGGTTATGTTTCCTCGTACGGGTCAACTACTAGATATGAACGGCTCGCCGAAGAGTTGAGATCGGACCGTCGCGTGTCCGTACCCAATGCAATTAGGTACGCCACCGACACGCTCGTGCCAAACGCAAAAAAGGCTATTGCCCAACTTCCGCGCAAGGGCAGCTACGAACCATCGTATTTTGATGCTCTCAATGTTTTGCGTGTGTGGAACGGACGCGCAGATATCGATTCGCGTGGTTGCGCCCTCTACATGCACTGGCTGCTTTCCGATAAAAACATGGGGCCACTTGCTTATAGCGCAGGACAATCCAATACCTGGAGTGCAACCGAGATTGCACTAGCAGTTTCTGCACTTACAAAAGCTTCTGATACTGTTAAAACTCTGTACGGTCGGCTGGATCCCGCCTGGGGTGACGTACATGTGTTTAGTCGCGCAAATAAGACCGTGCCTGTTTCAGGGCTCGGATATTTTTTGAGCCACGACGGAACCGCTACAGTTACGCCGAACTTTGGGCCGCTAATCGGCGGTAAAGTACAATGCGTCGGCGGGTCCAGCTTCAGGATGATCGTGGATCTCGACCCACATGGCGTAAGATCATGGAGCGCTCTCCCGTTTGGCGATGCGCAGAATCCAGCTAATCCGCACTTTGCCGACCAAATGGAGATGTTTGGTCGTGGAGACTATAAAGATACGTTGTTTGGCATCAAGCGGCTCCAGACAGCTGGAATAATTCCTGTGACTCTGAAGACAGGTGCGGCATTAAAACAACAACACTAATCGTAGCTTTAGTAAAGTGTCGCAATTGCCGGGCAACATTCACGGCGGCTGTCCGCCGCAGGAGCTGACCAATGCCAATTATCTTATTTCCTCCGCGCAGATTTCTATTTGGATTTGCAATTCTGCTGATCGTGACCGGTGTATTTGGCCCAAAGACTTCCGCGCAGAAACCGCAGGGTAGTGAAACTTATGTAATTAAGCGGCTGCCTAAACAGGGCGACGTCGATAAGTACAAGATAAAGCTTATCCAGAAGATGACTGGCGCAGACCTAAACAATGGAGAACTGAACGTTGTCTTTCGGCTTGCACTTAAAGAGACAGCGAAATCCGTCTCGCGCAATGGGCTAGTTCACTATCTCGAGGAGTTCACCTCCGCCGCAGGCGAAGTGAATGGCGCGGCTATGGACATTCAATCAAAGACGCCAAAGGTAAGTCTATCGGTAGACCAAACCGGCCACGTCGAGGCCAGTAATCAGGGCGGCGAAGAGCCAGTGGCGTCTCAATTTGGCGATCTTGTGAAGTTATTGATTGAAACTCGATCCGCAGCGGCGCCACAAAGTGCTGTTAAGATAGGGGATACATGGAAGCTAGATGTGGCTGCGCCTGGCCCGGATCCAACCCTCAAAGTGTCTCTAACTCTGACGCTTGATGGAATTGAGACTATTGGCGCCTCGAAAGCATACCGAATAAAATCGATCAGTGACTCACTGGGAAGCGCCAAGGGCGATTCGCGAATGCGAAGTGAGGGACTGATCTATATCGATGTCGAATCTGGTAAGACGGTAAAGATGACGACTCAGGGTACAGGCACTGTTACAGGCAATGCCGTTACAACGGAAATGACCTTCGAACTTACCGGCTCCAGCGAATCCAGTGTTAAAAAAGAGGATCCCACAGCAGCCGGCAGTTAGAATACGCACGGTTTAGTTTCCGACGATGCGCAAATGTCCATTCACTATAACGCTTCTGGAGCTGTCAACGATCAGAGAATCTCCAGAGTTGACTCGACCAAAGCAATCACCATTCAGGTAGATGCCACTTCGATTTAGCTCAAAGGTATATGCGTTGGTGCGCACCAGTATGCTGTCGTTGTAAATGGCTTCTCGAACTAGAAATGTTCTGGGAAATTGGCATTGGATGCCGTGCCAGTTAAAGTCACCGGTTGAGGTCTGGTCCTTCATGCCCGATTTTCCGAATAATACTATCGCGAAGAATACTACACATGCGGCGACTACGGTTGCTCCGGTTGGGCCAAACTGAATTGTTAAGCACTTATATTTTGCTGAAATTAACCGCACCGCAGTTTTACTGAACAACATATTGGATGAGGTTCGCGCCGTATCGCAGATTAAGGTAATCATATGCGCCGTGCGAAGTAACCAGGCTGCTTCGTGTAATGGTCGTTGTGTATATGAGGATTTCATTGCGCTGTATCCGAGTTCAAAAATTGAGTAATCTGCGCTGATTACTCGTTTGGCCGGGGTGTGAGTCCGCAAGGACTTAGAGGCACACGCCCGGCCGGAAATCAAACTAACGCCGCCCTCCCTTTAGCCACTCTGCATATGCTTCCTCCATGCCTACTGCAGTTACTCGAACTCGAAGATCGGCGCGCTTTGGAAGTTTATTCGTAAAATCGATCCTATGTGAGCGATCAACTGCCGGTGCTGTCGGACTAACTTGACCTGACACTTCGGTACTGTTTGCCGTTGCATCGCGAAGCTGCTTTTGATACACTACGCGTAAGTCCGATCGCTTTTCCACTACTGGTTCGTATCGAGGCAGTGACTGCACCTGTGCAAGGCAGAATGTTGACGATGCGATCAAACCGGCAACAATGCACGATATTGAAGTTGGCTTCATTAGCTTACTCCTCACGGGAGTGCGAGTTAAATAAGGTGCTAACTCGCACCCCGTGTGTATCAGGGCGTTAGAATCGAATGATAATGTCGCCCGCAATAGAGAACAGGTTTTTCAGCGTCCCGTTGTCCCAGGAAGCTGCTCCATAAGAGTGGTCCCAGCGGATTTCCGGGCGTATCCAGTAGGTTCGGGCAAACAGGTGACTGTATCCAATCGTGATGTCCGAATAGTCGGTAGCCGTGCCAGTACGCCAGCCCTGCGGGTCGCTAAGAAATCCTGATCGAACTGTTACGTAGTCACTCTTATTGACTTTGTACTCCAGGTTGTTAACAAAGCCGAGGGCGTAAGCCTTACCAGGGATCTTGGCTCCAACTCCGGAACCAGCGTAGGGCTCAGAAGGGCCCGTAATGGGGGTTCCTCCAACAAGCGCGTCCCACTCCCACATGTAATATGCCTGGGTCTGCATGTGGAGGTTTTTGTTCCAAACGTGGCCCCAGACAAAGTTGGCAATTTGCTCATCATCGTGACCGCGAACAGCTTTTCCGCTGGGCGTCCACGCGTCGACACCTCCCCAGAGAGAGTCTTTGTTGTCTGCGGAGTTCCAACCTACAAGCGCTTCCAGATTTGCGTTCGATGCGCCGCTCCATGGAGAGTTCTCGTTTCCAGCCGTTATGCCGAGCATGTATTCGAAGCACTTATTGACCCGAACCTGTGCGTTGATTCCAGTGTACGTGTAAGGATCAACGCCGAACATAAGCGAGTGGCTGTAAAGGTAGTTCGAGTTCGAAAGCTGCGCTTCGATATCGATAGGCGAGATGTAGCGCCCGAACTGAATCACGGTGCCATCAGCAACCTTCGGCAGATAGACCTCCCCCCAGTTCAATACTGGATCAAACCCATAGAGGTTGTTGTGGTGCGATACCTGATCGGAGAAGTAGCTCGTCGCCGCCGTGAAGCGGTAATCAATGCCATACAGGCCGGAAGCGAAAAAGCCCCAGTCCATGTGGTCCTTTTGCGTGGTATCCACCATTTTCTGAGCGAATAAAATAAACTGATCCAACTGCGGGTGATTGGGTATCAGGTTGTAGGTATCAGGAAGGTTCGAGTTCTTCGCGTTGCTCATCACAACACCGCCATCGATCCATCCGCCAATTCGGTAGTGTGTGTTATCGAGCTTCGTACCGAACAGGGCATGCTGGAGCGTGCTCGGAGCAGTATCCCAGCTTTCACCAATCGGAAATCCGCTGTTGATTGTCCAATCTGTAAACGGGAACGGCGGGTTCTCGATCGGTGACGGCAATGCGCGCGATGTTGGGCCGGCTGGAGCGGGCGCAGCGGCCGGCGCCTGGGCATCCTTGGTCTTCGCAGGCGCCGGTGGAGTCTGTCCTCGAATTCCCAGGTTGAACCGGGAGTTATTCCGCGAATAGTAGTTCGAGGAATCAGAGTAACTACCGGTTGTTGAGGGCCGCAAATGTGCAACGAGCCGACGCACAACGGTACCGTCATTCGTGGACGCAGTAGCGCTTGTAGAAGAAGTGCTTGTTGTTGCGCTGCTGACCGCAGTGGGTAACCCACTTGAATCGGGCACACTGTCACTTGCGTTAGAGCGAGTGGGGATTGTCAATAGCGCGGCCGCGAGAACAACACCACTTAAGCCCAGACCCTTAATTGCAGCCCGGTAGCCAGGAACGCCTCCGAGCACCGACTGCTCGAGAACGTCGCCATATCGGCTGGATCGACTTGTTAACTCGGCATGCGCATTCTCAATCACGTTGTCTTCCCGATGCGATGCGGCGAGGCGCACTCTTGTGGCGCGCTTTGAAGAGAATCTCACTGGATATTCCTCCTTGAGGTGATTACGGAGCGCAGGCGGCGCCTGCAGCAACCGCGTCAACCAGGCCTGTAGAAGCGACTGGGAGGGCGGTTTGGCATCGAGCCTCACTACAGTTTGTGAGGTCGCGATACGTCTGGCGTCACACAGCTTCGTGTGGAGAAACTCTGGCGGAGTAGCGCGGGCAATGTGGTAAAATAGAGGCGGAAGGCGCAGCGCGGGAAGGTGAGAGACCTCCCCGTGCTGTTCTTGCCGCGGGCCGGGATGGTCGTCTTGCCGCCAAGCTACGAACGACCATTCCGGCTGCCATATCCGATCCGCTCTTTTTTTGAGCCTATCGAGATACGTCTCTACTAAATCCCCTCACCTTTTCGAGTCCTTTCTGTCGACTGCTGCATTGTATTCACAAAGCCAGGCAAGTCTTCAAATAGCTCTCTACGAGACACAAAAAAGACGCAGTCTCGGCTTGATGAGATGTTCCCGTGCTGTTCCCCGCTTCCCAGTACAGACGCCTTGCCGCCAAGCTACGAGCGTCTGCACCGGTTGCCGATGCGTAGTTACTGTCTGTGGTCTACGTGCTAAGAACTGCGGCTTCTGCTTCGAAGCCAATACGTTCTCTACAATGTCACAAACGATAACAGGCCAGCACTTACTGGTAAAGTTCTTGACTTCACACCAATAAACGCTGGCCTGCTGAAAAATTAAATCGCGCTACGCGACTCCCTATTACAGCCAACCAGAATGCTGAACCACTATACCTACGCTAAAGCGCAGAGTTCTTCCAACCTGCTAATACAGAGCGTCGTTGCTCCGTTTACCTAAATTAGCTAAGATGGATCGGACAGTGGACTTTAAAGTCTCTGTTAGACTGCATCTCCGCTACGTCAATACTATACCATTCTGCAATTATGCTGTCAATAGGTTTTCGCAATAATTATGGCAACACAGAAATATTTGCCAGAGTATGTATTGAGTGATTTCTCTGGCTTGATTATGCTATCAGTGCGTAATAACTTCCTTAGCAAAAACCTCGGACGGATGCAGGCACAACCGTCCGAGCGTACCCGTTTCCTGCTATAGTACTCTACTGCTGTGGAATGCCGTAGAGCGCATAGAAGCCCTGGTAGTAGCCACCGTCGGTC
>CAIXIX010000188.1 GCA_903919615.1 uncultured Chthonomonas sp.
GAGAAGAGGGTTCCCTACCGCGCCCGAGGGTGGTCTCCGCGCGTTGCGAAGCAACTAGGGCGTGGAGGAGGGAGCCAAGCGGAAAGGGTAGGTTAGTTGAGGGTCCAGCACTCACGCCGCTCTCGAATGCCACCTTACCTCGAAGTCCGCTGATCTGTTGTGTTGGTACGTGGCAGAGTTATTGTTCCTCGTGACACGCCCGCCGTGTTGCCTTGCCGAAAATCGAGTGTAGGCGAGCTCTTACCACACAGACCTGGAGCCCCGAGAACCGAATGCTCTCCATCGCCAATCCAGACGGCAGCAGCGAACAGAACACCTATTCTGCGGATGGACTCAGGAAATCCAAAACCTCTGCGGGTACCACGACCAACTTTACCTGGGACAACCAGAACCTGCTTCTTGAAACGAACACGAGCAACGTCGTACAGGCCCGCTACACGGACTTCCCCGGTAAAACAGGCTTTCTTCTACTGCGACGGGCCTCTTCCCTCGCTGCGCTCGGCGGCCCGTCAGAGGTGGTTCTGGGCCAAGGTCGGTCTCGCCAAATGAGGTACATTTGGGGCGGCTTAGCCTCTCAGAACCGCAGCGGGGTCAGCTCTTTCTATCTGTACGATACCCAGGGCTCGGTCCGCAACCTCGTGAACACTGCCGGAACCACAACCGATACCTATATCTACACCGCCTTCGGCGTGGAACTCCTCGCCACTGGCTCAACCGTCAATCCGTTCAGGTATGTCGGGCTACTGGGGTATTATTTGGAATTCGTCAACCTGTACTACATCCGTGAACGTTGGCTGGATGCGGTTAAAGGAAGGTGGGATAGCAGAGATCCGATTGGGTGGGACGGTAGGGATTGGAACCTTTACGAATACGTTTTCGGCAATCCGGTGTCGACAGCAGATCCACACGGTCTACAGGCCAACGCGAAATACCCGCCTCTCAAAAAAAATGCAAGGCGCTGCACAAACTGGAACATAAATTGTGCGATGGGAAAACGAGGAGGTGCAAAGACGCCGGCAGCTGCGCCGATGTATTCTATCGAATGAATAGAAACCTCGCGTGCGCAGCAATAAGATATAGGTTCGTAGTTGAGTGCGTTAACGATGATAACCACTGGGACGAAGTCACAAATGCACTCAAAACAGCTGAGCAGTGCGCAATAAAAGGTGGAGAGAAGGGTTGCTACGGGCCATACCCGCCTGTGCCCGTTTACATAAGGTCGCGCGTACCCGTTGAACCTAGGCCGCCAATCCGCATCTGGCAGCCGAGACCAATTCCAATCCCCGTTTGGGTGCTCCCGGTCCTCGCCTGCGGTGGAATTGCGGCCCTTGTAGCAATGTGCCTATCCGAACCGTACCTGTGCCCAGCCCTATTGCCCACAATCGAGCGACTTAGCAATCAGATTGAGCCAGCTCTATAAGTTACAAAAGCCGTCCGTGGTGATCTAAGCGGCCGGATCCGTGGAGGTTCTCGGGAGCTCAGGTTAATGCTAGCGCCTAGTATCGCGATCGCGATGCGGGGCGAGTAACCCTGTCGCCAGCCAATATTGCGCCCAGCGGCGTCCTGATCCGTCAAGCCCGGAGGAAGAATGGAATGACGAAAAGAGAAGTATTAGTTAAGATGGTAGAAGAGCGCTTTAGCGATAACGTTCGACCGGCTGATGAGGAAGATGAGATATTCGAATCTAGAGATCCTGGTGTGCGTGATTTTATGAAGTTTATAAATGGGAAGGACTGGAAGGATTTCCTGGCATACTTGCAAACGGGAAAGTTCAGCAAGGTTCAATACTTCGGGGGAATGATAAGCTTCATGACGCCGAAGGCCTTTCATTATTTTACGCCCTCGCTGTTAATTGCTGTGCTTACAGCTGATATTAGTCAACTTGCAGATACATTCTTCAGTCGGCTCATGCCCAGGCCCGACGACGAGGTGGGGAGGATCGATCGAATATTAGACACCTATTCTGAGCAGCAGAAAAGCGTGATAGCGCTGGTTGTTGAACAATATGCTCATTTCACTCCCCCTTTTGGATCGAGGATAGATGAAGACCTGTACCAATATTGGAAGCCAATGCTGCCGCAAAAAGGTGGCGTGCGAAATAAGAGGATGTAACGGAGTTAAGAAAATAGTTGTCTGCAGACACATGGCATAAATGCCATGCCTTTGAACAAATGCCCTGCGGGCAGAATGCAATGATGCAATGATGAATATCCGGAGGCATCACGGCGGACCTGTGCTACGTCTGTCCGGCTGAAGATTGCCATCGGCATTCACACACCAAGTTGGCAATCTTCGCGAATTTGGCAATCTTCGAGAACCACAACGCGCAAACCAAACATCAAACTCTGATTAGAAAACACCAACAGCATAACCTACCAAACTGGCCGGGCAGATACTTTCAGAGCACGCAAAGCCGAAACACCGGGGCACCGTTGCTGCAGCGAATACTGTTCTTCAGTCAGAAACTGTGACGGACGCGCTGCTGCAATGGTCCGTGTTGAGGCCCTTTTTCAAATCGCGGGAGGTTTCTATGGAGGGCGGCGCTAGCCCTCCTTAGCGGGGTGCGGGGCGGAGCCCTGCGAAAGCACTATCACGGGGCGACAGCTCCCATCGAAAAGTAAAGCGCACGACGACCGAAAACACAAATAATTTGTGCTACACGCC
>CAIXIX010000189.1 GCA_903919615.1 uncultured Chthonomonas sp.
ACTCACCTCATAAGCTCAAAACTCTTCTCAATAGCCGTGCCATGGCCTGTGTTGAGGCCCTTTTTCAAATCGCGGGAGGATCAAAGGAGGGCGGCGCGAGCCCTCTTTTGCGGGGTCCAAGGGGCAGCGCCCTTTGAATCTCTTACGGTAGGAGCGTTCTGTACTACGGGTACAGCAAAGGACGAAAGAACGACATTTGAACCAGAAAGCTCTTGCGATAGCACTATCACGGGGCAATAGCGTCCTACGAAGCGATAACCTAAGGTCGAAAAGGCAAAAATCGCAACCTCGCGGAGCCCCACAAAAACTACACAATCACTTCTAACAGGAATCACAGCCGCATTCGCGAAACTAAGCCTACAATAATCAGTCATACCATGCAACATTCTAGCGCTGTAGATAACACGAGGAGTCTGCTTTCATGCTGACGATACGCGGAGCCGGTGGTAAGGGCTTCTGTGATGGAATAAACCGGCGGGAATTTCTGAAGATTGGCGGGCTGGCGCTTGGCGGCTTGAGCCTGACCGATATTCTCGCCGCAGAAGCGCAGGCAGGAATACGATCGTCGCACAAAGCGATCATCATGATCTACCTGCCCGGCGGACCGCCCCACCAGGACATGTTCGACCTGAAGACGGAGGCGCCCTCCGAAATACGTGGCGAGTTCAAGCCAATCAAGACCAAAGTCCCTGGCATAGAGATCTGCGAGCACATGCCGAAAATCGCAGCGATGATGGATAAGTTCACCATCATCCGCAGCCTCGTCGGCGCGCGCGATGAACACCACGCCAGTGTCTGCCAGAGTGGCTATACCTCCCTCGAGGTAACCCAGAACCACTGGCCAAGCATGGGTTCAGTGATCAGCAAACTGCAGGGTCCGGTGGATAAGACCGTACCGCCGTTTATTGGTCTCGCTCCGAAAATGGGCCATATGGAGTGGGCCGACCCCGGCACTCCAGGCTTTCTTGGCCTGGCTCACAAGCCCCTCCAACCCGACGGCCAGCTAATGACCGACATGGTTCTCAATGGGATCACTCTAGACCGGCTTCGCGACCGGCGCACCCTGCTTGCCAGCATGGATCGATTTCGAAAAGGCGCCGATACGCTGCAGGGCATGAGCGCTTTGAATGAACGTGCTTTCGACCTGCTCACCTCGCACAAACTTGCAGAGGCGCTGGACGTTACAAAAGAGGACCCGAAGGTTCGCGAACGCTACGGCAAAGGCAACAATACAAACGTTGATGATGGCGGCCCAGACTGGAACGACCAGTTTCTAATAGCGCGCCGCCTTGTGGAAGCTGGCGCGCGATGCGTAACGCTGGCATTTAGCCGGTGGGACTACCACAACGCTAACTTTGCTCAGCTGAAAGTGCACCTGCCGCGGTTGGACCAGGCAGTGAGCACGCTGGTACAGGACATTCATGATCGTGGTTTGGATAAGGACGTTTCGGTCGTTGTATGGGGAGAGTTTGGACGCTCGCCAAAAATCAACAAGGACGCTGGTCGAGATCACTGGCCACGCGTCTCATGCGCGCTTCTTGCGGGTGGAGGTATGCGCACAGGCCAGGTAATTGGCTCGACCAATAGATTTGGCGAAGAGGCGGACGATCGGCCCATCCATTACAAAGACGTGTTTGCAACCCTCTACAACAGGATGGGTATCGACATTAAGAGTACGGCGATCTACGATGAGCTTAATCGCCCGCACTATCTGCTGGATGATCATGAGCCGATACCTGAGCTCATCTGAAGGCACATGGACGCCCCGCCTGACGAACAATCACGTTGGTTTCCTATGTAAATTGGCAGCCATGCTTGCACTCGCCTTACTTCCACTGCAGGCAAGGTGTTCGGATGATGCGCCGATCTCGCTAAAGCCAACGCTTACCGATGGCGCACTGCATCGGCTCAATTCTGGCCCGGTTGAAATACGGGGAACGGCGTCGGCGCCGGTTATGGTGCGCGTAACAACATCCAACGGCGCTCACTGGCTCGCAAAAGTAACGCCCGAAAACGGAACCTTTCTTGTCCGGTTTCCGGACGATTTTGGCGCAAATGCCCTGGATGCTCCGTGCTCCTTGTTTATTGATGCCGCTCCTGCGGAGAGTGTTCATGATGGAGTATTTCCCGGCAACTCGTCCTCGGAAGCGACGCTCCTCGTCTACTCCAAAAATGGAATGGACCTGGCCTCAGCGTTTACGGATAACTTTCGAGATCGCATGGGCAACGCCGATAAAGCCTGCAAGCAGTGGCCCATCCTCCGCACACTAACCAATCTCTACATGCATAGCCGGGGTGCGGCGCTAGCGAAGAGTGGCAACCCGAGTTTCGACCTTGATATGCCCGGGGATTTCACCTGGTTCAAGAACAACCTTTCGCTTTACGATTTTAACAACAGAGATAGGGACTGGACAAATCCGCTGCAGCATCGGGTAGCGCGTACGTTTTGGCAGGGCGTGTGGCCCACCTGGTTCAACTCCTCAAACGATAATCCGCTGGATGGCAATCCAAAGAACGAGAACCACTCGAACTACTTGCCATACTCCTTTAGCAACGATTTTGCCGACCTGCTCATCATGTATCTGTCAAAGCGAAATGGGATTGTCCCGATGAACGATGACATATCTACCATCTGTTCGGAAGGCGCCCGAAACCTGATGGCGATGCAGCATCGGGATGCCACAAACTTTGCCCTCAAAGACTCTCTGGGCAAACGGGAGACCTATACCGCCGGTGCATTTCACTATGGAATGTTCACGACGGGCGCATTTATGACGGAAGGTGTGGGTTGGTTCACGAACCCGGCATTTCGCGACTATGAATCCGGTGGCGTACTAAACGGCCGAGTTATTTGGGCGCTTGGTGAATCCCTGCGTCGATACCCGAATAGCCCGGATGTTCCGCAGTTAAAGCAGGCCATTGCACTCGGACTTAAGTTCTGCCTTCACGATGGAGCCAGCGGAGGATACGTAAAGCGCACCGCAGCAGGGCATGTCTACTGGAGGGACGCGGGCGAGCACGCTTACCTGCTGTTAGGTATGCTTGGAGCCGCAGCAGTAGCGCCACAATGGAAAATGGCATTGGATCCGGCAAAGCAGCCATCGCCGTTAACCTCGCTGTGTGCCGACTCACTGGATGCGCTGGTAGATCTGGAACAGCCATCGCATCAATGGTCTCAATATCCGAACGTGGACGCAATGGCGATTGCTGCTCTCGCTGAAGGCGCCGCGCTGTTTGCTGACAGCCTTCGGGCAAATGCGTGGAAACAAGCCGCGATGCGCGCTGCTGATGCATGGATGCAGGCAAAAATCGACGCATCCGAACGACGGGAACCCAGCGTGCACTTCGGGTTGCGCGTGTCGCCGGATAAAATCACCAACATCTGGTCTGCTGGCGGAAAGACTCAGCTATTTTACTATCAAACCGGACATTGGATACATGCGCTTGCCGATCTGTATGCTCTCACTGGAGAGCCGCGCTACAGGCGGCGAGCCGAGGCCATGACGGCCTACCTTTGTGGAGACAATCCCTTTCGCGCACGGCTTTTCAATGAGATGGGTGGGGTCTACAACTGGTCGGACGATACAGATGGCGATGGGATTGAAGATATGCTAAAGCAGGATATGTATCCCGAATCCACGGCTTTTTGTCAGATCGGCATTTCACACCTGATTAACGCCATCAATCTGAGATCCCCACATAAGTAGCGGCGTAAAACTATTATATTAGACTTCTGGCATGGACCATTGCACCATCCGGCAGGCGGGCATCACTCCCTCTCTACGGGCAAATAAGATCCCGGTTCGTTAACGCTAACGGTTAGTGGAGAGGGTAGGGTGAGGACTCTAAGACAACATAACATACAGGGCATTCCCGATTCCACCCCAACCTCATAGACCTCATAGTCCTCAAAGACCTTATTGACATTTATAGCTATCCCCGCCGTAAAATGCGGCGAGCCTTGCTCGCAAGTTGATAGGCACGGTCCCGCTCGATACGCTCAAGTCGCTGCGTCAATTCGTCTCGTTCATTGCTAAGAGCCAGACACTTCTCACGGGATACCTCCAGTTGGGCTCGGAGCTCTGCAAGGTCGACGCTGGCAGCGGATGAAGCAGCCGTCTTGGTGAACACCACCGCAAACGAGTATTCGCCAAGATAAGGATGCTGCGCTGCAGGATTGAGGTTTCCGATCCGCTCGGCAACTCCCAGGACGTACTCTAGAGAAAAGTGGTCGACAGAGTGTTGAAAATTATGGGGCTGCCCTGTGTTCTTGCAGTGTTCCACATATCGTGCTTGATCTGGCAACAAGAGGATCAGGCTCCCTGACGGACGGATCACACGCGTCCATTCCCTCATCACCGGTTCCGTCTCCGACTCTGAAAAATCCTCAAGCACATGCGAAGAATATACGTAGTCAAGCGCGTCGTTTTGAAACCAGTACAGATCCCGACAATCCCCCCCAAGCTGAACGGGAGCTGCGCCGGTATGAGCATAAGGCTGACGCATATCTACCCTTACGGATGCCGGCGTAACAGGGTCGCCACCAAAACCTATGTCGAGCCCGTAGCCTGTACAATAAGCCGCGACTACATCGCGATGTTTAGACGTTTCACTGGCGTACATGTAAGCCTCCATAAAAATGAAAGATGCGCTACCTGCTCAGCGGCTGGCCACCGATAGTAGGCTGCACAATGGAGACGCCAAAGTCCTTTTCCATCGTCAGCACCGGGTAGCCTGCCTTACGCAAGTCGTCAACAAATCGCGGCACTCCAATTTCTGGTCTGTCGCCCGTTTCGTTGGGTCGAAGGTCCCATATCGTGTCATGAAATATTACCAAGCCGTAAGGTTTAACAAACGGCACAAAAAGTTCCCAATCCCGTTTTACTCCTTCGTAACTATGGTCACCGTCGATAAATAGTATGTCGATCTTTCGTGTCCATGATGCTGCAACCACGTCGGATCTATCTCTCAAAACCTCGACAAAATCGCTAACACCACATGCAGCGAGATTGCGGTGCAATATATCAAAGCTGTCGACGGCATCAATATCGTTCCAATCCGTCTGACAATGCGGATCGATCGCATAGAGCTTACCGCTGCCGTTTTCACTAAGAGCAAAACCGACAAAACAGGTGGATTTTCCTCGTGCCGAGCCGATTTCTACGCATACTTCGGGCCTCAATGATCGGGCCAGACCATGCAGCACCCAAACAGAATCGCCCAATCCAGACGCGATGCTGAGCGAAGTTAACACGTCGTGGCGGCACATGGGTGTCCTGTTAAGGGCCGCATCAATGCCGCGCCGAATGGCGCGCTTAGCCTTGCCGAGAAATGTCATCGTATCTCCTAATGGTAGTTGATTACTTTGATCACCGCTTTCGAAACGGCAAAGATAATCAATTGTAATGGCTGACTGTAACTATGGAGCAAAAAACTGCACAAAGATATGGCAGTGTCCTTTAAACTAGCGGCGCCTCCGGCGAACCATCAAATTTCTCCCAGGTCCACGTACCAGGATATCGCACGCCGCCAGAGTCGCGTATGATGAACGGAGGGGTTTGTGGGCCCGGCAGTACTTCGATCTGGTAGCACGCCCCGATAATATCGAGGGCATGGTTGTCTCCCGAGCGAATCCCTACGTCGAGAAGATACCGCCCTGGCTGCACGTGCAGTTTATCGATGTGATACCGTGCAACGGTTCCTACACTTGGGTGAAGGTGCATACGATCATCGGTGAGGTCGCTGTCGATAGTCATGATCCTTGTGCCTTCCGGCGAGCAGATCCCAACGCCAACAGAAACACCGTGAACCTCATTGAACACATCGAGCGACATCGCTACCGTGAGCGATTCACCGTGGTAGATCGGCTTGCCCTCATTGAATGAGATCGACGTGAGTAGCGCCTGGCGCGACGGCAGATTCGGCCGCGTACTTGCGGTCAGATCCAGGCTGTTTCCGCCCAACTCCGTATGCGCCTTTAGGTAGGCATCGACAACTTGATTCGTCTCACCCACCATCTCCACGCGGCCCTTGTTTAGCCATACAACCGTCTTGCATAGCGCCTTTACCGCAGCCATGTTGTGGCTGACGAACAGCACGGTGCGTCCCTGCTGAGACGACACATCGCTCATTTTGCCCAGGCATTTCTTTTGAAACGCATAGTCGCCAACCGCGAGCACTTCATCGATGATCATGATATCGGTGGTTAGATGCGCTGCAACAGCAAACGCAAGTCGAACATACATACCGCTGCTATACCGCTTAACAGGCGTATCTAGAAACTTCTCAACTCCTGCAAAATCGACGATGGCATCAAACATCTGATCGATTTGTGCGCGGCGTAAACCAAGTATGGCGCCGTTCAGAAAGATGTTCTCCCGGCCAGTGAGCTCAGGGTGGAAACCGGTACCAACCTCAAGAAGGCTTGCCATTTTCCCATAAAGCGTAATTCGGCCAGAAGTAGGTTCTGTAATTCTGCTCAGGATCTTTAGTAGCGTGCTCTTTCCGGCGCCGTTCGAGCCAACAATTCCAACGACATCACCACGCTCGACGTCGAAAGTGATGTTCCGTAAAGCCCAGAACTCCTCTCGCTTTTGTCTTTTGAGGATAGATCCGAGATGATCGGCAGCGCCACCCGTGCTTGAAGACGGCGAGGCGTGCTGAATTGGATACATCTTTGAAATATCGTCGATGGTTATTGCTTTGGTATTCACAATGCTCCGATCATGAAAACGAGTGCCGATATCGCTGCCGTGTCACTCAGCGCTGCGAGGAACGCAATAAACTTCGGTGGCGAGGGGCTGGCCCAGCTTCAGCACTAACTGTCGAAATCCATCAATCACCCTATCTGCTGATATGAGATCCATGCATTCCATATCATGGGTGTTTATGCAGGTGGTCCAGCGCCAGCACGGCGAGCACGCCGGCGACTCTGCGATATTCTCGTTACAGATATAACCCGATTGCGAAGGGGCCTCTCTTCCGCCATAAACGATAACCGCCCTGCAATCCACGGCACGCGCCAGATGCATGAGGAACCCAACCTGCCCGATTAACGCTGCCGAATTTCTAAGCAGCGCCGCCGAAGTTCGCACATCTGTCTTTCCTCTGAGGTCGATCACGCCAGTTAATGGTGGATTGTCTATCCCGCCAAGCTGAATAAACGTGTACTCCGGTGAAAGTGCGTCGACAACCTGTTGAAAACGTTCCGGGTACCACTCTTTGGTTCGCATTGGAAAACGCGTACCCACAAGCGGTTTGCCATCTCTGCCAAGCGAACTGATCGTGCCGCAGCTATGGATCACAACCTGCCTCTCGGCCAGTTTTCCCTTCGCGATCTCGTCTGGCTTTAGATACAGATATGGCCTGAGATCTACGTCCCCCTCTATTTCAGCGAGCTGACACATGCGCGCAAGCAACGGAATATCCGGAGGGATGTCTCGATCCTCTTCTGCAATGTACCTGCTGTACATAGGCACCGTTAACGTGGGCAGGCCCCAGAACCCGAACTTCTGGATCAGATGCGTATCGGGTGGGCAGATATAATCGACACTTGGGTTATTTTCAAGAAGCGCCCGGTTAGCCGTCATCATCCAAACATTTTGTCTACCGCGACGCCGAAGCTCATGCAAAATCGTTGTACACATGAGATCGTCGCCCAGCCCACCCGGATGATATATCGCGGCCTGAGGCCTGCCAAATCGCGAGCAGACTCGAGCGATGCGCGGCGCCTCGGTGAGGTGCCTGGTCAGCATCAAGACATCCTGAAGGCGCCTTTGGAACTTATTGGATAGATCAGCCATGACAAATAGCACCAATCAGGAACGTCTTAGGATTCAGCGCCAACGGCATGCGCATATGCACCCCTACATCACATCCGCGAACTTCTTTTCCATCCTCTTGAACGAATACAATCCCGCGATGACTGTGGCGATTGTGAATATTGTGGAATACAGGACGTGATTCACGCTGGGTGCGCCGGTGCCCAGAATCGCCCAGCGAAACCCCTCAAGCAGGCCCGACACCGGGTTTATCGTGTATGCGATCTGCAGTTTCGCGGGAACGTGCTCCCGAGCATATCCAACAGGGCTGATATACACCAGAAAGGACATAAACACACCAACGATCGTGCTGACGTCTCTATAGAACACATTTAATGCGGTGACGCAAAGGCCAATGCCCATTGCGAGTAAAAGTAGCAGCGCGATCCAGAGCGGCAGTGACAGCGTCGCGACGCTGCCCCAGTGATGGAATCCTATCATCATAGCAATCATAATCACGCTTGCGGCTGCGAAATCGAAAAGCACGGAACCAAGCGTGTAAAGCGGCAATATGATGCGCGGAAAATAGACCTTACTCACGAGATGCGCATTGCCAACAAGGGATGAGCCGATCTTGGTGAGTGTGCCCGAAAACAGGTTCCAACCGAGCTGCCCGGAGTACGCAAAGAGATAGTAGTTCATGTGTCCCGGCGCCGAAAGCTTGGCGATGCCTCCGAAGACAAAGGTAAAAACACCGGCCGCAAGCAGCGGCTGAAGGATAACCCAGACGGGGCCTAATGCGGTCTGCCTGTACCGCAGCTTGATATCGCGTACAGCAAGGACATACAGGAGGTCTCGAAACTCAATAACTTCACGAAGATTTAACTTAACCCATCCTCGACTTGCCTCGATGATGATAGGCTGATGCTGCGGCGAACTTTCAGAATTTGTCATATAGCTATAATAAGTGGAGTACGATCGTGTGACTGGAATCTCTCGATGGTGGCTAACACATTGTACCCGAGCCTCTGCCACTGCTTCAATTGCCCCCAATTCCCTTCAGACATTGACAAACCAGGGGCCTTCGGATATCCTTAACGCGCGCGGCGGAGCATGGAGCGCCTCATCAGGGGCATACGATTAGGCAGGAACAGGCGTTAAATGGGGGAGAATCTGCAGCGAACTGATGCACCCGACCTAGAGTTCACCGGTGAGCGGATGATACCAGAATGTAGTGACGCAACTACCTTTTGGGAGCACATCTACCGGTACCGTTTGGCCGCGAAGTATGTTCAAGGCAAACGTGTGCTCGATATAGCGTGTGGTGAAGGCTACGGAAGTGCATCCCTTGCCGCATCTGGCGCCGCTCATGTGCTTGGCGTAGACATTAGCCAGGAGGCGTGCGACCACGCAACAGCTCGATATGGCATTGAAACACGCGTCGGGAGTGCAGAAGATATCCCTCTCGAATCGAAATCGGTGGATGTTCTGGTCTCTTTCGAAACGATCGAGCATGTTCCACACCCAGCTCGAATGATTGAGGAGTGCGCGAGGGTGGTGAGGCCCGGTGGCCTCATCGTGATATCAACCCCAAACCGGGATGTGTATTCCCCTGAAAACCAGTACCACTGCTCCGAAATGAATGAGGCCGAGTTTCTTGCAATGCTTCGGCCGCATGTTGCCTCCTACACTCTGTTTTCTCAACGCCCCCGGGAGACAAAATGGCTTACGGCTCGATCCTTCTCCGCGCAGGGCTCTCGATGGGAAAGGCTGAGAGGCCGTGGCAAAGTTGATTCGCTTCTGAACCGGTTGTTTATGCCGGAAACGCTTGGGCTATCTTTCGACGCAGCGCGCCACGACCCCGTCCGCGTAATTCTTGCACGCGATCGGTTGTTTTCCCGTATCGCCAATCATTACGATGTCTGGCCACGATCTGTCTCCAGTGGTGAAGTTCCTGCATACATCATCGCTGTTGCACGTGTATAGCGGCGCTGGCTTGTTTCGACCATCAAGTTCCGCAAATACATGATACTCCTCTGTACTATAATGAACCGCCCGGAGCAATATGCGCTGATGAAACAGTCGTTTCAGGCAGGTGGATTTGAGGAGCCCGCATGCCGTTACCGCGTATTCGATAATTCTGTATCTAACCTGTGGGACCCATACGGCGCCATCAATCTAGTGCTTGATGAGGTGGAACAATCGGACCCTGCTGATCGACCAGAATGGATTATCTTTTGCCATCAGGACCTGGTTCTAGATCAGGGACACGATATTGGTGACCTGATGGTTGCGTTGCACGAGTTGGATGAGACCGATCCAACATGGGCTTTAGCTGGTAACGCGGGTATGACGGATCGAATGACCATGATCAGCCACATCTCATGTCCGAACTACTCGAACTTCCCCGTACAACAACCGTGCAGCGTGGTCACTCTCGATGAGAATCTATTGATTGTTAAGCCTCGTCCCGGGCTTAGGTGTTCGGCGGATATGTCGGGATTTCATCTATACGGCACGGATCTTTGCTTAAATGCCTTACGCAGGGGACATGGCTCGTATGTGATCAACTTTCGCCTGACGCACAATAGCATGGGAACGGTTGATGAACGGTTCTATCAGGTGCTGAGAAAACTGCAGGACGTGTGGCGCAGCCGGTTTTTCGGGCTATTCGTTGGGACAACAGTAACGACATTTGCGCTCTCTCGTTTCAAGCTGTTGCATCGAATAATGAACAACGGCCGCGCAACAATGTACGCGGTCGGTCACCCTGCTCTGTGCTCGTTTCTCCTTCGAATCAACCGATCTCTTATGAAGGCTAAGGAGTGACGCTCAGCGCGTAGTCCCAACCCTCCGTTAAGCGACCGGCATCTGACCACCGGGCCTTGTTTAATCGACATCAAAGACTTCAAAGTTCTCTAATACCTCGTCCACCGAGCGGTATACTGATTCCAGTGTTCTTAACATATACAAACTGGGAGTTACGTTATGTCTGCACAGGCGCTGACCGCCGAATCCATTTTTGCCTCCATTCAACCCGCTCCTCCAGATCCAATCTTGGGACTTACCGAAGCGTTCAATGCTGATGCGCGCCCGGGAAAGGTGAATCTGGGTGTTGGTGTGTACCAGAACGGCAATGGCAAGGTGCCCGTTCTCACTTCCGTACGAGACGCAGAGAAGCGCTGGTACGATAAAGAGGATTCGAAAACCTACCTTCCGATTGATGGGGCGCCTGCGTACAACAAGCTGGTACAGAAGCTGCTTCTAGGAGAGGATTCACCGTTAATCGCGGCGGGCCGAGCGGTTACGGTTCAAGGTCTCGGTGGCACAGGCGCTCTGCGCATTGGGGGCGATTTCCTTGCGAATGTATGCGGCGTCAAAGAGATCTGGATCTCAGCGCCAAGCTGGGAAAACCACCGGGCAGTCTTTGCGAGTGCTGGCCTCGAAGTGAAGGAGTACCCATACTTCGATTCCGAGACGCACGCTGCAAACTTCCCGGCTATGATCGCAGCGCTTCGTGCGCTCCCAGGCGGTAGCGCCGTTCTGCTGCACGCCTGCTGCCACAATCCAACCGGCGCAGATCTAACAGACGCGCAGTGGGATGAGGTAGTGGCTGTTTCTAAAGAAATTGGACTGATCCCGTTCCTTGATTTTGCCTATCAGGGCTTCGGAGTTGGAATCGAAGAAGACGCGTACGCAGTACGTGCTTTCGCATCGGCCGAGATACCCGTTCTGATTGCAAACTCCTTCTCAAAGTCTTTTTCACTCTACCGGGAACGCGTTGGCGCACTCACCGTCTTGACGGCATCCGCTGCGGAATCCAAGACAATACTGAGCCAGATTAAGCGAGTTATTCGCTCCAACTACTCGAACCCGGCCTCGCATGGCGCTCAGATAGTAACCACGGTGCTGAGCGACCCCGAACTGCGCGCGAACTGGGTTCAGGAGCTTACGGAGATGCGTGAGCGCATCCACAAGATGCGATCGACACTGTTAGATACCCTTCAATCTGCCGGTGTAGACTTTAGCTTTATCGTTGCTCAGAAGGGCATGTTCTCCTACTCTGGCCTCACGAAGGCACAGGTACATCGCCTTAGAGACGAGAACGGAATCTACATTGTGGATAGCGGTCGCATCTGCGTCGCAGCCCTCAACGACAACAATGTAGGCTATGTCGCACAGTCCATTCTGGCGGTCCTGTAGAAACAATCATTGTCCAACTCTGAAACGGATACTCTGGACCAACTTCAATGCAAGCTTGGCGTCCAGTTCAAGGACGTCAAGCTGCTTGAGCGTGCCCTAACGCATCGGTCCGCAGCTACTGAAAACCTGTGCGAAAGCAATGAACGCATGGAGTTTCTTGGCGACTCCATAGTTGGCATGGTTATCAGCGATACGCTGTACAAATTGCATCCAGACTTTTCTGAGGGCCAATTGGCAAAATCCAAGGCCTTTATTGTTAGCGAAAACTCGCTTGCCGCTGCCGCAATCGACATCGAACTTAATCGTTTCGTGTTAATGAGCCCAGGCGAGGCGGCATCCGGCGGCCGCAGAAGACGGTCGATACTGTCAGACGCCCTGGAGGCCGTAATAGGCGCTGTGTACCTCGATGCAGGCATGGCAGCGGCTCGCAGAGTGATCAAGGGCATCCTCAAAAACATCATTGATATTGCGGAGTCTGATGCCCATCGTGGTGACTACAAATCGTCTCTGCAAGAGAAAACGCAGGCGATGTGCCGCCAGGCGCCAACCTATCGAGTGACGGTAGAATCTGGAAGCGAACATGATAAGACGTTCGCAGTAGAGGCGATTCTGCTAGACGAAGTCATTGGCGTGGGCGTCGGAAAGAGCAAAAAAGAGGCCGAGCAGATCGCGGCCCGAGATGCGCTCGAACGAATGGAAGATACGTCTACTGCTACCACAATTGACGAGACGCAAGTCTGATCGACTGCGATAATCCGTGCAATATGAAAGGTTACCATGGCATCCGGGGAAAGCATCGCCGATATCGGAGTTTTTGGAGGCAGCGGTTTCTACTCTCTGCTGCCCGGTGTGCGCGAAGTTACCATAGAGACTCCATTTGGTTCGCCGAGCGATAGTCTGTTTGTTGCGGAGTTCGAAGGCAAACGAGTCGCTTTCCTTCCAAGGCATGGCCGTAACCACGCTATTCCGCCGCACGAAATAAACTACCGAGCGAACGTGTGGGCCATGAAGAGCCTGGGCGTACGCTTTCTTATTTCCCCCTGTGCGGCAGGCAGCCTCCAACCGCATGTGAAACCGGAACACTTCGTAATTTGTGACCAGTATGTGGACCGGACCCGCAATCGTCGGGACACCTTCTATGATGGTCCTGAAGTGTATCACGTTAGCAGCGCCGACCCCTACTGCCCCTATCTCCGCCAGATAGCAATCGATGTATGCAAGGAGCAGGGAATCACGGTACACGAAAAGGGCACGGTGGTGATTATTCAGGGACCCAGATTCTCCACGCGAGCAGAGAGCCGATGGTTCACTGCTGCCGGTTGGGAAGTCATAAGCATGACACAATACCCTGAAGCGTACCTGGCCCTTGAACAGGCTATGGCCGTAGTAAACATCTCTCTTATTACCGACTACGATTGTGGATTAGTAGCAGATGGAGATGTTGCACCTGTTACGCAGGAGGAGGTATTTACGGTGTTTAAGAAGAACTCCGAGCGTGTAAAAGGTGCGGTACTGGAAATTATTCGGCGGATCCCTCTCGATCTGGATAGCCCCTGCCACCATCTGCTTGATGGCGCAAAAGTCGGCGGCTAAGAGCATTAGTCCTCTCCCGTCCCGCACGCCGCGACCAATTCGTGAGGATAACCTTCCGCTTGTGGGCTCGTAGTGCACTATCAGCAGCTGTGAAACTAGATAAGGGGTAGGGAGAGGGACCTCTCCGAAAGTAGTTAGTGGCTCCGCATTGGTCGGGATGTGGGCAGATCGAGAGCAGCTATGATGCTAGATTTTCTCAAACGGAGACAGTAAGTAATGGTGGTTGTTAGCGATAGCGATGGTAAGAGTACGGAAGGCGATTGGCAGCCGCTCCAAACGGTAGCCTGGTCTTATGGTAAGGTTCGCCTCATCGACCAGACCATACTGCCCGATCGCATTGAATTTGTCGAGTTCTCTCAATGGCGGGACGTGGTGGAAGCCATCCGCAATATGATTGTGCGCGGCGCACCGGCTATTGGCTGTACGGCAGCGTTGGGCATGGCACTCGGCGCCAGATCGATCATTGCAGACAGCAAGCATGCATTTCGGGCTCGATTTATTGAGATTGCTGAGGCGTTTCGTGGCTCACGCCCAACGGCAGTAAACCTGTTTTGGGCCGTCGACCGCATGATCGACCTCGTGGATTCCACCGATGGCTCTATCATTGACATCAAAGATGCACTCATTGATGAAGCGCTCAAAATGCTCGATGAGGACATCGAAACCAATCGCCGGATGGGTGCATTTGGTGCGGCCCTCCTGCCGGATAATGGCGCTGTGCTTACCCACTGCAATGCGGGTGCGCTGGCGACAGTCGGGTACGGCACAGCGCTGGGAGTCATTCGAGCAGCCGTAGAGGCTGGTAAAGAGATACGTGTGTTTGCAGATGAAACACGCCCTCGATTGCAGGGAATGAAGCTAACCGCATGGGAACTGGCTCGAGATGGCATCGATGTCACGGTAATTGCAGACAATATGGCCGGTATGCTAATGCGACGACATAGGATCGATTGCGTTGTCGTCGGAGCAGACCGCATCGCAGCAAATGGCGACACGGCAAACAAAATTGGCACCTACTCTGTGGCCATTCTTGCCAGGCACCACGGCATCCCGTTTTATGTGGCTGCGCCGTTTTCAACCATTGATTTCGACATCGAATGCGGCGACGACATCCCGATTGAAGAGCGCTCCTCCGAGGAGATGACTCACATGAACGGCGGCCGTATCATGCCGGAAGGCGTTAAGTGTATCAACCCGGCCTTCGACGTTACGCCGGGCTCTCTCGTCACCGCGTTCATCACAGAAAAAGGCGTTATCGAGCCGCCATATCTGCGCACATTGCGAGACGCGGCGCAAGATAAGCCCGATATAAGTTCAGGTCCTCGTCTTACGATTGGTCGCTGACACGGATTGGTAAGAGCATGCCGCAAACATCCGCAAGGCGCGCATTTGTCCCTCTCCACGGGCAAGAGAGTTGGCAGTTCGGTAACGCTGACGGTTAGTGGAGAGGTTAGTTGAGGACTTTAAAACCAGATAACGAGCCATAAACTATTCTATCATGGCTGACTGAAAAAGGGAATCCTATGGCAATTCTCTCTCAATCTCAAATCGATAGCTTTCACCGTGACGGTTACGTCAAGTATAACAGGGTCATCAGTGATGATGCCATCGAGGACCTACGTTCGGCTTTAGACCGAGTGATAGCAAATGAGCTGGCTCGAGACAATGACGACGGCTTGCCCCCAGAGTTTGCCTTTGGGCACGATCGCAAACACGATACCTCGACGGGACGCCCGATTCGCGCCATCCATCAGTTTGTAAACATGTGGAAGGTTGCGCCAGAATATCGTAAAGTTCTTGATAATCCGCTGATCGTCGGCGCCATTAAAGATCTAATGTCCACTGAGACCGTTCGACTGTGGCACGACCAGGTTATCTCAAAACCTCCAGGCGATAACGCTCACTTTAGCTGCCATCATGACTTCTACTTCTGGCCTTTGGATCGCCCAACAATGATAACTTGCTGGCTTGCTCTAGATGATGCCACACCAGAAAATGGATGCATGCACGTGGTTCCTGGCAGCCACCGAGATCCACGCTTTCAGCCCGTTGGTGCAGACATGTCTGCGGACATCTTCACCGAGCCTGTGCCCCTTGGTCCGGGCGAACCAGGCAGTCTCTACAACGACATTCGCACATGGATGCCAGAGCAAACAAAACCAGTTGAGCTGAAAGCTGGCGAATGCATGTTTCATCATTGCCTCAACTGGCACCTTACACCACCCAACACTTCTGATAGGCAGCGCCGAGCGTTCGTTATGATCTTTATGCCGGATGGAGCGAGATACAAAGAAGCGCAATCTCCCAATCACTGCTGCACAAACTACCTGGGACTGGTAGACGGGCAGAAAATGGAAGGACCAAACTTCCCGATATGCGGCGCGCCATGAACGGTCGGCGATCTGTGTGTTTTTCAGGTATAATCGAGCTAGACCGGTCCCCTAGACATCGGCAAGTTTAAGGATCATTTTGATGACATGTGATGCCCTGACGCAACTGTCACATCCAACTTCTCTCGAGCCCGTTCGGAATTCGGGCAGCGTCAGATTCTGTGTCTCGCACGACAGTTACCTGCCAGCGCTGATCTTTGTCTGTATCTCTGCGTTTGTCACTCAAAGTCAAACTGCGTCTGCACAGACCTTGCCTCCAAACCATGAGGGCTCAGTTCACAACACATTTATCCTCATTGCGCTACTCTTTGTCACAATTGTTGCACTAGCGATACTGATAGTTAGAGATCGCCGCTATGCACAGCATCTTGCGTACAGCCACCACCGTCTGCAATTGGCGACAGATGCAAATGGAGTTGGCATCTGGGACCGCGACTTACGAACCAATAAACTGATTTGGGACGACGCCATGCTGCGGCTGTACGGGATTACTCGTGCTGACTTCAGAGGCTATGCGACCTGGACAGAATCGGTGCACCCTGATGATCGCGAGAAAGCTCAGTGTGCATTGAAGGCAGCCGTTGACGGCAGCGGCGCCTATAATGTTGAATTTCGTATTGTTCTGCCAGACTCTTCCATTCGATACATTAAAGCGCTTGGCGAGGTGATCCGAAATGATCACGGCGATCCAGTACGCGTTCTGGGCACCAATTGGGACATGACGGATCAAAAGGTTGCCGAACAGGAGCTTTTAGACAGACGCGCCACAGATATTGAGCTGCAGGAAATGCTGGTATCGCTGCACGATGTGGTAAACGAGCTGAGCCACGCCGAGTCCACCATAGAATTTACACGGACTGCTGTTGCTTTAGGAAGGAGTCGTCTCGGATTTGACAGACTGGGTTTTTGGTTCTACAACAAAGACCTGCAGTCTGTGATTGGCTCCTTTGGAATCGACGAGAATGGCCAGATTCGCGATGAAAGAAGCAAGAGCTTCGTCATATCTCCAGAAAAAAACCCCAAGGATTTCGAGCTGATCTCGGGTAGAACATCCACTGAATTCAATGACGAAATCGATCTTTATGACGATAGCTCTGTCGTTGTGGGTCGCGGCCAAAGCATTCGGGCGTCTATTTGGGATGGTCGGCAGGGGCTCGGTTTTCTGAGTTTTGACAACCTGTGCTCCGGCAAGCCAATTGGCTCCATTCAGCGCGAGATGGCACGCCTGTATGGAAGCGCAGTTGGTCACCTCTTCGCGCGCAGGCTCGCTGACGATGCACTTTCCGAGAGCGAAGAGCGGCTTAAGATGGCAGTGGAAGCTGCGAATACGGGAATTTGGGCCTGGAACACGAAGATAAATGAGCTCTACTGGTCCGACACAGTCTGCCAGATATTTGGCGTGTGCGCGGGGAGCGCTCCTAAGAGCTACGACGACTACTTGAAGCTGATATACGATGACGATCGAAATGACCTGATACATGCAGTACAGGAGACAATACAACAGGGAACGAAATACAAGATCACTCACCGGATCTTGAGGCCAGATGGTTTAATCCGCTGGGTGGAGGGTTACGGTCATATTTCCCGTAACGCAAATGGCGAGCTAACACGTATGGCCGGAACCGTTGTCGACATATCGGATCGCAAGAACATGGAGGAAGCGCTTTTACAGTCCAGCAAGATGGAAAGTATCGGCCGTCTCGCTGGCGGCATCGCGCATGACTTCAATAACATGCTTGCCGTGATCATAGGATACGCAGAAATTGTTCAGGATCAGGTCGCATCCGATCCTGATCTTATGCGATGTATGTCTAACATCTCTACAACGGCCGAACGCGCGGCAGATCTCACGTCCCAACTGCTTGCCTTCGCAAGAAAACAGATTGGCATCTCACGTGTAATTGACCTGAATGAAGTGCTGCACGAGGCTGAACAGATACTCGAGAGGCTACTTCCATCTCACGTTACACTGAATTCCTGTCCTGATTCCGAGCCAGTATGGATTAATGCGGACCCATCTCAGATACAGCAGATCATCCTCAACCTGGCGCTCAATGCTCGCGACGCGATGCCCCAAAAGGGGCTGCTGACGATTAGATTAAGCAAGAACTCATCGGAAGACATTGAGATTATCGGTCCGGAGCATCACCTGTTATGCGATAGCTATGCAACGATAATTGTCAGTGATACGGGCACAGGAATACCTGTGGAAAACCGTTCCAAGATCTTCGAACCGTTTTTCACAACGAAGGAGATGGGGCATGGAACGGGATTTGGCCTTGCTACTGTCTATGGCATCGTGAAGCAAAACGGGGGCGATATCACCGTAAGGAGCGAAGTCGGCTTCGGTTCCGTATTTACGGTCTACTTGCCGTCCGTTAATGCTCCAGAAGCCGAGCAGTCCGTGGCTATTGAGTCTTCGACCGCGGTTGGAAGCGGAACGGTTCTGGTCGCTGAAGACCAGGAGGATCTTCGAGAGCTTATTTGCCGTACACTAACAAGCAGTGGATTTAATGTGCTTAAGGCCAATAATGGAATCGAAGCTCTAAATGTAGCGCGAGCCTATGACGGTGAGATTCGATTGTTGCTTACGGATTTGATAATGCCGGGAATGGGTGGGCAGGAACTTGCGGCTGCTCTCTCAAATGAGTTTCCACATACGAAAGTGCTGATGATGACGGGATATAGCGATACGGCCGTTGAAGGGCCAGCACAATTCTTATTTAAACCGTTTGCCCTATCAACTTTAATCGACACCGTAAAGCAGCAGCTCGACTAGCCGCTATCGTCGCACTATTGAGCCGTCGCCTTCACCGAGCAGGCGCACAGCTTATTTTCTCAAAACTCGACGCAACTGGCAAAAAAGCTTCCTGAAATTTAAGGACCACTTTGATGACATGTATAGCCTTGACGCAATTGTCACAACCAAGCACTCTCGGGAGAGGCGTTGTATACGAGAGTGCCATGACCCAATTAATGCGAACGAACCGCGCGTTTGTGTTGACGACGGCATTTGCCACCACATTTGTCACTTACAGTCGAATGGCCAATGCTCAGACATTGACATCTACGCATGCTCGCGCAGTACTTGAAATCTTTGTCCTTATCGCTCTTCTCACCATTACGATCGTTGCCCTGGCAATACTAATCGTGAGAGACAGGAGGCACGCCAGGTATCTCGCGGAGAGCCATAGGCGCCTCGAGATTGCTACAGGCGCGAACGGCATTGGTATCTGGGAGAGAGATCTTGGGGACGACAGTCTTGTCTGCGATGATGCCATGTGTCGCCTATTTGGCATTGCCAGGGAAAACTACCATGGATACGTGACGTGGAGCAATGCGGTTCACCCAGATGATCTGCAGCGAGTAGTTGACACTATGAAATCTGCTATCGATCAGAAGAGCGCTCTCACTGTTGATTACCGTATCATTCTTCCCGACGCATCTATTCGATTTGTCAAAGCGCATGCGGCATACATCCAGGCAGACCGTAACTCGCCCGGCCACCTGATTGGCACAAACTGGGACGTGACGGAGCAGAAACTTGCCGAAAAGGCGCTCTTAGATCGGCGTGCAACCGATATTGAGCTGCAGGAGAAGCTCGTTGCGATGCACGAAGTTGTCAATGAGCTAAGCCATGCAGGATCTACGGATGAGTTTGCGCGGATTGCCGTAGCACTGGGACGCAGCCGCCTCGGTTTCGACCGCATTGGATTGTGGTTTTACGGAAACGACCGTAAATCGGTTCGTGGGTCGTTTGGCATTGACGAAAATGGCGAAATATGCGATGAACGTGATCAATTCTACGTGTTAACCGACCAGATCGACTTCGATATGATTTCTGGCCGGGTCGTTGTCGAGTATAACGACGATGTTCCCATTTTCGAGGAAGACAGCGACATCGTACTCGGACGCGGCCAGAGCATTCGTGCGGCAATTTGGGATGGTCGACAGGGTCTTGGGTTCCTGAGTTTTGACAACTTACTCTCTGGCGAACCAATAAGCGCTATTCAGCGCGAAATGGCACGACTGTACGGAGGAGCAATCGGTCATCTCTACTCGCGAAGGATTGCAGACGATGCGCTTGCCGAAAGCGAAGAGCGGTTTCAAATGGCTGTGGAAGCAGCGAACATCGGGATTTGGGACTGGAATTCGGAAACCAATGAAATCTACTGGTCCGACACTGTCTGTCAGATTTTTGGGGTAGCTCAGGGAAATGCGCCCAAAAGCTTCGAAGACTACCGTGGATTGATTCATGAGGACGACCGCAGCACGGTTGTGAACGCAATCCGTGAGACGTTCCAGAAAGGTAGCAAATACAAGGTTACACACAGGATCGTGAGACCCGATGGTTCAATCCGCTGGGTAGAGGGATATGGACACATTTCGCATAGCGCGACCGGCGGACTTACACGCATGGCGGGCACCGTTGTGGATATCTCTGAGCGCAAGAGCATGGAGGAGACGCTGCTTCAATCGAGTAAGCTGGAAAGCATTGGACGGCTCGCAGGTGGCATCGCGCACGACTTCAACAATATGCTGGCGGTTATCATAGGCTATGCCGAGATTGTTCAAGAACGCGTCAGGCCAGACGAAGATCTAAACCGTTGCATGTCGAACATCTCCACAACAGCCGAGCGCGCAGCCGACCTGACTTCACAGCTGCTCGCATTTGCGAGAAAACAGATCGTCATCTCACGTGTAATCGACTTGAATGGCGTACTCCACGAGGCGGAACTTATCCTTGACAGGCTGCTCCCGTCTCATGTAAAGCTGAATGCCAATGCAAACAAGAAACCCGTATGGATTAATGCAGACCCCTCTCAGATACAGCAGATCATATTAAACCTTGCACTCAATGCGCGTGATGCGATGCCAGAAAAGGGCGAGCTTACAGTTCGAATTTGCACTTCACTCGCCGAAGATATCAAAACAATCGATAAGGAAATACGCCTGCCCTCCGGCAGCTATGCCTTGATTGTTGTTAGTGACACAGGCACCGGCATTCCTGAAGAAAACCGATCCAAGATATTCGAGCCTTTCTTTACAACCAAGGAGATGGGCCGAGGAACGGGATTCGGCCTGGCGACAGTTTACGGCATTGTGAAGCAGCATCGAGGCGATATTAGCGTTAAGAGTGATGTCGGAATCGGATCGGAGTTTACGGTATATTTGCCCTGTGTAGATGCCCCGGAATCGAAGCAAGCCGTGGTTGCGGCAGCTGATGCAGCAATGCGTGGTAGCGGAACCGTTCTGGTTGCTGAAGACCAGGAAGACCTCAGAGAACTGATTAGTCGCACCCTAACGAGCAGCGGCTTCAATGTACTTGCTGCCCCGAATGGTATTGAGGCGCTAAACATTGCGCGAACCTATAATGGGGACATCAGGCTGCTGCTGACCGATCTGATTATGCCCGGCATGGGTGGTCAGGAACTTGCGGCAGCGATCTCAAGCGAATTACCACAAACGAAAGTCCTAATGATGACTGGCTACAGCGACACGGCCGTCGAGGGCCCTGCCGAGTTTCTCTTTAAGCCATTTGCCCCTTCAGCATTGATCGATGCAGTAAAGCAGCGACTTGCGTAGCAGTTGACAGCTCTCAACGACATACCTCCGTCCGAATTCGCGCCGGAGCGTGCGGGGCGAAGTTGCCTACAATCACATAGATGTAAAAGCCGCACATAAGTAGATCTTAGAAGGGTGAACTTTACCAGTGATCATATGCCATCCTCGTCGGTCATTCATCATCTTATGCATCCTATCGTGGTTGCCAGTAACCGCCCCCGTCGCCATGGGGCAGACGAAACGGAACCCGAAGCCTGCTGCACTCACTTTAGAAGGCATCATGCGCGGCGAAGCGTTAGTTGGCTATGCGCCTCGAGCCGTCCACTGGTCTCCCGATAGCAAGCGCGTTTACTTCGAGTGGAAGCACGCAGACGAAGCCCGGATCAAAGAATACACTCACTACGTCGTCGACGCGGATGGCAGCAACTTGAGGGCCCTCACTGCAGAGGAGGTGAAACTGGCGCCTCCAGGTGGCGGCAGCGTCTCTCCCGATAAGCACATGACCGTTTTTGCAGAAGAGGGAGACATCTTCCTCTATGATCACGCAGCCAACCGAAAACTGCAGGTCACCTCTACCATCGAGTATGAGAGCGACCCGCGTTTCACAACGGATGGGAAGCGAATCACGTTCGAACGGCAAGGCAATCTGTTTGAGTTGTCGCTCCAAAGCGGGATGTTGCGGCAGTTAACGGATATACACCCGAGCGGAATGGGCACTCCTGCTCCCAGCGATGCTGTCAGCCTTAATCGGGGCGGCAGGTTAGGAAGAGACGTGGGCAGTAGCAGGGCAAACACGTCTGGAAGAACCGGTGCCACCACTGGATCGGAGCCAGGAAGCGCTGCCGAAACGAGCCAGGACGCACTTAAGAAGGTCGAAAAGGAGCTGTTTGAGAAGGTGCGGGAGCGCATTGAGCAGCGCGATGAGCAGGAAGCCAAACGCAAGCAACAGGAGCAGGGTCGGCGCAAACCCTATAGCCCGCCTGTAGGAGAGGACGCGTTTGGGCCGCAGCTATCCGGCGACGGAGCTTATGTCGCGCTGACACTGTTCAAAAGCGGCGATAGCAAGCGCTATGTAATTGCCAACTATGTTACGGAAAGCGGGTATGCAGAGGATATACAGGGTCGTGGCAAGGCAGGTGAAACACAGGCGCGTAGTCACATGGTGGTGCTAAATGTCGAGACGGGCGAAGCGAAAACAGTGGAGTTTACCCCGCCTCCGATAAAGGCTATTGGCGTCAAGGAGGGTCCCCGCCAGCTCGACTGGCTCAACTGGCAATGGTCGGAAGACGGCAAACGCGCCGTTGTTATGGCGCGCGCTGCCGACAATAAGGATCTGTGGTTATTACGCGTAGATCCAGCGACAGGCAAAACCACCGTTCTTGTCCAAACGCACGATGACGCCTGGGTGGGAGGACCGGGAGAATTTACCCTCGGCTTCCTTCCGGACAATCGCCGGGTCTATTTCGTTTCTGAGCGCGACGGCTACGCGCACCTCTATACAGTATCTACAGATGGCGGCGAACTGACCCAACTTACACGGGGCAATTTTGAGGTATCCGAAGTTCGTCTTTCGGAAGATAAGAAGCAATTCTACTTCGTTTCGAGCGAAGAGGGCCCTGCCGATCGCTGCCTCTATTCGACGCCAATCGATGGCGGACCACGCATCCGGATCACGCGCCTATCCGGTGCGGATCGCGGCGGCTATCACGTTTCCCCAGACGGCAGGACTTTGGCGTTTATCCGGTCCGAGAGCAATCGGCCGCCGGAGCTATTCGTCATGCCCAATCGCACGAGCAGCCCTACGGATCAGGCAGCGGTTCAGATCACGCACTCCCCCACTCAGGAGTGGCTTTCCTACCCCTGGCTTGCGCCTCCAATCATCTCGATACCCACACGGGACGGTGCAACGCTCTACTCGCGACTCTATAAACCGGCGCAGTGGCGGCGGGGCGGCCCCGCCGTCCTGTTCGTCCATGGCGCGGGCTATCTGCAGAACGCCCACAACTGGTGGAGCTCCTACTACCGCGAATATATGTTCCACCACCTCTTGATGGAGCAGGGTTACCTGGTACTAGACGCCGACTATCGTGGCTCAGCGGGCTATGGGCGGGACTGGCGCACGGGAATCTATCGGCATATGGGCGGCAAGGATCTAGACGATGAGGTGGATGCCGCGCATTGGCTCGTCAAAACCTACGGTGTCAACCCGAAGAGGATCGGCATCTACGGTGGCAGTTATGGTGGGTTCCTGACACTGATGGCGATGTTCACCACACCGGATGTGTTCGCGGCGGGCGCCGCGCTTCGGCCGGTAACTGTCTGGGCGAACTACAATCATGGCTATACCGCCAACATCCTCAATGAGCCGCAAAATGATTCAGAAGCGTATCGCAACAGCTCTCCAATATTCTTTGCTGAGGGCTTAAAGGGTGCGCTGCTGATCTGCCACGGCATGGTGGACGACAACGTCAATTTCCAGGATTCCGTGATGCTAGCCCAACGCCTCATAGAACTGCGCAAGGAGAACTGGGAACTGGCAGGCTTCCCCGTCGAGAGCCACACTTTCACGCAGCCATCCAGTTGGGTCGACGAATACAAACGCATCCTAAAGCTCTTCGACACCAACTTGAAATGAAAAGTCGGCGTATTCAGGTTGTACGCCGTAGCCATCCGGTGCGTAAGCGCAGATAAATCGCACGCCGCCAACATCGTGCCGGCTACCGGTTCTAATTGTCTCACTCGTCGTACAGGACCCAATGTCCTCTGCTGCGGACGTCTGCCGTATCAATATACGTGCATCGTGCCATCCTGTCGGCGGACGATTGGCATGAATGCTTGCTGGTAGGGATACGCGTTCGCCTTCTCCAGATCGATGTCAATTCCGAATCCCGGTGCTTCGTTCGGATAGATACTGCCATCTTTGAGTTCACAGACGCCGCTGACTACATCGTAAACTGCGTCCGGGAATCGCGTCCACTCCTGCACACCGAAATTAGGGATCACGCTCTGCAGGGCGACGCTTGCTGCCTGAGCGCTAGGACCAATGTCTGCTGCGCCGTGAAACGCGCTGCGAACATTATAGGGTTCAGCAAGAATCATAATCTTGCGCGCTTCGGTAAGGCCTCCTACGTGCAGTGGCTTAATACGGATAAAATCGATCCATCGGTTCTGGAACAGCGGCAGACAGTCCCAACGCGACGTAAAAATCTCTCCGATCGCGAGTGGCGTTGTCGACGCAGAGCGAACCAGCGGCCATGACTCTCGATGTTCCGGCATCAGCGGATCCTCAAGAAAGAACAGTCGATACGGCTCGAGGTCTCTGGCTAGTCGCGCCGCTTCAATCGGGTTTAACTGCTCATGCACATCGTGGAACAGCTCTATATCCATTCCTAGGGCAGACCGTATGTGGTCAAACAGCTTTGGAACACTAACTAGATAAGGTGTGGGTTCGTATACCTGCTCAGCTGGTGCGCTGGCGCTTACAGGTGGCTTTGAGCCAAGTACGCCGGCACCGCCATACGCGCCTACCTGGCATCGTATAACACGAAAACCACGAGCAATGAGCGCTCGAGCGCTATCCTCTGTTTCAATTGGATCACGCCCAGATGCATGGCTGTAACAAGTTACGTAGTCGCGCGCCTTGCCGCCCAGCAACTGATACACAGGTAACCCCGCAACCTTTCCCTTGATATCCCAAAGCGCGATATCGATTGCTGCTTGCGCCGCAGCAAAAATCGGCCCTCCGCGCCAATAGGAATGCCGGTACAACAGCTGCCAGATATCTTCAATTCGATGAGGATCTCGACCAATTAGCAGCGGAGTAAAGTGTTGAATTGCGGCGGCAACCACCGGCTCGCTTCCATTGACCGTGCCTTCACCAATACCATAGATGCCCGGAACATCGGTCTCTACTCGTACGAAAACATAATTTCTGCCTGGACACGTTAGGATGACACGTACATCAGTGATCTTCAATTTCAGCCCCCTGCCAGATCTAATTCTGCTTCTAAATCATCAGTGCAGTAGTTATTCGAGGAACTTTAGCATCCCTGCATCTGTGACATTCCAATGCGTTTCGAATTGGGCAGGATTACTTATGCCGAGGATCGAACTCAATGTCATATTTTGAGAAAATAGCAGCCTGATCCTGCGGCCGTCAGGTGAAAAACTGTTATCTGGAGGAATCGTAATGGCGGATCTGCTTGCTGCGGGGCTTGTTCGCGATGTCCCTGATTTCCCGAAGCCGGGGATTCTGTTTAAAGATATCACACCTGTCGTGCAGGATTATGCTGCGCTTCAAGAAGTTGTTACTAAATTGGCGCACTGGGCTCACGATAAAAAAATTGACGCCGTCATTGGCATCGAAGCGCGAGGATTTATCTTTGGCGCCCCAGTTGCGCTTGCCCTCGGGGTTGGCTTTATTCCGCTGCGGAAATTGGGTAAGCTCCCAGCGGATACCATCTCGGAAGAGTATGCCCTGGAGTACGGCACCAACACGGTAGAAATGCATCGGGACTCGCTAAAGCCCGGTCAGCGGGTGTTGATAATCGACGATCTGCTTGCAACCGGAGGCACTGCGGCTGCGGCAGGCCGGCTTGTCGAGCGGCTGGGAGCGGAGGTGGCTGGGTACGGATTTCTTATCGAACTGGCTTTCCTGGAGGGCCGAAAAATCCTGAGCCAATACGACATCTGCGCCCTGATGCGTTACGAGTAAACTTCATTTTCATTAGGAAACAGAAAAAACCCCGGCGGGCGCTCCTGCCGGGGTTCTTTTTATTTATTGTAACACCGGGACAGGCGTTAGGGTGCGGGATAATCCTGAACCCATGTGGCGCCCAGAGGTGTTGAGCCGCTGGACGGAACACCGTAAATGTAGAGCGTATACGCGTCGCCAGCAATTAAGGTATTTGTATTCAGGTTGCTGCCGCTTGATAAGGCTAGTGCAGCCTTGGGAGCAGTCGAATCGACGATTGCCATGTTTATGAGGCTAGCAGTAGGAATCGCCACATATCCAGTAGGGACCGAGCCGACATAATACGGAACGGATCCTGTTGTGCTCGCGACCGCCGTTGTAGGATTGTTGCTCGTTGTGTCATACAGCCCAACCGGATTGGGATTGAGCGACAGATTTACAATCCGCACTGCGACAGTGCTGGACGGCAAAGTAATCTGGTTGGCTACATAGTCCTTCAAAACCAGTGTCTGCGGCTGTAATGTGCCCGTCTGGCCTGCCTGGCCGGCTGCAATGACTGTATACGCAGTATTATTGCCGGCAAACGTCTGATTTGGAAGCGATAGTACTACCTTGTTGGGATTGGTATTCAGCGTTGAACAAGTCAGACTATACACTCCGCTCGGAATGCTAACGAAGCCGCCACTGTTACCCACGGTTCCAAAAGCGAGGTTCAGTCCAGTTAGATACGTCGTATTTGCAAAGAATACCAGCGATCCATCGGCTCCGGAAGCGGGTACGTAGGCATTGACACTCTTAATTAAAGTCTGAGAGGCTGTGCTGACACCGCTGCCGCACCCTGCGCTTAGCAGCGCCGCTCCGGCGGCCACAACCGAGACGCCAACGGCAACAAGCCCTCGTAGCCTTGTTGACAGCGTGCACGCCGCAACATTGATTCCATTAAACATAAAACAGAACCCTCTCTTAATTACCGCCGTATGTCGGTAATACGAATGCTAACTTAAACGCCACTCAGTGATACAGAAAGAAGCTTTTCCGGCTCAAGCTGGCCCGATTTATCTCATTCCTAATCGTGGCGGTGGTGGCGATGACCATCGATTATTATACCATCGATAATTATAGGTGGGCCGGGAGACAATCTTGGCATAATGATCAGATCTCGCTCATCGTTCCATCGATCCCAAGCATCGGATTGAGATATCTTATTGATGGCAATCGCTGTATCCGTACCAGAAATTGACGCGGCTTGCCCTGAACTCAAACTGATTTTCTGGGCGTTTTCTTGTTTGCGCTGCACGACTGCTTTTCCTGAGTGTACCGCAACCTCGGAACCGCGTTCGGCGCTTACTCGAATGCGGGAAGGCCCAGATGCGATAGCGGTAAGAGCCGGAAGCACAACCTCGTAAACAGAGTGCGTACTCTTGAGCGAGAGCATACCGACACCCGTCGTGATCGAAATTCGGGTATACGGCCCTTGAGCGTCGGCGTATAGCGCATCTAGAGTTGCGATTGCTCCTCGGCCAAGTCGCACTGCGGCGCCATCGTCAAACTTAATTTCAGCCTTGCCTTCACCTTCGGCCCAAACCTGCGAGCCAGGCTTCAGGGAGGCTAGTCGTCGCAGTGGCTGCCAGTTTGAATTGCTATCTGGCCTCCATGTTACATTGCCTGTGACAAACTCAATTCTAGCTATTCGAATTCCTGCGGTCGGGGGTTCATTGGTCTGAGATTCGCTTACCTTAAAACCAGCATCCTGTGCCAGGGCTGGCACGGGACGAAGGGTTAAAGAAAGGGCTGCACCTACAAATACCGTAAACATCGTTATAGCTTTAAGAGACGTTTTCATAGTATCTCCTCCTCGTAGCCTGGTGAAAGTAACGGTGCCTTCCGCGGCGATAATCCGTTCGGTCTGCTCGAGCGCGAGCCGATTTAATGTATCCTGTATATATATTAACGATCTGCTGCCATCGTTGTGACAGCATGGTACAACACGCTCATTTAACCGTGTTGCACCTGGGCAAACAGGGGGACTTGATGCCGGTTGCGCCATTTTTCTATTCCGACAACCTGTTGCGCTACAACATGGGCCCATCGCACCCTATGAAGCCTGCAAGGTTAAAGCTAACATTTGAACTGCTCAAGTGTTACGGATTAACGGATACCGTTTTAGACGTAATTGCCCCGAGTTTAGCAGACGCTGCGGAGGTCTCGAATATACACTCACCGCATTTTTTAGAGGCTTTACTCGCAGTGCAACAGGGTGATCGCTCAATTTCGCCGTACCGATTTGGTTTAGGAACAGGCGATAATCCTATCTTTGAAGGCATTTACAATGCC
>CAIXIX010000190.1 GCA_903919615.1 uncultured Chthonomonas sp.
CTAATTGGCACAGCGGTAGTTGAAATTCTGAACTCATGGGACTGGGCCGCTCCCTGTTTTCGGAGTGTTCGCCCCCCACCCTTGCCCTCCCCCGATGCCCTCGCAAGCTCGGAGGGGAGGGTAACAATGCGCGCCTCCGGAAGTTGGCTGAGATATGATATATTATTAGCCCTCTCACTCATATGCTCGCAAGCTCGCGGGGAGGGACAGGTCTTGCGCCTGTCGGTCGAATACCGACATCTATGCCAAAACCGTCGGGAACGTACTATGCGATCAGATCTTTGATTGGGGTTCCCTTCTCAGTGATGTTAATCGGCCTGCCAATTGGCGTCATGAATGTCTTAGTCAGATCCATCCCCAAAACTGCTGCGATTGTGGCGAACAGATCGCAGACGGGAGTTGGACGATCCACCACTTTTGTGCCATCTTCGCTTGTGGCTCCATAAGCCTGGCCTCCACGAACTCCGCCTCCCGCCAGCACTGCGCTCCATGCTCCCGGGAAGTGATCTCTACCTTCATTCGCATTGATCTTCGGCGTGCGGCCGAACTCCCCCATCCAGACAATCAAAGTGTCGTCTAGAAGATGCCGCTCACCGAGGTCTTTGATAAGCATAGCCATCGCAGGATCAAAGGTTGTCATCTGTTTCTTGACGCGATTAAAATTGTCCTGATGCGTGTCCCAGCCGTCCAGAACTACCTCAACAAACCTCACGCCGGACTCAACAAGCCTTCTCGCCGTAAGGCATCCGCGTCCAAAGTCGGAATCGCCATAGGCTGCCTTTACAGCGTCACTCTCTTCCGTAAGGTCGAAGGCTTTCAGACGCGGGGAGTGCATCATTTTGACCGCATGAGAGTACACCGCCTCTCTGCCAGTCACTTTGATATCAGCGGTCCTTTTTGCGAAGTCCGATTCCAGAATTTGGAGCGCCTGTTGGCGTTGATCGAAACGTGAATCATTAACACGCGACGCGTAGGAGACGTTTTGCGGCATCTGGCCCGGTTTCTGGATAACAAATGGGCCGTATTGAACTCCCAGGAAACCCGCACCATAACTGGGTCCGCTGATACTTACGAATCCGGGTAGGTCGTAGTTTGGGTCTGCGAGCTCCTCATTTACCCACGCACCGAGTGATGGGTGCGTGACCGTCGGATTCGGAGTATAGCCAGTATGCATCAAATATTGCGCTCGCTGGTGGTTGCCCTCCTTCGTTGTCATACCGCGAACGATGGCGATCTTGTCTGCGACATCGGCGACCTGTGGAAGGTGCTCACAGATCTGTACATCCCCTGCACGCGTCTTGATCGCACGAAATGGTCCACCGTTAACTGCACCCGGTTTCGGGTCCCACGTATCCAGGTGGCTGGGGCCGCCGTTCATCCAGAGAAGTATGCAAGACTTGGGCCGCTTTCCAATCGGTTTTGCTGCTCCCTGCGCAAGCGCCGGACTGAGCCAATTTGCAAACATCATCCCGAGCGCACCACCAAGGCCCATTTTAATCAGCCCACGTCTATCTGGCGATGTGAATGCCTCGACCGGCCCGGCGCACGCATTTCCAATTTCAGTCCCATCTTCATCATCGTGATCATCGAGAATATAGTCGTTGTTGCTAACCATCTTAGTCTCCAGTTACATCTCAGTGATTGAAGGCGAATTCGCTTGAGTTGAGCAGCGCCCAGAATAGATCCTCATATGCTTGCTGCTTCGGCGATTGATTAATCATACCAATCCTGCCTACGGCTCTTGCAAGGGGATTAAAACTGCCCGTCGGTGACTGTTTCTTGTTTCCATTTCGAACCTTATCGATAGGTGCATTTTGTGTTGGCTGTGCGCTATCGGTAACTGTCTCTCGCCTTGCGTTTAGGTAGTTGATCCACCGGTTGGTTTCTGCTAGCGTTGGTTCACGGGACAAACTTCGCAGATACAACGACCTTATCTTGCCGCTATCATTTCCTTGCATAGACATCACTTCAGCCAGGGCGGTGCCTGGGATCGGTCGTACCGAAGTGTTTAACAGTCAACCATTTATTAGCATCAGGGCCTGAGGAATAGTGCCTTCAAAATCTTTCTGTTCGAACTCCTCATCCACATCAAACAGAAACTGGAATTGACGCTGCATCTGATATTTGATCTGCTGCAAGTTAGAGCCGACCGAACGTTCCAGAACTGGCATCACATTCGTGGCCTGGACAAGCGAATCCATCAGTTGATCCGGTTCCATCGCTTTCAGTCTGAAATCTGCCCAGTAAAGGTTGCCCTGGCCCGGCTTTGCCATCGCCGAGGCAGAAAGTTGATACGCTTGTGTTACGCATATCTGTTTGATCAGCCGTTTTACATTATAGTTATGGGCCTTGAAATCGACAGCCATCGCCTTAAGCAACTCGGGCATAACCGCGGGGTTAGAAGGGCGAAAATCGTCCACTGGCTCTACAAAGCCACGGCCGAGAAAGTGAGACCACATTCGGTTGACAAAAGCCTCGGCAAACCATGGGTTCTCGTCAGCGACGATCCACGATGCAAGCGCCTTACGTCTGTTGGCGACATTTGAGAAGTCAGATCCATCCAAAGATGCCGGTGCGGCAGACGCATAATCTGTAATCAGAGTGGCGTTTTTCCCTCGCGGTTGAAATGGCCGCGAGATATCCTCCAGATCTACTTGCCTCACATTTCCCTTCATGTAGGCTTTAGGATCGACCGGCTTAGGGCGCGTGTTAATGAAGTTTGCGGTAAAACTCTGGAAATCGGTTCGCTTCCACTTCTCCGTCTTGTGATCGTGGCATTGCGCACATTGGATTTGTACGCCAAGAAAAAGGCGTGATACGGTACCAGATAGGTCTTCGGGCTTACCCTGAAATTTCAGGGTCCAGTTGACGGCACCGTTAACTTCCTCAGGCTTCCTTGCGACCTTCAGGTCCGTTAGCTCTGGCTGCGCAGACATCGCTTCGTTAAGCGTGCCACCAGCGCTGTTCTGGCCCGAAGCGGTAATCAGGTCGAAAACAAATTGGTTCCAAGGCGCGTTGTTCGAAAATTCAGATGCGAGCCAGAGGCGGAACGCCCCCCGGTCGACAACCTGGCTGCGAAACGAGCCCATCAACAAGTTATCCCAATAGGAGGTCCAATGCCGTACATAGCCAGGTCCATCTAGTAGATCAGCGACAACCTTCTCTCGTTTGGCCGCAGACTTATCACTTATAAAATCTTCAACAACCTGTGGAGGAGGGATAACTCCCGCGATATCCAGATACACCCGGCGCAGATACCCGGCATCATCCACAAGCGGGGCTGGGACGATGTTTTGCAGTTTCCACTCAGTGCGGAGCATGTGATCGAGCTGTGCTGTCGCTAATTCTGTTGCCTGGCAGAATGCGCCTTCGCTGACGCAAAGCAACGCCAATGTGAGCAGCATCCGCGCGGCGTGGGCCTTGTGTATAGTCATAGTCGTCATATTCACTCCTTAGCGAAATGAAATGGATTTTGGAGTTTAGGGATCATTCGGCACAGATGAGAAGACGACACGGATTGGCGCCATGTTCACTGGTGTCAAATCTCTAACAGTGTTTGTTCAGGTGGGGTATCCGGAGATTCGTTATGAGCAGGAACTGAAATCAGTGTTTCTGAGATCGTCTCGTAGAATTTTTCAACGCGATTCCATTTGCTCGCTCGTGATGTTTGAGGTAGGTACTTAACGAATTCAGCCCCATAGTTGCGAGTGAGTAGCCGCGTATCCATAATGCAGACGATCCCTCGATCGTTGTGCGTCCGAATCAGTCTGCCAAAGCCCTGTTTCAACCGTATCTGCGCCTGCGGAATTGAAAATTCTTTAAACCAATCTCCACCTGCCTCTGAGATCGCCTTAGTTCGGGCACGTGTAACCGGTGAGTCCGGTACTGCGAACGGCAGTTTGTCGATGATGACGCATGTTAATGCCTCGCCCTGAACATCGACACCTTCCCAGAACGTCTGTAGACCAAGCAAACAGCCATTGCCGCTATTCTTGAACTCTTCAACGAGACGTCCAGGTGGCATATCGCCTTGCCTGTAGAGTGGGAAAGGCACAGCGCCAATGAGTCTTTCATAGATTGCGTTCATCATCATTCGTGATGTGAAGAGGAGAAAGGCACGGCCCTTCGTCAACTTGACGACCTTCGCAATCTCATTCGCGAGAAGGTCCGCATATTGCGGTCCAGATTCAGGCGCGGGAAGGTGTGCTGGAACGTAAAGAAGCGCCTGGCTCTTATAATCGAAGGGACTGCCAACAATACTTTCGATGCACTCTTCCGGCACGCCGAGCCGTTGCCTAACGTAGCTAAAGCCGCCAGAGTTCGAAAGTGTCGCTGAAAGAAGCACAACGGTGCCAGTACCCGTTTCCGTCTGGCTCCAGAGAGCAGGACCGAGTACTGAAGCGACACTGATGGGGGTCAGGTGTAAAGAAACGCGGCTCTCGACGCTGTTGTTCCTACGGGCCGTCTCCACTTCGCCCCACCTGATGGCTTCGGTTTGATCCAGAAAGAACAGCTCGTGCAGTTCTTCCCGTGCCTTGCCAAGCATGCGCGATAGTCCGTCTAGTCTTTCCTTGCTTTCAGCATTCTGCTTTGCCGCATCAATAAGCTTGTTCTGAAGCTCAGACATTGCGTTGCAGGTTAATTCAACGGTCTCTTCTGCCCCGCTTCTTGCTTCTGGCCGAATTGCCTCTTCTACTGTAAATTCGGATTTCCCAGCCTGTTGAAATGGCGTAAATAGTTGAGTGTTGAGTTGATCAAGCGCCGAAAGGCGTTCGGGTTCAATCTCGACTTCCTTAATCCGCTTTATGCGATCGATGAGGTTGCTAATGCGTCGCGAACCAAACTCAATGCCAAAGGTTCTGGTAGCCACCTCTTCGAGATGATGTGCCTCATCGAATATAACGCACTCGTACTCTGGAAGCACTCCTGCATTTGGATCGTCTAGCCGAAGCGCTAAATCCGCCATAAATAGGGCGTGGTTGACAATAATTATCTTGCTGTCGGCAGCTTTACGGCGAACCGTATATAGATGGCATGCCTCGTACAGCTTGCACTGCTGTGCGGGACACATCTCTGGAAGGGACGTCAATTCGCTCCAGGCAGAGAATGCAAACGGAAGGTCAGCAACATCGCCCGTACAGTCCGGGTCTCGGTCCCACTTCTGTACCTTCTTAAAGAGTGGATCTGCGCTCAGAAATATATCATCGCGAGCTTGTTCCAGTGCGAGTTTGCACAGGTAGTTACCACGGCCCTTCATTACCTGGTACTTTACCGTTTCTGCTGCGCCGGGGATAAGCCCGATAATTAACGGAATATCTTTGTTTACAAGTTGAGTTTGAAGACTTATTGTGTGCGTGCTGATAACGGTGCGCTTGCCCTTCATTGCAGCACGAATCACAGGAACGAGGTAGGCCATTGTCTTGCCAACGCCTGTGCCTGCCTCTGCGAGGCAAGCCTTACCACGCTTAATCGCGTTGTCGATTGATTGGGAAACTTCTAGCTGTTCAGCCCGCAACTCGTAGTTTGGCAGCGCGTCGGCCAGGGGACCATCCGGACCAAAGAACTCCTCGAGCGTCGCACCAGCACGTGCACGCGCCTTCTTTATAGAAGTAGCCTTTTCTGATCGAGATCTCTTGGATTGCGCTTCAGTCAACAGGCTCTCCTGGCGAATTCTAAATCAAGCGTCATCACAATTAGCACCACAAGACAGATTCAGTTAGCAAAATGCTCTCCGAATGCCGTTGGCATCCGGAGAGCATTCATATCGATATCAAACTGTAGCTGGCAGCAACGGGCTAATGCGCCTCGCTGCGGTCCACAGTGCCGATGGCCTCAAGCGGGATAAGGCCAAGAATAGAAGCCGGTTCAAGCAGCATCTCCTTGGTATAAAGGAAATCATCCCGATGATAATCCGCGAGTTCAAAATCCTTCCGAAGCACGATGGCTCCGGTTGGACATGCATCCTGACAGAAGCCACAAAAGATGCACCGAATCATATTGATCTCATACTTAACGGCATAGCGCTCTCCTGGAGAGTACCGTTGGTCATCGGAGTTTTCAGCAGCCTGAACGTAGATGCAGCGTGCAGGGCATGCTCCTGCACACAGGCTGCAGCCAATACACTTCTCCAGGCCGTTTTCGTAACGGGTTAAAACATGCCGCCATCGCGTTCTTGGGAACTGCTCGCGTCTCTCTTCTGGATACTGTATGGTCTCCGTGGGACGAGCCTTTACCTGCTGCTGAAGATAGTGCTTGAAGGTAATCCCAAAACCAGTTGCCAGGGCTTTTGCGCCAAGCCCAGGTTCCATGGCTGCCTGTTTCGTTTCGTTTATACGCCGAGTAATGCCAGAAAGAAATCCCATAATTGGTACTATGCCCTCTCCGGATCCACGCCAGTGCGGCTGACTACGGGATTCAATTCCCACAGATTACCGGAGCCCTGAGCCTTAATTTTCTCTTGCAGTTTGATGACGCCATAGATGAGCGCATCTGGACTTGGCGGACAGCCTGGCACATACACATCGACCGGGATGATCTGGTCCACACCCTGAATAACTGCGTAGTTGTTGTAGACGCCGCCGGAAGACGCACAGGCGCCCATAGATATCACCCACTTAGGGTTCGGCATCTGATCATAAATCTGTCGAAGCACTGGTCCCATTTTCGTTGATACGCGTCCGGCGACGATCATAACATCTGCCTGGCGCGGCGTAGCGCGAAATACTTCGGCGCCGAACCGACTGAGGTCAAAGCGCGATGAAACAGACGCCATCATCTCGATTGCGCAGCATGCTAGACCAAAAGTCAGTGGCCACAGACTGTTTCTGCGGGCCCAGCTAACGAGGTCGTCTAACCGTGCTAAAACAAAAGGCGAACCGCCAGGCCCGAAGTTGGGCGTTGGCGTGCCGGAATCGTGAACGGAAATTTCCATTACGGAACGTGACAAGAGGTAGCTCCTTCTTGTATTTGCATAAGGGCGTGGAACGTTAGGACGCGTAACAACGGCATTGAAGCCGAATTTCTGGCGTCAACAACTTAACACATTGTACCGCAATGCGAACCTACCTGAGAAGTGCTGCTAGCGCAGAAGTGCGAGTTTCTTTTCGCCGAGCTCATCCCGAAACACGTAGTCGTTTGAGCGCTTTTGCGCGTGGCATCCGCCGCAGTTCTCAAGCTTCCCTCGCGCCTGCAGTGTGCCTGCATCGCCGGAGAGCACCACATATTCCCAATCGCCATGCACAGGATCGTAACCCGAAGTTCGCTTTATCATTGCTGTCACCAGCATACACTGCGATTTCGGGTTTTCAGAATCACGTTTCTCTTTCAAAACTACAGATCCCACCGGAAATCGGGGGTGTTTCTCCGAGAACATTGCGTGTTCCCCAATGGCATTGACATAACAGAGCATGTAGTGGCGAACATGCGGATCCAACTTTTCAGCTGCAATCTCCTCGGGGAACGGGCTTCTGCATAGTAGGTCGAGCCTGGACATGATGAATTGTGGCTTGTCGTTGACATGCTTCCAATCATGATATCCGGAAATCTCAGGCACAGGAACACCGGCATCTCGAGCTACAACTTGCGAGATAGGATTCCTGTTTCTGCGAACGTCCTGTGCATTTGGAAGGCGAATGCCAACGATCCCAATTACGATCCCCGCGATGCCGGCTAGCGCCACTATTTTCACGAGATTCATTTGATGCCCTTGCTTGTGACCAGATGATCCGAGTACCGTGGTTTCAAATGCAGCGGCAGTTAATCCTACGTCTGAGACCTTTGTCGGAGGTAGTGATCTGCCAGAGTGATCGCAGCCATGGCTTCTACTGCAGCCACCGCTCGCGGAAGCACACATGGATCATGGCGACCCTTAGCTTTAAAATACGTCTCTTCACCGGCAGTTGTTACCGTAGCCTGGTCTCGCATGATGGTTGCGGTGGGTTTGAAGGCTACGCGACAGAGGATATCTTCTCCGTTTGAAATTCCGCCTTGAATTCCCCCACTATGATTTGAACTGGTTCGAACGCTGTTTCCTCGCATCACGAACGGGTCGTTGTGCGTAGAGCCTCGCATCGTTACACTGTCGAACCCTTCGCCAATCTCAAAACCTCGAGTGGCTGGAATTGACATCATCGCCTTTGCCAGATCGGCAGTTAGCTTGTCGAATACAGGCTCGCCCAATCCAACGGGAACATTCCGGACGACGAGACCAACAATACCGCCAAGGGAGTCGCCATCGCGACGCGCTTGATCGATAGCTTCGACCATCTGCTCAGCTGCGATTGGGTCCGGACATCGGACAATGTTAGATTCAACTATGTCACGCGAGACTGTGGTGATATCGACTGCGCCTCTGATATTACCAACTTGCAAGACATAGGCTACAATTTCCACGCTGCACTCCTGCCGAAGCAGCATACGTGCGATGCTTCCGGCCGCCACTCTTCCTGCGGCTTCCCGGTACGAAGATCTGCCACCGCCACGCCAGTCCCTCAGTCCATATTTCGCCTGGTAGGTGTAATCTGCGTGCGACGGTCGATAAAGTCCGGACATCTCCGAGTAGTCTTTGCTCCGCTGATCTTGATTGCGAACCATAAGCGATATTGGCGTACCTGTTGTAATTTCCTCAAAAACACCTGACAGGATTTCGACTTCATCGCCCTCCTGACGCTGCGTTGTAATGCGGCTCTGACCGGGACGCCTGCGATCCATATCTTGCTGAATTTCGGCAAGTGAAATATGAATGCCTGAGCAGCATCCATCAACGATGCAACCTATCGCTGGGCCATGCGACTCCCCAAAGGTTGTTACTCTAAAAACCGAACCGAATGTGCTTCCCGCCATTTTATCAGCGCACCTTGTGTGTATTTACTGCCATCAGTGTACATTATCGTAACACGACGGTACATCGGATTTCTGTTTCTGGCGCCTCAAATTACGCTGCACCTGAAGGAATTACGGCTTTAGATACCGGAATAGCCGGTGTCAGTTTTACTAGAAGGCGTCTGATATCGCCTTATTTGACCAGTTTTTGGGAGAAAATCACAATGCCGAACACGAAATGCAACCAACAGGCAACGAAACGCTTCTGGTCCGTGATGTTGCCCATGGCGCTGCTTCTGTCCGGATGTTCACGTGGCAAGGTTGTTACAAAAGTTGCCTCCGACGGTTCCTGGATAAGAAGAGTAGAACTCCACGGGCCAGGACCGGACAAGACAGGTGGAATGGTGCCGATTCCAAAGCTGGAGGATACCTTTGCTGTGCCTGGCGCTCCATGGGTAATTACTCACGAAAAGAAAGATGCAGATGAGTTCCTGGTGTGTACCCGATCGATGAAACCAGGCGAATCCCTCTCAAACGACGTCGTTTGCAAAGCAAAGACGGATAAGGGATACGTCCCCTGCTCGCAGAATCAGTGCAGCGTTAAGCAGACTGGCCCTGGTGAGTATACCTACACGGAAACTATTCACTGGGTGGGGGCAAAGCCCACAACATCCCTGATTGATGTGGATGTCGTGAAACACCTGAGAGCTGTTCTCCCGGCAGGGTTAGCGACAGACGCCAGTTTGAAGCGAGTGTCCACCCGACTTAGCGGCGATATCATGCGCGTCTTCCTTGGACCACCGGAACCGCTTTTCACGACAATCTTATCTCAGGCAATGATGGCGCCTGATCTCGCAGAACATAAGATTTCAGCCGAGGTGGGCGAAAAGCTGGCCGCGGCGCTCACGGATGAGTATGGCAGCCGACTTACTGCTGCCCAACGCACGACTGCCGTCGAGAAACTTGTGGCAGAAACGTTTAAGAGCACTGCCGGTAAGACCGATTTTGACCCCACTAAGCCGCCGTCCAAAGATAATGGATCCCTTGTCTCGCTGACCTTCAGCATCAAGCTGCCGGGAAAAATCATTAAAACGAACGGCAATATCGACCATTTATCGAACGAAGTCTACTGGGGTCTCTATCCAGAGGCTGCGGCAATGGGACAAGACATCGTCCTAACGGCCACATGCAGATTATAGTAGAAACAATATATTATTCACGTGCAGGAGACAAAACTATGCCACTCGTAGATATGCCGCTAGAGCAGCTCTACACATATCAGGGTCGAAATCCGCGGCCGGCGGATTTCGATGCGTACTGGGCGACTGCTATCGCAGAGATGCAGGCGATCGACCCACAGATAGAACTTCGACCTCATGGTTTAAAGACAAAATCGGCTGAGTGTTTCGACCTGTTTTATACGGGTGTTGGTGGAGCGCGTGTACACGCTAAGTACCTACGTCCTAAAGGAGACTCAGGCCCTCATCCAGCGGTTCTAATGTTTCATGGCTACAGTGGCAGCTGTGGCGACTGGCAGGATAAGCTGAGCTACGTATCTCAGGGTTACTCGGTAGCTGCTTTGGACTGTCGCGGTCAGGGAGGCTACTCCGAGGATGTTGGCGGCGTCAAAGGCAATACACTCCGCGGTCATATTATCCGAGGTCTTGATGATGCTCCTGAAAAGCTACTGTTTAGATCGCTATTTCTCGACACCGCGCAACTTGCGAAAATTGTTATGGGCTTTCCTGAAGTCGATGCGGATCGGGTTGGAGCAACAGGTGGTTCACAGGGTGGCGGGCTGACACTCGCCTGCGCTGCGCTGGAGCCCCGTATCAAGAAAGCTGCGCCAGTTTTTCCGTTCTTATGCGACTACCAGCGGGTATGGGAGATGGATCTCGCTGTCGCTGCTTACGAGGAGTTAAAACAGTACTTCCGTAACTTCGATCCGCTTCATGAGAGCGAGGCCGAGATATTCCAGAAACTCGGATACATCGACAATCAACATCTAGCCGATCGAATCAAAGCTGAGATACTTATGCCTATCGGGCTAATGGACACGATCTGTCCGCCATCGACGCAGTTTGCCGCATATAATCGAATAAAATCTAAGAAGAGCCTGCTAATCTATCCGGATTTCGGACATGAGGGTCTTCCCGGTTCGAGTGACAAGATTTTCGACTTCTTGTCGGATCTATAACTCAAAATTCACTTTAGAGCTATGGCGAGTACTCTGTTGTTCTCCGTATCGGCGATATACAGAGTACCGTCGTGGACACAGCACCCGTGTGGCCGGCTCAATCTAACGGAGTTACCCGACACCTCCGGGCCTTTGTGCCCATCTCCAGCAACCGTCCTAACAACACCGGTATCTTGCGCGATACTACGTATGCAATGATTCTCAGTATCGACAACATAAATTGTTCCGTCGGACGAACATTCAACCCATTTGGGGCCATTAAATGCAGCGAGTATAGAGGCTCGTCCATCACCCATGTAGCCAGGTTTGCCGGTACCTGCAATTGTTCGAATAATCCCAAGCCTCTGCTCAATCTCACGTATTCGGTTACCCGACCGCTCACAAACGAGCAGATTCCCTTTCGGAGTGAGTGCTACTGCCCGTGCGCCATTTATCGATGCTTCCGTGGCAAGGTCACCGTCCCCAGCACCAGATTGACTTCCATTTCCCGCAGTCGTGGTAATGATGCCACTCCTGAGATCAATGCATCTGATACGGTTATCGGATGTGTCTGAGATAAACAAACCATGCTTACCGTCGAGCGCGAGGCCCGTTGGCTCCCTAAGCTGAGCTCGTGTTGCGATACCACCGTCGCCAGAGTAGCCAGCCGAACCGGTGCCTGCAAGTGTAAAGATTAACCCCTTCGTATTTACAAAACGGATGCAAGCATTTAGTCGATCGGCAATGAACAGGTTGCCTTCCGCATCGCAAGCTACTGCGTAAGGCTCGTTAAGAGTTGCACGATCAGCGGGGCCTCCGTCGCCCGTGTAACCCTGGGCGCCGGTTCCTACAATCGTAGTTATGACGCTGTTGTGGTCGATTTTTCGAACACAGTGGTTAGCTGTATCCGCTATCAGTAGCTCACCTCGATTATTGAAGCAGACAGCAAACGGCTGGCTCAGCGTTGCCTTTGATGCCGCGGCGCCATCACCGCTATATCCAGCGCGGCCCACCCCGGCGACTACCCGAACCTTTCCTGCGGGTTGAGCTTCAGAGCGACAGCAGAATAGAGTGAGGAAACAACAAACCACGGTCAAGGTTTGGACAGTACGAAGTCGGTTTCCACAACTCAAAGGCATTTCAAACCTCCAGCTTGCGCGCGCTCAGCCCAAGCAATCCGGTGGCAATGATGGCAGTTGCGAGCAGCATGATTCCAGGTATGAACGAGCCTGTATGATCTTTCAGCGCTCCGAGCGCCGTTGGGCCAAAAAAACCACCCAGGTTGCCAACAGAGTTGATGAATGCGATAGAGCCTGCCATGGCGGTACCGGTCAGGAACCGTGGAGGCAAAGTCCAGAACGGACCGAGTATTGCTCGCGGGCCAATCGCCGCGATACTTATACACAATAGCGCACCGTACGGAGACTTGCCCTGAAACCACGCGAAACCAATCATCGCGACACCGCTAACGAGACATGGATAGAGAATGTGCAATGCACGCTCATTCTTCTTATCTGAATGAGAACCAATCAACACCATTCCGATAGCCGCAGCAATATAGGGCAGCATGGAGTAGATGTTGGGCTTCGATGTATCGATCCCCTTAAATTCCTTAAGGATGGTAGGCAGCCAGAAATCTAGACCGTAGTTTCCAACGTTCATCGTGAAATATATGAGCGTGAGTAGCCACACGCGCGGGTCTCGAAAGGCCTGCCACAGGTTCAGGTTATGCTTGGATTCCGTATGGGCTCGCTCTTCGGCAAGCACGCCATTTAGTGCATTCTGTTCCTCGGTCGTAAGCCAATGTGCCTGCTCCGGACGATCCGTCAGGTAAACCAAAACAACAAAAGCGAGGAGAAAGCTCGGAATTGCCTCGATGAAAAACAGCCATTGCCAACCTTTTAGGTTCGCAAATACCGAAGTGCCAGGAAGCGCCGAATGCGCAAGATTTGGCACGTAGCGCATGATTGCGAGTGACATCGGGGAGCCAACGACAGAGGCTAACGGAGATGCAAGCATAAATCTGCTGACGGCTCTCGCTCGATGCAACGCTGGAAACCAGTAGGTGAGATAGAGGATCATCCCGGGAAAAAAGCCGGCTTCAGCAACTCCCAACATGAATCTACACAGATAAAATTGGTTTATTGTATGAACAAACATCATGGCTCCTGAGATAATCGCCCAGGTAAACATGATGCGCGCTATCCATTTTCGCGCTCCGGTCCGTTCGAGAGCAAGGTTTGATGGGATTTCGAAGAGAAAATATCCGATGAAGAACATGCCGGCGCCGGCGCCGAATGCCTGATTAGAAAAACTAAGATCGTGTCTGAAATTTACTGCTGCAAAGCTAAGATTGACCCTGTCAATAAACGCGCTAAGGTAGAGTATGAAAAGAAATGGCAGCACACGCTTCGCGACTTTGCGTACCGCACTATCAGCTGGAGACGGTTCCATTGTTCCTCCCGGATGCCGAACCCGTTCGGCCCGCCAATTATAGTGGACGATCCCGTGATGCGTCAATAGACTCAACTCCTGGCTTTCTGACTCGAATAGAAGAGGATTTCGAACGATGCGCACAGAATTCAGTGGACCATGCAGAACGCGAATTCGATCTAAAATGAGGATTTCAATGGCACGAGTGCTTAAAACATGCATATCTCTGGCTGCGATGCTGGTTACTGCGGTCTACTCGGGAGCTACGCATGCACAAACTGCGGGACCCGAGATCTTCTTCATCGACACGGAGGGCGGCGCAGCGACACTTATTGTGACGCCCGCCCGCCAGTCCGTCCTCATTGACTGTGGAAGCGGCGGAAAGCTCGGTAGCAGGGATGCAGATCGTATCTTTCATGTCGCGCACGATGTTGCGCATCTCAAACAGATTGACAATCTCATCATCACACACTGGCATTCAGACCACTATGGTGGTGTCGAGCCGCTGGTAAAGCTGATCCCTATCGCGCATTTCTACGACAAAGGCGTCCCAGAAAAGACACTCGACGATCCTGAGAATTTCCCAAGTCTAATTGCGGCCTACAAAGCTGCCACAGGCGGGAAGTCAAATACCCTTCATGCTGGCGATAAGGTCGTAATCGATCTCGCACCAGGCACACCTCCTTTAACGCTTCAGTGCCTCATTGCAAACAAACAGACACTTCCAGACGACTCGTCGCCAGCAGCTAAAAACAGCTATGCTTCCCTGCATAAGCCACACGAAGTGGATCCGAGCGACAATGCCAATAGCCTTGGCTTTCTATTGCGATATGGAAACTTCCGATTTATTGACCTCGGCGATCTTACTTGGAATCTCGAATACCGCCTTATAGCTCCGAATGACAAGATTGGGCTGATTGACGTTTATCAGACAACGCACCACGGTATCGACCAGAGTAACAATCCTGCGCTAATCAAAACGGTAAGACCTATCGTTGCAATCGTCAACAATGGCCCTCATAAGGGTGGAACACCCCAACTGTTTCAGAATCTCCTGGATTGTGGGTCACTGCAGGCGATCTATGAACAGCATCGGTACCTCGACGCACAGCCGCCGGCCGATCTTGCCGGCCGTAAACTATATGTAGCAAACCAGGACGAGCAGTGCAAAGCAGTATTCATGCACATACAGATTGCCGCTGACAGTAATACGTACCTGGTTTCGATAGGTGAGCGTGGAACGCCGCAGCAGTACCGCACTCGATTTGCGCCGCCGCTTACGCCGTAACCAATCAAACACAAATTACCGGTCAATTCACGTTCACACGGTCAGATAGAGGAGTTCTATGGCAGCATTTCGATACCATGTAACGGCTTCGGCACTTCTTTTCATGTTCTGCGGTTCGCATTGTCATGCGGACGGCGCAGGTGACAACAGCGTACAGAATGTTCGCCATATTCCACCAATTGGCGTTTCAGTTGCAGACTCTGATCGGGCAGAACTGCAGCTTGGGCTAGACACTCTGCAGAAAGCAATTGACGAGCTCAAGCAGCTTAGCGCTGGGACCATTGCAGGCCAACCGCCTCTGCTGCCAGATGTTGAGATCTATCACAAAGCGGTGTTTTACGCTTTGAAATACAATGAGTTCTTCAATCCTAATGAGATCCGGAACGCAAAGGCGCTTCTGCAGCAGGGTATAACGCGTGCCGCAGAACTGAAGGCCGGCAAACCATCCTGGATAACGCAAACTGGCCCGATCATTCGCGGCTACAAATCCAAGATTGACGGCTCCGTTCAGCCCTATTCTCTCATCGTACCGTCTGGGTACGATTTTGAACATCGTCCTCAAAGCCGCATCGATATCTGGTTTCACGGCCGTGGCGAGACACTTAGTGAAGTGAACTTCATTAACGATGGTCAGCATTCGATGGGCGAATTCGCCCCCACAGGTGCATTCGTGCTTCGCCCATACGGCAGATACTGCAACCCCAGCCGGTTTGCAGGTGAAACCGACACCTACGAGGCGTTGGATGTTATCCGCAAAGCCTATGGCATAGACGAACGTCGCATTGCCGTTCGAGGTTTTTCCCTTGGTGGAGCAGCGTGCTGGGACTTTACGACGCATTTCGCCGGAGACTGGGCCGCAGCTAATCCCGGCGCAGGTTTCTCCGAGACTGCCGACTTTCTTAAGGTCTTCCAGAACGAGGATCTAAGGCCAACGTGGTATGAACAAAAGCTGTGGCATCTTTACGACGCCACAGATTATGCAATCAACGTCTTTAACTGCCCAACAGTCGCTTACAGCGGTGAGCTCGACAGTCAGCGCCAGGCAGCAGAGATGATGGTGAAAGCATGTTCACTGGAAGGCTTAACTCTGAATCATATTATTGGTCCAGGCGCCCACCACTTCTACGAAAAGAATGCGAAGGCTGAGGTCGCGAGACAGGTAGATGCGCTTGTTGCCACTGGCCGCAATGATGCCCCAACTGCAGTCAAATTCACGACCTGGACGCTCAAGTATAACCACATGAAGTGGGTTACACTCGACGGCATGAAGAAGCATTGGGACCGGGCTCGCATTAATGCCGAGATCAGTGCCAGTGGCGCACTGGCAGTTTCCACAGAAAATGCCACAGCACTAACATTGAACCTGCCCCAATCACTTGCAGGAACGAGCAATGGTAAGCCATCTAGCCTTACAATAGATGGACAATCTGTTGCATTGACTGCCTCAGCCTCTGCGGGAATTTATGTAATCCATCTGGTTAGCAGCGGCGGCCAGTGGAAGACCACTAAGGGCGCAAAGCTCACAAAGATCGCTAAGGTTCACGACCTGCAAGGGCCGATTGATGATGCGTTTATGGATAGCTTCATCATGGTAAAACCGACGGGAACGCCGCTAAATGCAGCCGTAGGCGCATGGGTCGATTCCGAGATGAACCACGCAGTCGTCCAGTGGAGGCAACAATTTAGGGGGGATGCGATCGTGAAAGACGACAAGAGCATCACGTCCTCTGATATTGCAAAGAGCAATCTTGTGATCTGGGGAGATCCACAAAGTAATCGCCTGCTCAAGGCGATACTCTCCCGCCTGCCACTCCAATGGAATACATCGAACTTGGTTCTAGGCTCTCGCAGCTACTCTGCTGCAACGACTGCGCCAATCCTTGTCTACCCCAACCCACTCAATCCGAAACGTTACATCGTGATCAACAGTGGGTTTACTTACAGGGAGTACGATTACTTAAATAATGCCCGACAGACTCCAAAACTGCCTGACTGGGCGTTTGTTGATACTTCCACGCCAGCGAATTCTCGATTTCCGGGTAAGGTTGTGGATGCAGGCTTCTTCGGGGAGAA
>CAIXIX010000191.1 GCA_903919615.1 uncultured Chthonomonas sp.
CTGCAAGCTTCCGAAGGCGCGCACTAGTCCCTCTCCGCTCGCAAGCTCGCAGGGAGAGGGGCCAATGCACCGCCTACCGGACACAGCCCGATTATCTCTAGCGCTATGAAACAAGATAAGGCAGGGAGAGGGACCACCGCGCGCGCCTCCGGAACATGGCCGAGATATGATACATTATTAGGTTCGGGGAGGGGGATTAGTAGATTCAACATTATGCGGACGTTAGGTATCTCGACAATGGATGCAATCATTTTTGACATAGATGGTACGCTTCTGCAATCCGACGCGACTGATGACGTGATGTACTTGGAAGCGGTTCGCGAAGTCCTCGGTAGTGTCAGCTTGCGTCCGACCTGGAGCATGTACACCCAATTCACTGCTGCTGGAATATTGGCCGAGATCTTGCATGACAACGGCATTGACAAGACAGTAGCAACAGTTACGGCTGTTCGAGATCGGTTTGTAGCTAACGTTCTTGGTTATGTTTCTGAACACGGGGCGTTTGTCGAGATTCCAGGCGCCAAGGCATTTGTGGAAAGCCTGCACAATTCACCTCAGCATCGCGTTGCGTACGCTGCGGGAGGCTGGCGCGGCGCGGCGCTACTTAAGCTATCAGGAGCGGGCTTTCCCGTGGCAGGCATTCCGCTGGTCACGTCAGATGACCATTGCGAGAGGCAAGAAATAATGCTACTCGCATTGCGTCAGCTAACTGGCGACTTCTCCACCATTACTTACTACGGGGACGGACATTGGGACGTCGCCGCCGCAAAAGCCCTTGGATGGCAGTTCGTTGCCGTTGGAAAAAAGCTCAATGGGCTAGCCAAGTACGATATGTGGTTATAGAGTCCTCACCTCACCTCTCCACTAACTGAAAGCGTCACCGCCGTGATATCTCTTTGTCCCGTGGAGAGGGGCCAGACCGGCGCCTGCCGGATCGTGGCAGCGTGCGCGATGGGAACTTTCGGTCGCAGCAAGCAGCGACCCTACCGTCTGGGAACTTGCATTTAACTGCGGATATAAAAACAGAACGGGCGCCCGAAATTCGGGCGCCCGTCAGCGAAACTACCACCCCACCTATCTGCCTCTGCGGCCGCCGCCGGCTCCTACAAGCTGAGTGGCATCGACGATCTCGATTGGGCCGAATTTCTTCAGTCCTTCTTCGATTTTTGACCTCTCGCCGATAGCAATCACCTGTATGCGACCTTTGCCCAGATACTGCTTAGCTACTCGCTGCACATCTTCCGCCGTGATGGCCTGGATGCGGGCGGGATACGTATCCCAGTAGTCTGCTGGCAGTCCGTTCTCCACAAGCTCCATTGCCCGGCTGAGAATGCCATCCGGGCTCTCAAGCGCCCCTGCAAATGCGCCGACGATGGACCGTTTTGCGTTGGAGAGCTCCTCTTCCGTTACCTTCTCATCCTGCAGTCGGTTGAACTCGTTAAAGAACTCGGCCGTTGCGGGCTCCGTTACCGGAGTTCGCACGGAGGCCGCTGCGCTCCAGGTGCCGGGCCATTTGCCGGCAGCCAGTGTGGAGTAGGCGCCGTAGGTATAGCCCTTGCGCTCTCGAATATTCTGGAAGAGCCGACCGGATGACCCTCCGCCCAGGATTCGGTTTGCTACGACGAGCGCGAGATAGTCTGGAGCGCCCATTTTTACGCCGAGATTGCCGAACTGCAGTACCGTTTGAGCAGAGCCTGGACGATCGATCAGCCAGACCTTTGTGGTGTCCCGTGGCTTGAAGTCTGCCGCTGGCAGCTCCGACCCTTTGACCGCCGGTTTCCACTCTGCAAGCGCTTCGCCAAGCTTCGCTTTTAGCGCTTTGATGTTAACATCGCCTGTAACGCCGATGGTTGCGCCGTTGGGCACATAGTGGCTATCGTGGTAAGCAACCAGATCCTCGCGGGTAAGTGCGTCGATCTCGGGCCCTTTGGCGGGATGGCGCTCGTAGGGCGTGCCGGAGTAGTAGATCTTGTTGGCAAGCTCAGCCGCAAGCCCGGTTGGGTTGGTTCTGCGCTGTGCTACCTGTGAGGTTTGCGAGTACTTGAGGCGATCGAGCCTGTCCGATGGATAGGTTGGATGAAGAACCACCTCGGCCATAAGGGCGACAAGCCGATCGATCGATTCCGACAGGCCCGAAACGGAGACGGTCGCCGTGTCTGTTCCAGAAGAGCAGTTGAGGTTTGCGCCCAGATTGCTTGTCTCTTCGGCCAGAGAGATCGAAGTGTGGTTCGTCGTTCCCTCGGTAAGCATTGCAGCCGTCATCTCTGCGACGCCCGGCTTTGGCTCGAACAGCGATCCGGCTCTCATGGTGAGGCGCATGCGCACGGCCGGGAAGCGATGGTCCTCCAGTACGTAGACCGAAATTCCATTGTCCAGCTTGAACGATTTTGGTTTTGGGAACCGTACCGTCAGCAGTTCTTTGGCGACCGGAGCTTTGCCTTTGATCACCGCGCCGCTTGTGGAGGTGCTGATCCCGGAGGTATCCTGCGCGAGGGCACAAACTCCCGCAAATGCGGTAATCGATGCGCCGAAGGCGACGGAGCGGATCTGTTTTGCAGATTGACTTCTCAACTTAGTTACCGACCCTTCCGCTCAGGATTCCATTCGCATTGCCCTGCTCGCTCATGTACTCGAGGCCAAGGTCCACTTCCGGGTTGGTGATCAGGATTACGCGTGCATCCTTCTTCAGATACTTGTTGGCCACTCGCTTCACATCCGCCGCCGTAACGGCTTCGATCTTGGAGAGCTGTGTATTGACCCGGCCAGGATCGTTGTAGAAGATCGCGTTCTGGGTGAGTGCGTTGGCTCGGCCAAGTACAGACTGCATGCCGCCGCCAGGGCCGCCGCCGCCTCTGCCGCCACCACCGCCGCCAACAAGCGCCGACGCACGCGCCTGAGTGAGCGCGCGACGCACCTCATCTTCGGACACGCCATCATTCTGAATGCGCTCAACTTCTGCGTCCCATGCCTTCTGTACTACGTCTGTGTTGCCATCGGCAGCGATGCTGGCACTGAACGTGAACAGGCC
>CAIXIX010000192.1 GCA_903919615.1 uncultured Chthonomonas sp.
CGGATGGTAACCGTATCCTTTAGCTCGGTGCCGCCATCTTTGCTCATGCCGAGCGTGTCGTAGTCGACTGTTACGCAGAACGGCGTTCCAACTTCGTCCTGTCTGCGGTACAGTCGGCCGATGCTTGCTGAGTCGTCGTAGACGGCGCGCATGTCTCCGCTTGCCTGCAGCATGTTCTTGATCTTCTTCGCAACTCCGACGATTTCGGGTTTGTTGCGGGCGAGAGGCAGAACCGCGACTTTGATTGGGGCGAGGGCCGGTTTGAAGCGAAGAACAATCCGCGTTTCGCCGTTCTCCAGAACCTCTTCGTCGTACGCTTCGCACAGGGCCGCGAGGCAGCCTCGATCGACTCCTGCAGCCGGTTCGATTACGTAGGGCACGATGTGCCGATTGTTGGGCTGATCGAAGTAGGTGAGCTTCTCTGTTGCGTGCTCGTTCTTCATCACCTTTGCGGTTAAGCCGAGCTTATCCTGCTCTTTGGAGTGCGAGCCAAGATCGAAGTCGGTTCGGTTGGCGAAGCCTTCAAGCTCATCGAAGCCGAGCGTTGGGAAGTTGTACAGGATGTCGACGGTCCGCTTCGAGTAGTGCGAGAGCTTCTCTTTGGGATGCTCGTGCAGTTGCAGGTTTTCGCGCTTCAGGCCGACCTCTTCCACCCACCAGTTGAGGTGGTCGTTGATCCATGCGTCGTGCGCCACCTCATCCTCGCCAGGCATTACGAAATACTCGATCTCCATCATGTCGAGTTCGCGTACCCGGAAGATGAAGTTTCTTGGTGTAATCTCGTTTCGGAAACCTTTGCCCTGCTGCGCAATGCCGAACGGGAGCTTTCGGTTTGTAGAGTCGAGGACATTCTTGAAGTTGACGAACATTCCCTGAGCGGTTTCGGGACGCAGGTAGGCAAACGACTCCGGATCCGGGATCGGGCCAACTGCCGTCTTAAACATCATGTTGAATGGACGAGGCTCGGTTAGCTCGCCATCGCACTCGCCGGGGTGAAGCTTCGGGTTCTTGAGGCACTCGCAGTCCTTGAGTTTGTCCTCACGAAAGCGCCCCTTACAGGTTTTACAATCAACAAGAGGATCGGAGAATTCCGCCTCGTGGCCAGAGTATTTCCAGACCCAACGGCTCATCAGGATGGCCGTTTCGATGCCTTCCATGTCGTCACGCTCATAGACGTTGTGTTTCCACCAGAGCCTTCGCAGATTGTTCTTTAACTCGACTCCCAGAGGCCCATAATCGTAAGTGCCCTGAAAACCACCATAGATTTCGCTGCCTGGAAATATAAACCCGCGCCGTTTGCACAGGGAAACGATCTGTTCAAGACTTTGAGCCGCCATACCGGATACTCTGTTCCTTCCTTAATCCTTTATCTGGTTCGTGTTGGGCTGTTCGCAACTGCGCTAAACACCGCTACGGCCAGTATGCTGCATTGCCGTGGATATGATCCTTACCGGGATCTTAACATTGTACTTTGTTATTCTGCTGAAGCTGAGAGAGCCAGATGCCGGTTACGGTCGCGCACTGGCAGCGCTTGCCGGTTTGCGACCCGGCAGTAGATTGAAAATGACAATAAAGGATTGCATCCTGACGCTGTAGCTGATGCCGTATTGAAGGCAGTCTAGCCGCCGAACGACGGCGATCTCCTCGTCGTAGGCCCGAAGTTTCTCCATATCGTATCTGGACAAAATGGAGAAGAGGTAGGGCCCGCCGACCTGGTATTGCATGCGCAGTTCATGGCGGATATCGCGCCGATCGAATACGAAGGGAGTCTTGCCGGCATCTGTAAGGTAGCGATATCCTACATTCACCTGAGATGTCTTAGTCGGTACATAATCGACTTCGGCTTCCGGTGCAAACAGCTCGTACACACTTCCTCGTGAGTAGCCGTTCAGCCAGTTAGAAGCGCCATACCGCCAGGAGATACGTTTGCCTATGACCATTGGCTGTGAAGCGAAGTTTAGCCGCGTATACAGCCTTGCAGAGGTTACTCCGCTGGGGCTCTCGTGCAGTACTCCGAGCGATGTATACGCCTCAAGCAGCGCAGGTGCATAAGGGATCTGATCTATCCGGAGGCTCTGGCCAGTGGTTGAATCCTGTGGGAGTTTTCCAAGTATGTTGCCGAAGTGGACGCCGACTTCAGGCAGTCTGGAGAGTGTTAGCCCTGTCACTTGCCGGTTAAAAATATTCTGAGCGTTACCAAGCACTCCATAGAACGTCACGCGGTCTGGGTAGACTTCGTACGGTCTTCCTGCCGTGTACGCCGTATAGTTTGGCGGGTTAAACTGCTGTAGTAGGCTGTTCAGAGGATCGCCAAGAGACGGCAAGGTACCTCTCGGAGGAAGCGCGAGTGGCGTATTTCGCGTAATATCGTTCTGGTACAGGAAGTAGCCGATAGGAAGATGTGTTAAGCCTGCATAGGTGTCGTAGTCAAACGTCGTGTGCTGTTCAATCAATGGCTGGCCGACTACGTGAAGTGTTAGTCCGTTAGTCTTGCTATAGCTGGGGAACGGCAGAGAGTTGACAGTGGACGGCTCTTCAAGGTTGCGGCGAAATGATGGTAATGGAATTGTTCGCTGTCGACCCAGGTAGAACGTTACCCTTGTCGCAGTAATGTATTCGCCTGGTACAATGGTAATCTTGTGCGCGCTGATGCGGTAGTCCGGAACGCCGCCTCGTTCGTCGAGTGTTCCGTGATCGCATCCCGTAAACATTGCGTTGTAAGCGATGTAGGAGCCGTCGGCACGCGCTTCTATGGATTCGCCCCGAACTTTGAAGGTATCCGATACGAGCGATGCCTGGGTAATAATCCCGGTTTTACCGGCAAAATTATAAGAGACATGATCACCCGAGAGCGTCCCATCTGCGGTCACGAGACGCACGGGATGTGCCGCGGTGCCTGAGGCAGTGACCATGCCGGTCTTGCCATCATAGTCTGCGGTATCAGCATAAAGTGTGGCTGAATCGTGAGACTCAGGATCGATCACGTTGATGATAACATCACCGTCGACGTGGCCGGACTGATCTCCGCCAAATGTTCCGTATCCTTTTCCTGTGTTGTTTAACGTGTACTCGGGCTTGCGCACCGGCGGAGGCGCGCTTGGGGCAGTTTGCGCCTGGCGATGCTTTCGCGCTGGCCTCTGCACACCGCTCTTGCCTGGCGAAAGCGGCAGTGTCGTGGTGTTGACACCATCGTCATCTCGGAGGATTTCGGCTGCACCAGGTATTTCGTAATGAAAGGCAGAATTTGATTGCGCGAAGCCTACGGAGGGCAAGGCCGACAGCGCGAAGACAATTCCTGCAATAGCCTGTTTAGATGAACAAAGATACATCGATACTCCCGCACGCGAGGGCTCACCATATTTGCTCTATTATAGCTCTATGACGAATCATCTTGCTTGGCGTGATGCATTCCCTGCGGTATGATTAACAGACATTTATTTGCATTAATGTGGGGAGCTAGCATTTGGAACAGATTGCCGCTGCCAATTCGGAACCACTTCCGTTCAGGGATAACGCCTGGTTAGCGGGAAGACTGACTGAAATTCGTGCGGTTCACTTTGCCGACGTACGAAATGGTTACCCCATCGATATCCGTTTCGGTACCCGTGCACGATACCGATTTGGCTCCATCTCTGCCCGCAATGGCCGAACGCTCATTCTCATCAACGCATTGTTTTCAGATCCTGCCGTGCCTGTCGCCGTCATCGATGCCACGATCGGTCATGAAATGGCACACTACACCCACGGTTATGGTTCTGGGCTGCCGCGTCTCTATGCAGAACCGCATCGTGGGGGTGTTGTCGAAAAGGAGCTAGCCCGACGTGGCCTGGCCCAGGTAGAGCACGTGTCCGAGGAGTGGCGTAAGGCGAACTGGGAAGCATTTTACGAATCACGATGTCAGGACATCGAAACACGAAAATCAGCGCGAACGGATATCGCAGCCGATCAGTGGAGTGGGATACTGCTAAAACCTGGTGCGCGAACGGAAGAGGAGCTTCGAATTCAGCTTCATAAGACGCTGAAGCGCATCGGAGCACGTGCAGGTGAGCCCGTGTTCGAGGTCGCTTGGCTGCATGCGACGCCAAGGCAAGCTGGCCTCTCCTACTGGTATCACCGCGAAAAGGTCCTGAGGCTGCACGGCCTGCTAGCCGATCGACGCATTCCAGACTTCGTCGTGGAGTTCGAGCTTGCTTACTGGGCAATTCGACTTAGAACATCCTCCTCCTGGGAGGTTATTCAGCGCGCGATGGTTGCAGCGGGAATGGGTGCGTTGGCGAGCAATGCGCTGGCGTGGAGGCGTAAATCGTGGACAGCATTCAAAAAGAGGAACCACCCGTTAAGGTAGCTGCCTCCTGCGGGACGCTTTGGATCGCACTCTGTCGAGTGTTGCAGTTGGGCGCTTAATGAGAGGTTTGCGAGGGAGCGACGCTTTGCGTGGTACGTTTAGAGCTGCCTCATACACCTGCATCACCGCGTTTGCCATCGCTTCCGGAGAGTAGATATCGGCGCGCTTTTTGGCATTCTCTCCGAGCTTCTGAGCCAGTTTTCTATCTGTTAAGAGCTTCTCGATGGCTGCAGCAAAAGCTTCGGGGGTCAGCTTAACTCTAATTCCAGTTTGGTTCTGAACTACGATCTCTCGAGGCCCGCCCTCATCTGCAGTAATAATCGGCAGCCCTGCAAGCATCGCTTCAACAATTACCAATCCCTGCGTCTCATTCGGGCTCGAAAAAGTAAACATATCGGCAGCAGAGTACCAATCGCCGATAATAGCATGAGGCTGCTCGCCAGCGAAGTAGAGTCTATCTTCAATGCCCAGGTGCGCGGCCATCTCTCCCAGTTCGATGCGGGACATACCATCGCCTACCAGGGCAAGCTTAAAGCCTTTCTGGGGCTCCGGTAGATTTTTCTTCGCCAGAATAGCAATGGCTTCGAGCAGCACGTCTATTCGTTTTTCGGGACCAAGGCGGCCCAGGAAGAGTAGCAGAGGCGTTTCTGGCTTAAGCGCGAGCTTCTCGCGTATGGCGGCCGGCCCATTTGCGCTTACTACAGGAGC
>CAIXIX010000193.1 GCA_903919615.1 uncultured Chthonomonas sp.
GCAGAAAAGCATCGCTCTAATGTATGCGACGCGTGTTCAGGGTAGGCCTGGTTGCTCTGGCAGCTCTGTACCCGAACCTGAACTTCTGGAGCAAAGTATTGAAATCCGCAAACGAGGATATGTTTGACTAATTTACTCTCATGGGGGATGGGAAAAAATAGCCATTCTGCCGCAGTGTACGAGTTACATTTCCTTTCGGTGCGGTTTGGTCACTAACATATGCCGCAACGAGTGATAATGAATACTCTGATTGGGTTCTATAGAATCACATACTTCGAATTTCATGAAACTATTCTATTGCGATGCTAACCTTTGGCCCGGTCGTGGAACAGAAGCACGTCCTTAGCGTACGATATTTTCCGTTTCGTGAGCAGACCCCAAGTAGCTCGCAAGCTCGCGGGAACTACGGCCTGCGGCCGAGGGAAGTTGCGGCAAGCCGCAGTGGCCAATTTACCGCATTACCAGATTACATGATTACCTTTTTGTGGCTCCCGGCGGATTGATCCGCCGGGAGCGTTTTTGGGTTTGGTACGGCGGAACTTCATCAATCTAGCGATTTAGTCCGTCGCGCTTGCATGCTGGTTTTGTGTTTGCCGACGGTTTTAGTTGCGGCGACTGCGTTTGCGTCGCAGCAAGCCCGCGCCGGTGAGACAGCCGGCGATTGCCAGGGCCAGGGATCCCGGTTCGGGTGTGTTGAAGTTTACACATAGATTGCAGGCTCCTCTGGAAACCAGTGCAACAGGCCGTCTTCCGCCTGTAAATGGTCAGGCTAACGCGACAGAACCTGCAAGTAGCCGGGTATCCGTCAGTTAATCCTGGCTGCACAGACGTAAGATGGTATGTGTGTTATTTATGACCAAACGCCGCGCAGATGATCGTAACATGCAATTGTTCGAGCGTCAAGATACAGTCGTTATTTAACTAAACCCTACGGTCTCGCACCTTCTTACTCATCATCCCGATACAGATCAGGGTGAACACCAGGCCCATTACGGTTTCGAAATAGGCCAGCCCAATTTTCGGAATCCAGCCATCCTCAATGAACGTGAGATTCGCCGCGTCCAGCCCGAGTTTCGACCACTCTCCGACAGGATCTCGATGGCCGAACGTGACGAGGCCCGAAATATCCCTCTTCTGTAAGAAGATATCCTTGTGCTGCATGGCAAAGTTGCGAGCGCCAACTTCACCTCCGCTCTTGCGCGCCGAGTTTAGATCCATGAATCCGGACAGAGTCTTGGGGTCCGTCAACTCAACATAGATATCACCGGAGGCCGTGTCGCGTCCGCTAGTGGGCCTCACTGGCGCAAAAACATCAATCGGAACGCCGTTTTCTTCCCAGTAGACCGACTTCGCTACGTCGAGCACGGTCCCCGTAATTCTGTACCATCCGCTTTTGGGCATTTGCTTCGCAAACTCAGAATAGGTTAGCGTCGTGCAGATGCTGTTGCGGCTTGAAGTAACGACGTTTTTGGTGCCCATTCCAAGCACGAAGAGAGCGGGCACGAGAAAGAGAATACCGAGCGTTCCTAAAGGCATCGCACCTCGGCTTCGAGCTGTGTTCGAACGCATTAAGCTGGTTCCTTTGCGTTGATGTTCTGGATAGGTACAATATTTCGACAATAGTTTACCGCATTGAAATTGGATGGGACGCGGGTGCGGCACGGCGTGCGAACTGGAGGCGCGCTGGATGAGCGTTCACATTACTGATCGAACTGGCTGACTTTCGGCAGGCAACCGAAGGCGCAATATTACCAATTTACCGAATTACCAAACTACCCGATGAAGTCCTTACCATCCGCACTGATCGTGCTACGGGTTCTCTTGGGTCCTGCCCTGCTCATCGTGGTGAAGGATCCGAAGCTTCACGCCTGGATTGGCCCCGTTCTTGTTGCGGCAACGCTCTCCGATATCTTTGATGGTGTGATTGCAAGACGGCTGGGCGTTGCGACGGAGGCACTTCGGGTCGCGGACGGCCGTGCCGACTTCTGGTTCTATATGTGGGTGTGTGCATCCGTATGGGCACGATCTGCCGATATCGTCAACCAGTTTCGGGTCCCTCTGGCGATCCTGATATGTATGGATGCAATCTCCTATTGCATCGACCTCATTAAGTTCAAACGGATCGCAACCTTCCACGCCTACACCGCCAAGATCTGGGGTCTCACCCTGTTCCTTGCTTCATGTGCACTACTCGTATTTCATGCCGGCGGCGGTTGGATGTGGCTCGCGATAACTGCAGGCATCATAAGCAACCTAGACGGTCTCGCGATTAAACTGATCCTCCCAACGTGGCAGCACGACGTGCCAAGTTGTTGGCATGCATGGAAGAGTGTAAGGGCTGTGTAGTAGTGCGCAGTAAGCACCACGCCTACCGGATCGTGGCTGTATGTGAACTGTGATCGGGTGCGGCAAGCAGCACCCCTACACTGGACCGAAATGTGACGCCCTCCGCAAGGGACATGTCCGTCGTAACCTACAATCCCAGGGCGAACGCATCTTAATTGAGCAAGAGGTGTTCGAGGTAGGGTTCATTCCATCCAGCTTTGAGCCTTCTCGTTTTGATCCCTGCCTTTGTTGTTGTATCTCGCCCCAATAAGTTCAGCGCTAGGTGCCTAATGACGGC
>CAIXIX010000194.1 GCA_903919615.1 uncultured Chthonomonas sp.
GGACTCAATTCAGTTTCGTAACGTGGAGCGAAGCGACCTGAGGCAGTACCACCTGTTTCGCGCGAGCCCTCTTTTGCGGGGTCCAAGGGGCAGCGCCCCTTGAATCTCTTACGATAGGAGCGTTCTATACTACAGGTACAGCAAAGGACGAAAGAACGACATTAGAACCAGAAAGCTCTTGCAAAACCACTATCACGGTAGCAGCGCTTCCTTCGAAGCGTAGACCTAACGACGCAAACGCAAAACAGAATCCCAAGCGCGCTTCCTATGAAAGGCAATCCGTTTGATGCGCAGCAAGCCGCGCAGCTACCAACGTTTACTCGTGCCTTCAAAGACCCTACCGACCCTAATCACCTAAACTGGCATCAAAGACTTCACAGACCTCAGAGACTTAAAGACCTCATCTCCGCTCCCTAACCGAATCGATCGAATAGGTGCTACAATGGTGCCGGTCTGAAGCGTATTTATTGGATGGGCTTTCAGGTCCGCAGTGCGCGATTCCGGCAAGTATCCGGGCTGCACTGATTTCCAGAACAACTGGCAGGTTATGTCTCCTGCTTGTTTCGGTGCATGCCGAACCCGCGCTTGGGTTCGCGTGAGGAGAACTCCATGTCTCGTTTTGTACGTGCAGCGTTTGCCTGCGCTTCACTGGCAATCGGGTTGCTTTCAACCACGGCCAATGCTCGGCCGGCCTATGCCCGCAAAGAGGGCAAGGAGTGCAATTATTGCCACGTTAACCGCGGTGGCCCCCGGAATTTTCGCGGAATGTACTATGGTACTCACGACAAGAGTTTCGAGCTCTTCGACAATCAGTTTGAGGCTAAAGCGGCAGGCGTTGCAGCCGACGCCGTAGGGCCAGACGCGGTGCCAACCGTCGCCTCCTATCCCACTGTCTCCGTTGCGCCGGCTCTCAACTTCATTGTGAAAGATATCGATGGCAACGTTGTGAACTTGGGCAGGTATCAGGGCAAAGTCATCCTCATGGTGAATGTGGCATCGTTCTGTGGCAACACGCCGCAGTACGCGAGCCTTCAGAAGATCTACGACAAGTACAAAACTCGCGGTTTTGTGATCCTTGGCTTCCCGGCAAATGAGTTCGGCAAGCAGGAGCCAGGCGATAACAAGACAATCAAAGAGTTCTGCACCTCCAAGTACAACGTTACCTTCCCGATGTTCTCTAAGATCGTTGTAAAGGGCGAGGGCATTGCGCCTTTGTACAAGTACCTCACCGATAAGAACACCGATCCGAAGTTCTGTGGAGATATCGATTGGAACTTTGCGAAGTTCATTATCGATCGTAAGGGCGAAATCGCCGCGCGGTTCAAAGCAGGCGCAGACCCATTGAAGACTGCAGACATTACCGCAGAGATCGAGAAGCAGCTGGATATTCACCTGTAAACTAGCCTTCTGGCCGAATCTGTTCATTATCCGCCCTGACGCAGCTGCAAAGCTCGCCGGGGCGGATCTGGTTTTGATGTTGACTTTCCAAGCGATGGAGCGGTGATGAGAGTTGAGGCGGTCCATAACGTTGTAACCATCCGCAGTGAACCCTCCGGTTCATCGGAGTGCGTCAGTCAGGCTCTGTACGGGGAGCCGATAACGGTTTTAGAGACGACTGACGACTATTCCTATGTCCGAACCGAGGATGGTTATGAGGGCTGGGCGCTATCGGGCCAGATTGCGGATGTTCCCACACGTGGAACAGAGATGGTCGTCTGCGCCGCGTTTGAGCCCTTGCTGCTAAACCCAGACAATCCAGGATCTTTAGTGACCAGGCTCTCTATGGGATCTCGGCTGCACGTGATTGATGTACGTAATGAGTGGGCTCGCATCGAGCTGCCATTGCGCAAGGTGGGTCATGTTCCTGTGTGCAGTCTCAGTCTTATTCTGGAGACACCTGCTGGCGACCTTTTCAACACTGTTTTCGATTTTGGTCGGCAGCTCTTAGGCACGCCCTACCTGTGGGGTGGCACTTCTGCCTTCGGCATCGACTGTTCCGGCCTTGTTCAGCGGCTCTACTCGATGTGTGGGGTATCTCTGCCGCGTGATGCCTACCAGATTGCCGCGATCGGTCCTGAGCTCGGGACGTGGCAGGATACGGGAGCGAATTTAATCCGTGGCGATATCGTTTTCTTTCAGAACAGGCTCCGTCCCGGAAAGAGGGGAATCACACATACTGGCATCGCTCTGGATGCAGTGACCTTTCTGCACAGCTCCGGGCGCGCTGGCGTCCACTTCAGCCGGTTTGACGATCCTGTTATTCAGGCAGACTATGTCTTCATCGGGTCTCAGCGGCTGCGCGAAAGTGCGCTCTGATCCAACGTGCGCAATCTGTGCTACAATGGTAGTCCAAATCGTGGTTTTACCGTCAGAGAAAGACACTACGAAGTGTTCCGACGCCTTCGCGAAGATATTCAGACAGTTTTCTCCAAAGATCCCGCTGCGTGCAGCCTTCTGGAGGTTCTAACCTATCCTGGCTTGCATGCGCTGTGGTTTCATCACGTTGCCCACAGGCTGTGGGAGTACAGGATGAAGGCAGCGGCTCGCATCGTTTCCCAGTTCTCCCGGTTTGTAACAGGTATCGAAATTCATCCTGGCGCAACGATTGGTCGAAGGTTTTTTATCGATCACGGAATGGGCGTCGTAATTGGAGAGACAGCCGTTATCGGTGACGATGTACTTATGTATCACCAGGTAACGCTTGGAGGTACGAGCCTTGATCGTATCAAAAGACATCCAACGATCGGCAACGGCGTTTTAATTGGTATGGGCGCGAAGATCCTGGGACCGATCACTATCGGCGACTATTGCCAGGTTGGCGCCAACGCCGTTGTAAACAAAGACATTCCTGCGAATTGCACCGTTGTAGGCATTCCAGGCAGAATTGTTAAACAAGACGGACTAAAGATAAACGACGACCATACGCCACACGTAATGGATAATATAATCAATCGCGTGGATCCTCAGGATTCCACGATTGCCGAAATGCGTCAGAGGCTTGAACTTTTAGAGCAGCACAACGAAAAGCTGGAACAGTTGATAGGCCGATTGGAGTCTGAATCATCGGATGGCGGCTCCCGGCGGTCTGTTGCGATGAGCAATATACCCTCCTCCATAATGTATCAGCCCGGTTACCCTGACGAGGGTTAGTTTCAGTCGTGCGGAGAGGGCTTTAACTCGAGTTGCGTCAAGAGTCGTTTGAGTTGCGCCTTAGGCGAGGTAGGTCGTCGTTGCCAGTAACCATTACAGCGGGATCCAGAACAAACCCAGGTGCGAACCGGCGATATCTATTTGTGATTCCGGTCGCCATTGTCGTTGTCACAGGTACAGTCCTGTTTTGCGCAGCAGGCTACCTTCCACCAGGAACATCTGCGCCCGGCGTGCACTTCGGTGGGCTAACGCTTGGCCAGCAGCCGCAAGATGGTGTCAAGACTTCTATTGAAGCCGCTGCCGTCAGTCTGACGGATCTCGCGATCAGCCTGCACTATTCTCCCCCTCCCGTTCTTGGAAAAGAGCACAGCTGGAGCTATACGGCAAAGCAGTTGGGCCTTGGGGTTGATATCGCTGCAACCGTGCAGAAGGCAATGGACGCTGGCCATGAGAGCCTGCCGGATAGAGCGGTGCAGAAGCTGACTGGGCGGGCAGAGGCGCACGCGATCGATGCGGTTGCACAAGTCGATTCTGCCGTGCTTACGGCCGAGATCAAGCGGTTGGCCCATATGCTGCACCACGCACCCGTAAATGCGAAGCTTCATGTTGCGGATGATGGGGAGTTTAAGATCCTGCCGTCCAAGGATGGTCTGGAAGTAGACGTTACGGCAACGGCTGAAGCGATAAAGCGGAAGTGGAACGAAGTGCTAACATCCGCATCCGCTACGGAGCGTGGGCAGGAGCTTACGACCAGTGCAGATAAGAGCGTGGAAAAGCCAGCTGCAATCCCTGTAACCATCGATCTTGCTACGGCCGAGTTAAAGCCAACGGTCGACGCCGATGCAATCGCACATGTCGATGGCGTAATCGCAGAGATGAAGACACGGATCCGCGGCACTCCGGAGCGAGTTAGGAACGTAACCATCGCTACCCATCACATTGATGGAACGACACTTGGAGCGGGAGAGACGTTCAGCTACAATCAGGTCGTTGGACGCCGAAGCGAAGAGGGTGGGTACCAGAAGGCTACGATCTTTGTAAAAGGACGGCATGTAGAGGACGTTGGCGGAGGAATTTGCCAGACGGCTAGCACACTTTATAATGCGGTGTTGAGAGCTGGACTGCATGTGGTTAGGCGGCAGCCGCACTGCACTCCCGTTGTATACGTGCCATACGGACTTGATGCAACGGTTGCATACGGCGCAGTAGACTTTCAATTTCAAAACGATACCGAAGAGCCAGTCTACGTCTATGCGCGAGCTAAAGGTCGCAGTTTAACCTTTCGGTTATACAGCAAAAAGAATCCCGGCAGAAAAGTCGTTCTGGAGAAGATAAAGCAGACGACCACGCCGACCACGACGACCGTTGTGCAGGACAAGACGCTGCCTCACGGCAAGCGCCTGGTTAAGGACAAGGGCGCACCCGGCTATACAATTATCTGGCGACGAACCATTGCAGACGCGGGCAAAGAGCCTCGAGTCGAGACGATTCGTTCCCACTACAAGCCGGTGACGACTCTCATAGCTGTTGGCCCGGGTGGCGTTAGTGCGCCGTTGCCAGGCGTCAAATTGCCGATGCCTGTACAGTCGAAATCAGTTGTGAAACCGCCGGTAACTATCAATAATGGACTTTAAGCCTGCATTATTCATGAATGGTAGTGGCGCCGCTTGCTGCGCCTTTGCATTACGAATTTCATGAGTAATTCGGGCTAGCCTTAAGTTCAAGCGATTTGAGGAAGGTAACGGGTGCTAATGGACGGCCAATCCGATCGCATTCGCGCGTTCACGGCACTTATTATTGTAGTTCTAATTAGCCTTGGCGCGGCAAAGCGCTACTTTAACTCTCAGACGCCAACTAATCCTCATTCGAAAGATGGCTTAAACTACAACACCACCACAACCGGCCCCCGCACGGTCGCCATCATCACGCCAGCTGCATCGGGAGAGTTCAACTCTGATCTAATAAACGGCGCACGAGACGAGGCGAAGCTCCTCGGCTGGAACAACATTCAATACTACGCCCCTACAGGCGATGCGGACGATGCAGAATTAAAAGCGCTTGCATTTACGGCAATATCCAAGAAGCCCGATGCAATCTCCGTTTGCGGTTTGGACCCGACGTCTCTTGAAGCGGTCATTGCAAAGGCAAATCAGGCCGAAATCCCCATCTTTGTGCATAATCAGCTAAACGGCGTCCGTGGAGACGTGCAGGCTTACATCGGTTATGATGAGTATGCCGCCGCACAGGCTCTGGGCGAGTATCTACTGACGCTGATTGCGCCTTCACATACCAGCACCAACGGCTCGAACAAAAAAGAGCCGCCTGATCTCGTTGCGATATTGGATGGATCGCCTGGCGAACATACCAATCGAAGGGCTCTCGGGTTTCGCGAGGCGCTGAAATATAGTGTCGATGTTCGTATCGTCGAAGAAAAATCTGCCCACTGGTCAAAACAGGAGGCCGATACCATTGTTTCTAAGTGGCTGCAGCGGTATCCTGATTTGAAGACAATCTACGCTTGCAGTGATCTCATGGCAAGTGGGGCAGCGCATGCGGTTTGGGCGCAAAAGCGAACCGTGCGTTGCCTGGGGTTTGGTGGCAGTCGCGATGCCCTTTTTTCAGTAAAAGGCGGCGATTTGACGGCCACTGTCGCGGTTGAACCTGCAAAAATAGGTAAGCGCATCATCGATACGATGATGGACTTTTTTGGAAATACAGGTACCCTACAAAACGGACAGGCAGTCAAGACGGCCTTTACCGTCGTCAATAATAGCAACGTAAGTGAGTTTCTAGGTGGGTTCGCCGCGGATAAGATAGAGTCCCGACCGGACAGTCGTTAGAGCGGCCGCTCAGGGATCCGAAAAAAGGGCATCGCTGCGGTGCATCAACATATACAGGAGCAATCGCTATGACACAGATGGGTGCCAGGCCAGGCGCGTTTCGCTTGATTATGCGTGAGGGCGGACAGATCCGTGAGATGGGCGGAGACCTAACTGAAGCCGTTACTGCCGTGGACTTCATGCTGCGTCAGGCGCTTGATCTTGGAGCCTCCGACGTTCACCTTCAGCCAGAGCGAAATCGGCTACTGGTTCGGTATCGACTGGACGGCGTTATGCAGGATGTCGGGCAGTACAGCCTCGACATCGTGCCGAACATCCTGGCCAGATTGAAGCTGGCTTCTGGGATGCACATTGACGAGAGGCGTGAACCGCAGGACGGCCGACTTGATATGGAGTATGGCCCTCGTAAGCTAAGCGCCAGAATGTCGTGTCTGCCAATGCTTAATGGCGAAAAGGTTGTTATGCGCCTTCTCGACCCAATGGGCGCCAAGGTAGATCTCGATAAGCTTGGAATGCCAGCAGATGTTCTGCAGAAGTGGACCAATTCTGTGCAGAGCGCCTATGGCATGGTACTCGTCACCGGCCCAACAGGAAGTGGCAAGACTTCAACACTCTATGCTTCCATAAACAAACTCGATCGTCTGAAGCGCAATATTGTTACCGTAGAAGACCCGGTTGAGTACGAGTTCATGGATCATATAACACAGGTTCAGGTTACCGAAAGGCTCACCTTCCCGCGCGTTATGCGCTCCTTCCTTCGGCAGGACCCGGATGTAATGCTTGTTGGAGAAATGCGAGACGCTGAGACGCTTGGCATTGGAATACAGGCCAGCCTAACCGGTCACCTTGTCTTGAGCACGCTTCATACCAACAATGCGCTGGAAACCGTTGGCAGAATGCTCGATATGGGAGGGCAGCCGTACCTGATCGCCTCAACTTTGCAGGCAGTAATGGCGCAAAGGCTTGTACGAACGATCTGCTCCAAGTGTAAGACGGCTTACAAGCCAGATCGAGATGAGCTGATTGAGATCAATCTGGATCCCGCCCTAATCGATAAGCACACCTTCTACAAGGGGGCAGGATGCGATCAATGCAGGAACACCGGGTTTAAGGGGCGACTTGGTCTGTTCGAGGTCATGATCAGCACGCCTGAAATGCGCGAACTCATTAGCAAGCAGGCGTCGATGGCACAGATCACAGAGTACGTTCGCAACAAGCAGGGTATGCGCAGCATGCTGGACGATGGCTACACAAAGATCGCGGAGGGTAAAACTACCTGCCGTGAAGTCTTTAACGCTGTCTACTCGTCGATGTCTATTTAGCAGTTTGGACGGTTACCAGATGGGGGGCATTTAATCCCTTACCTTACCCGTGCGGTACATGGGACCGGGGCAGCGCTAACAATGCTTCATATCGCAAGTGATGATGTTGGCATTCCGGTCTAGCCCTCATCGCACTTTACCTGATCTTGTTTCACATCTCTCAGGTATGTTGCGTCTACGGCCGGTAGGCGATGCAAGTCCCTCTCCGTGTCCTCTACCAGGGCTCCTGTGCGGCAACGACCGATTAGGGAGGATGAAGGCAGTAGGGACCACTCCACTAACCGAGAGCGTTACGACCTGAAGTCTCTTTTGCCCGTGGCGTGGGGCCAATACATCGCCTATCGGTTGTTAGCCTACCGATTAACCAACATGTGAACCAAGATGAGGCTAACGGGATGGAGGAGCTTGCGAGGAAATGAGGGCCCTACTCGCTTCGCCGCTCACCGATCTGTTTGAAAGTGGCCTAGTTAATAAGCTGTTCTGGACTGGGCTTTGGATGGATCATATCTTCGAAGAGCTGTGCTGCGTCCTTGCGTTCTGGAGCCCGTTCGTGTACGAGTTTCACGAGGCTGAACGCATCTAGCTTATTGCCAACTTCCAGCTCGAGTTTCGCGAGGACCATGTTGTTATCGAGGTTGAGCGGCCGCTTTACATACTCGAGGCGAGCCAGTTTGAGGGGCAGGAAGACTTCGCGATACCGTGTGTCTACTGCGATTGCGGAATCTAGATTTGGGTTATTTTGCTTTCGGTACACGTCTACCATCGCGTCGAGCATTTCGAGCGTGGCCGGACCTGCTTTGAACGCCTTTTCCAGCGCTGTTTGTGCCCCCGCGAGATTGCCAGTTCTGATATAGATAATCCCGAGTTGCTGCAGGCTCGCCGTGTGTGACGGCGTATCCACAAGTGCGAGGCCAAGGTGCTGAATGCCATCGGCCAGCGAGTGTGAATCCTTTACTCCGCTGCGGCCATATTCGCTCAGTATCCAGCCTTCGAGGTAGTTGGCCTGTGTCTTGAAAAGTCTCGTTTTTGTCAGTACCGTGTCTACCATCGCAAACGATTCATCGGATTTACCTGTTTTTGCAAGCACGCGAGCGTAATCGAGCGTAAGTGCGTCATCGGTAGGCGCCAACTTATGCGCTTTTCCAAGCTCCTGAGCCGCGTCGGCATCGTTACCGCAGATAGAGTAGAGCATTCCCATATCGTTGTGAGCTGCGGCGCAGTTCGGTTCTATCTCAATCGCATCTTTTGCAATGGTGAATGCCATCTCGAAGCGGTTGGCAATCCCGTAGAGCTGGGCGCGTCTGCACTGAATGTGTGGGTAGTGGGGGTGGTAATACAGTACGGTGCCCATCAGATCCGCCGCGGTTCCGAGGTTACCGTTATTCTGCTCAACGTGCGCCATTGCGAGGTAAGGCGCGGAGTAGGTCTTTTCAATATCTACGGCCGCGCGATATTCCATCACGGCCGCCGCGGAGATGCCTTTTTCCTCGAACTTCTGGCCGGCCCTAAAGTGCCGGTAGGCACGCATTGGGGGCGTGTTCCACCAGTATCCAATGCCAGCCGCAGCACATAGCAGCAGCGCTATTGCTGCTGCTATGCCCTTTGGCTTCAGTTTCCGGCTCTTTGCAGGTGGACTTGGTGACTTCCTCGACATCCAGGCTTACTTTTTGTGCGATTTTCTCGGATCATACTCAGGTCTGAACGGACGCTTGCCTGGCCTGTCGCCACGGCCACGATCATCTGTGCGCGGACCACCCGGTCTGGCACCCCGATCGTCGCCTGGGCCTCTGCCGTACCCACGCTGGGGTGGGCCAGACTGGAAGGGTCTAGGGGCTGGCGCTTCGCGCTCATCTGTCTCGGTTCGAGGGCGAGCTACATCTGCATACACTCGCTTGCCTCGCATTTTGGTTCGGTTCAGCGCATCAATAACGCGCGTAGCCTCGGCTTCGGGAACCTCGACAAAGGTGCTGCGGTCCATGATATCGATCGCGCCAATGGCATTGCCGGCAACCCCTGCTTCATTGGCAATTGCGCCAACAATGTCGCCGGGGCGGATGCCGTCTTGCCGTCCGATTTGGAGAAACAGTCGGGTCATACCGGTTTCGGTGCGCTCGGTTTCGACATTCGCTTCCGCGATATCATAATCGGCTGCACCCTTCTGGGTCTGCCAGAGCATGCTGAGCGCCGCCGCCGCGATCTGCGTGGAGTCGAACGCTCCCTCTTCCATCAGTTCTTCAACTGTCGCAAGGTAGCCATCGGAAGTGTTCGCGGTGATCACTTCTCGAATCTTCTCTTTGAACATCTCGCGTCTGCGATAGGCGATATCGGCAGATGAGGGAACTCTGGCGGGTTTGATTGGCGCATTAATCGCGCGCTCAATGAGTCGCAACTGATAGCGCTCTCTTGGGCTCACAAGCGTAATGGCCTCGCCGCTTCGTCCAGCGCGTCCTGTTCTTCCGATTCTGTGAATGTACGATTCTACATCCCAAGGAATGTCGTAGTTGATGACGTGGGTTACCTGGTCAATATCGAGTCCTCGTGCCGCGACATCGGTTGCAATGAGCAGGTCTGCTGCTCCAGCACGGAACCGATTCATAACGCGATCGCGCGCCGCCTGGTTCATTTCACCGTGCAGCGTTTCCGCCTCGTATCCTCGCATCTGCAGCGATTCGCCGAGATCATCGACGTCTCGTCGTGTGCGGCAGAAGATGATCGTTGCTCCCGGGCTTTCCATATCGAGGATGCGTGAAAGCGCCTCGACCTTCTGGCTCGGCACGACTTCATAGTATTTCTGCTCGACGAGTAAAACGGTTCGACGCTTGCTTTCAATTGTAACGCGAACTGGATCCTTGAGATAGGTTTTTGTGAGCGCCGCGATTCGCGGTGGCATGGTTGCGGAGAAAAGCGCCGTCTGCCTTTCGGCAGGAGCGTCCTTTAGAATCTCCTCAACGTCCTCGATGAAGCCCATATTGAGCATCTCATCGGCCTCGTCCAGCACCACTATGCGAACCCGAGTTAGGTCAAGCGTGCCACGTCGAAGGTGATCAAGCACTCGGCCAGGAGTTCCAACAACAACCTGAGCGCCCTGGCTCAGGGCACGGAACTGCCGATCAATCGGTTGGCCGCCATATACGGGAACAACTTTAAGTCGTCGGAACTTTGAGAGGTTATGTGTTTCCTGCGCAACCTGAATGCAAAGTTCGCGAGTGGGAAGTAGGATGATCGCCTGCGGGTAGTGCAGGGTCGAGTCAAGTAAATCGGCAATTGGCAGAGCAAAAGCTGCCGTCTTTCCTGTGCCTGTTTGTGCCTGACCGATGAGGTCCTGGCCAGAAAGCAGCACTGGAATAGACTGTTCTTGAATTGGTGTGGGCGCTTCGAAGCCTGCTTCGATAATAGCGCGCATCGTTTGCTCGCTAAGGTTTAGGGATCGGAAAGCCGCTGCCTGTTCCCCCGGGCCAGCGTTTACAGGCTGTTCCGGTTCTGCCACGGGTACTGCTGCAACTACTTCGGCGGGCTGCAGTTCGGTTTCGGCCTTTGCGATTATTGGAGCTGACTGCTCGGAAACTTCTGGTGTTGTCGAGGCGTTCGTAACTACTTCGGTGGACTCAACAGCTTTATCTTTGGCTTTCGGGGCGCTCTTTTTCTTCGTCGTCTTCTCAGGTGTCTTTTCAGAGGTCATTAAATATACACATTCTCCCTTTCTCAACTGGGTATTATACCCTATGCCGACTCGGCCCGATCGGAATGGCGAGCGAGCGAATCATGCGGCCGGGTCGAACTATGCGGCAGACATGATGTTGAGGCGGTTGCGAAGGGCTATAGATGAAGGTATCGAATCGGTTTGAGATTACGCTATATAGCCCTAAGTTTGTTGACTTCGTTCTGGATCTTAACCAGGTTCGCGTACACCCCGTCGAGATCGATCAATTCGTCGTGCGTACCACATTCAACCATTTTGCCGTCCTTCATAACCACAAGTCGGCTGGCGTTCCGAAGGGTGCTCAATCGGTGTGCGATCGCGAACGTGGTGCGGTTCTGTATGAGACGAGAGATAGCTTCCTGAATTAGCTTCTCTGTTTCGGTATCGACGCTGGCAGTCGCCTCATCAAGAATCAGAATTTTGGGGTTGTGCAGAATGGCTCTGGCGATCGATATTCGCTGGCGTTCGCCGCCGGAGAGACGCTGTCCGCGCTCACCGACCTGCGTATCATAACCATCCGGAAATTTCAGGATGAAGTTATGACAGTTTGCCGCTTTAGAAGCACGAAGCACCTCATCGATCGTCGCATCCGGTTTTGCATAAGCGATATTGTCCCTAATTGTCCCGGGGAACAGGAACGGCTCCTGCAGGACAATACCAAACTGATGCCTGAAGTCGTTCTGCTTTATCTTCCGGATATCGACGCCATCGATACTAATGCTGCCTTCCGTGGCGTCATAAAAGCGCGAGAGAAGATTGATGATGGTCGACTTGCCTGCGCCGCTGTGTCCAACGAGGCCAATCATCTCGCCTGGTTCTACTTTCAGTGTGAAGTCATCAAGAACACGCTTCGCCTTATCGTAGGTGAACGAAACGTCTTCAAATTCTACAGCGCCTTTGATATCGGGCATTGAAACGGCATTTGAGGCGTCTCGAATATCCGGCTCGGTATCAAGTATTTCAAATACGCGTTCGGCAGCGGTGAGAGAACGTGTGGTCCAATCTAGCACGCGGCTGAAGTTCTGGAATGGGCTGTAGAACTGCGACAGGTATCCGGCAAATGCAAGCATCGTGCCGAGGGTCATTGCGCTGCCAAGCACCTGCATGCCGCCGTATATCCAGATGATGAACGAGCCCATGCTCATTAGCAGGCTAAGGATCGGCCAGTAGGTAGCCCACATCGCGTTTGCATTAAAACTCGCCTGAAACACCTGTTCGTTGCGTTGCGTGAAGCGATTTGCTTCCTTGTCTTCTTGCGCGAACGCTTTTACCACTCGCATTCCGTTTAGCGAGCTGTTAAGTGACGAGTGCATCTTACTGATGCGATGCCAGACAAAGTGCCATTTCTTGTGCGCTCGAGGCATAAACCATTTGTTAAGCGCAAATATAAACGGACCGGGAATGAGCAGGAGTGTGGCGAGCTTCCAGTTCATTGTGAAAAGCATGGCACTGATGCTGATAAGCGAAATCGCATTGGAAAAAAACCAGGGCGCGCCATCGGTAAGGAAATCCCAAATCTGCTCAGAATCACTGGTGATGCGGGACATCACGCTTCCCGTGCTGCGCTTATCGTAGTATCCCAGAGATAGCTGGGTGAACTTTGCGTAGAGTGTGACGCGGATATTCATGGAAACGCGTGCGCCCAGAAACGCCTGCACCCGTCTGCCCACGTAGTCGAACCCACCACCTAGGATCCTGGCAAGCAGAAGTACCAGCACAAATTTGACGATAGGCCCAATATCGTGCGTGTGCTGCTTCTGTTGTAGAACAATGTTATCAACGATTAGTTTGCTGACCCATGGAGGCAGCAGACCCAGGAGATTGCTCCCGAGGATGACGATTACGCTCGTGAGAACTTGCTTTTTGAAGGGCTGCAGAAACTGGAAGAGACGCAGGACAACGGCCCGTTTATTTACACATCCCGGGCAGACTTCGGTATCCTCAGGGAGCATTCTGCGGCACTTCGGGCAGCGCTTTCGAGAGTCGTCTAGCTTCTCTGCCTTAGGCGCCTGTCCTTTCGCGAGAGCTGTAATCTGCCTCGCGACGGTATTCGCTTCGCCCGTGATCGCCTGGGAGAAGCGGACCAACTGTATCGTCTCGTTTTTTGTGTGTACTTCTAGCTGGCCATTACCAAAATAGGTTTCTGCTTTCGCATCCTTAATGTCAGCAATCGGTACAACATGCTTAAGGTGCGCCGTAGAGCCGCCATTCCTGGTAAAGACGTAAACCTGTCCGTCCTCGACGACAACCCATTCCGAATCGAAGCTTCCGGCCGAGTCCAGGTCGGTGGCAAATGCGATGCGCTTAATTTCACTTTCGAGAGCGATTCGGCCGTTTCTATCGTCACCGGGCACATTCGCAGGGTCAGCAGCAACTCCGGTTTCTACGAGTGTTGCAATCGGGGAGCTTTCGGATGTGAAGCCGACGGCAGGAGTCGCATGTACGTGCGCCGCCGCATCAGATATGTTTGCCCGAGAATCAGAGCTGTCATTCAGGCGTCTCTGGCGCGCGTCGCTGAGGCCCTGTTCAACAAAATCGGGGAGAGATTCGAGGAGCGCCATGTATCTGCCTTTCGGAGATGTTTCCGGCATGCACAGTCAATAAATAACTAACAGCGGAATGACAACCAGAATGCTGGAATAACCGACTTCACGATGTGACACAAAAGTATACCATTTTGCCGGTTACTTGAAACCTGCAGGGCCGTTTAATATCGGGGTACATTTCGCTTGAACACAGACCTGGAACAGTAAACAGCCCCGTATGTGGTCTGTGATTTGCAGGCCAGTACACGGGGCTGAAGGCGCCACATTGAGGATAAGGCGGACTACGGTCCTTCGGCTTCGAGGGACGCGTATCCTACCTCTCCATGCTGAGTTAGATCGAGACCAGAGTCCTCATCCTCGGCATTCACGCGCAGCCCCATCACTTTGTCCAGCACCTTGGCAAGCACAAAGGTGACCACAACTGCGTAGAGTATGGCTGTGCTCACTGCGCATGCCTGTTTGGAGAGTAGGTGGATTCCGCCTCCGTTGAACAGGCCATTTGCGCCGTCTTTGTTGATAAGTACGGATGCGAACAGGCCCGTGGCTATCGCGCCCCATGTGCCGCCTACACCATGCACACCGAAAACATCGAGTGTGTCGTCATAGTGAAAGCGATGTTTTAGCGTGATTGCAAAGAATGAGATCGCCGATACAGAGATCCCAATTAATATTGCAGACATTGCTGTGACATACCCTGAGGCAGGGGTGATAGCGACGAGTCCGGCAACAGCACCGGTTGCAAAACCAAGCGCAGTCGGTTTGCCCGAAGCTTTCCACTCGAGAAAGATCCATGCGATCCCAGCAGTTGCTGCTGCGACATGCGTCGATAAGAACGCAGATGAAGCGAGACCACCAGAGGCGAGTGCGCTGCCTGCGTTAAACCCGAACCAGCCGAACCATAACAGAGCTGTGCCGATCAGAGTCATCGGCAGATTATGAGGTCGGATGTCTTCATCATGCGATCTAGTAGCGGCTCGGCGTTTTCCCAGGAGGATTGCCAGCACCAGTGCGGACATACCACTGCTGATATGTACAACCGTTCCTCCGGCGAAGTCTAGCGCGCCGAGCCCATCGGATCCGAGCCAGCCGCCTTTGCCCCATACCCAGTGCGCCAATGGACAATAGACGATAGTGCTCCACAGTACCATGAATACCATATAGGTAGAGAATTTCATTCTCTCGGCTATCGCACCGCTGATGAGCGCTGGCGTGATGATCGCGAACATCATCTGGTAGAGCATGAAGACGTTGTGCGGAATGGTAGGCGCATAGCTCGAAGGCGCAGCTCCTACATGGTTGAGCCCCACATAGGCGAGCCCGCCGATAAATTTGCCCCCTGGGGCAAATGCTAGGGAGTATCCCCAGAGCACCCAGACCAGTGTTAC
>CAIXIX010000195.1 GCA_903919615.1 uncultured Chthonomonas sp.
AACAAGCCGTGGGATCAGTTCGTCAAAGATGTCATAACGGCGCGCGGCAGCACTTACTACAACGGACCAGCCAACTTCTACCGAATTGAGCGTGATCCCAACGATCGTATGGAGAACGTCGGTCAGGCCTTCTTAGGCGTCCGCATGATGTGTGCGCGGTGCCACAAGCATCCTTTTGATCGCTGGAATACCGACGATTACTGGAACTTCGCCAGCTTCATGAGCAAGGTCGGCATAAATGGCGGTCATCTTGTGGATGAGCAGGTGGTTACCTACAACAAATATGGCCAGGTAATAAATCAATCGGTGAACGGGCGAAACCGGGGCAAGCTTGCGCCAGCCACCTTCCTCGGCGAGAAGATGCCAGTGCCAGCAGAAATCGCGAATAAGGACGATATGGTCGTCGACCTCGCGAACTGGGTAACCGATCCCAAAAACCCCTTCTTTGCTCGCGCTACAGTCAATCGACTCTGGTCATTCTACTTCGGTAAGGGAGTAGTGCACCCAGTGGATGATATGCGCGCCACAACCCCGGAAAGTGTGCCAGGTCTGCTGGATGCGCTTAGCAAAGAGCTTACAGAGCACAACTACGACATCAAGTATCTAATAAAGTTGATTCTGAATTCGCAGACGTATCAGCTATCGGGTGTGCCTAACGACTCGAATGTGATGGACGATCGCTACTTCTCGCACTACTTCCCGAAGCCGATGCCCGCATCCGCGTTGCTGGATATCGTGAATCAGGCGACCGGAGCTTCTGAGAGCTTCAGCAACTTCCAGGAGCGAACAAAAGCGGTCCAGGCGGCGTTGCCGCCACAGAACTACTTCCTGAGCGCATTCGGCCAGTCTCACCGTGAATTTCTTGCAGACATGGATCCGAAGCTGGAGCCGAATCTCGTTCAGACGCTCATCATGATAAATTCCCCGTATATCGAGGGTAAAATCAGGAACGGCAATACCGTCAAGGTCGTGATGGATAAGGCCCAGACCGACGAGGATATTGTCCGCAACCTCTATAGCCGTACCTTCTGCCGTGAACCGAACACAACCGAGCTGACCAAATCGGTAACGCTCATTCAGGGCGCAAAGGATAAGCGCGAAGGAGCCCAGGATCTTCTCTGGGCACTCGTTACTGCGCGCGAGTTCTTCTTCAACCATTAACCAGTCATCTGGTTAGATCATGAGATCGTAACCGCGAAAGCGGATAGTTTATCGAATTTACTTGTACCGGCGTGCTCTAAAGGGGAGAACCGATGGATTACAACTGGCTTGGGGATTGCGAGAAGTTTCATCGACGAGACGTATTGCGAGTTGGCGTTCTCAGCCTGCTTGGCCTTTCACTGAGCAAGTACTATGCTCTCGCGGAGGCCACGGCGAAGTCGAACGGCATGGCGCAGACGAACGGAACTGCAGACTCGGTCGTTCTGGTCTGGCTGGCCGGCGGCCCGAGCCACCTCGATACCTTCGACCCGAAGCCGGATGCACCGCTTGAGATCCGTGGTAATTTTAACGCGATCGGTACTAATGTCCCCGGCATTCAGCTAAGCCAGCATCTGCCGAAGCTTGGCGACCAGATGGATAAGATCACGCTGGTTCGGAGCATCAGCAGCCCAACTGCGGCGCACGAAATTGGCACGCACTATATGCTTACCGGCTTTATGCCGTTGCCAGGATTCGCCGTTCCCAGCTATGGCTCGGTAGCCTCACACCTGCTTGGCCCACGCTCTGCTCTTCCGCCCTATATCTCCGTTCAGCAGCCCGGCAGCGAAATGGGCCCTGGTTTCCTCGGCGCTTCGCTCGGCCCGTTCTGCCCCGGCGGCGACCCGTCTAACCCGAACTTCGCGGTACGCGACCTCGATGCTCCCTCCTACATGACCCCTGAGAAGGAGCAGCGCAGGCGCGAACTGCGCGATGTCGTGGATCAGGCCTTCAAGGCGCACGAAAAATCCAGCGATCAGGCGAAGGCGATCGACTCTTTCTACAACAGAGCCTACACCCTGCTCTCCTCCAGCGAAGCGCGTGAAGCGTTCAGCCTGAAAAAAGAGACTGACGCAACAAAGGATGCCTACGGCCGAAACAACTTTGGCCAGAGCCTACTGCTCTCTCGCCGCCTCGTGGAAGCTGGCGTGCGGTTCAGCACCGTCACACTGGGCGGATGGGACAACCACTCCAATATCTTTAATGCGCTTGGTGGCGGACATCTGCCGATGTTCGATCAGGCGATGGCTGCCTTCATTCAGGATCTGGCGCAGCGAGGCCTGCTTAAGCGAACCCTCGTGGTCGTTATGGGCGAGTTCGGTCGAACCCCGATCATCAACCGCGATGCAGGTCGCGATCACTACTCACGCGTCTTTTCCATGATGCTTGCCGGTGGTGGCATCAAGGGTGGCAACGTGGTTGGCGCATCCGATTCGAAAGGTATGGAGCCTGCAGCAGACCTCACTCGGCCGGAGGATCTGGCCGCGACGATCTACCACTGCCTCGGCATCGACTACACGCAGAGCATCACCTCTCCCGAGGGCATCCGAATCACCCTCGCACGTGGAGGTTCTCACATCCGCAAGGCGATGGCATGAGATTGAGACCGTTCTTGCCGGCAGCGCTGTGGGTTGGCGCCGGTCTGATCGGGTTTACTGTAAGAACTGGGGCGCAGACGGCAACGTCTGCGCCCGCTTCAGCTAAACCTGCTGCACCGGCAGCCTCTGCCTCTGTTCGCGTTACGCCTGTTACCTCGCTGGCCTTCAGCTCTGATGGCAAGAAACTTGCCGTCGGCAGCTACAGCCAGGTCATCATCTACGACACATCCACGTGGCAGCAAACCACAATCTTCAAACAGGTCGTCGATACCGCGCGCACAATGGCGTTCCAGCCGGGCGGGTCTCTCCTCGCTGTCGGCAGCGGCTTGCCAGGGAGGACAGGATTTGCCTCCGTATTCGATACCAATGGCGGCGACAAACCCTATGTGTATCCGAAACAAGGCGATACAGTTGAATCGGTTGCATTCAGTCACGATGGCAAAGAGCTGCTGCTTGGCGCCAATGACAACAGAGCTCACTTCTATACCTCAACCAGCAGCGCCGAAGGCACCCTCATCGATGCGCACAACGGCAGAGTTTCAGCAGTGGCGTTTTCTACTAACCCTGGGACCCTCTATGTGACCGGCGGCATGGACAAGATCGTCAAAGTGTGGGTGGAGAAGACAGGACAGAATGTCTGCAACTTCGACCAGTGTGATAGCGGGCTTACCGGATTGGTCTTCCTCAATAACGGAGTTCAGTTTGTAGGTTCCGGGCTTGATGGCAAGCTCTACTGGTGGGGAGTTTCGCACGATGAGAAGAAGGATACCTATGGGGGGTACTTCTTTCGACAGTTTGAAGCGCACCCAGGTGGCGTCTATGCGTTAACAGGCAGTGCAAACGGGCAGAGAATTATTACCGGTGGCGCCGATAAGGCAGTCTGTATCTGGAACCCCGATAATGGACAGAAGATCCGTGAGTTCAAGGATGGAACCACTCCAGTCTATGCCGTTGCGTTGAACCCGGATGGGAAAATCGCCGCCGCGGGCGGACCGGATGGTCAGGTAAGGGTTTGGGATGTGGAGGGGAACAAGCTGCTCACCACCTTTGCGCCGCCTGCACCCGTAGTCTCTGCGTCAACCCCAACAGCGAAGCCTACTTCCAGTGCTAGCGTGAAGAGCGGCAAGCACAGCTAACTAACATTTTGCTTGCAAGCTCTACCGTATATACGGACACAACGAGGAATCAAACCGAATGCGATCAAGGCGAAATAGAGTTCAGGTCTTCGGCGCCAGCGCCGCAGCGCTCGCTGCGACGGTTGGCGCACTGGCTCAGACCCCGAGAATCAATACGTTTTTTCCTATCGGCGGTCGTATCGGAACCACTGTTGATCTTGAGATCCGGGGTTCCAGCCTTAATGGCGCAAACAAGCTGATCGTGCACGGCCCGGGTGTGACGGGCAGTGTTGCTCCGAGCGGCTCTGCCCAGGATGAGGCAGGCAAGCCAGTCTGGCAAGCAAAGTGTGTAACCTGCCACGAATTGCGTTCGCCAGCCAACCGCAGCATGAGCCCGGATCAGTGGAATGCAGTTGTCGATCGCATGATCAAGGTACGTAATGCGCCCATTAATCCGGCTGATTCCGACAAGATCAAACAATTTCTCGCTGGCGCTGCGCGCTCTGGCAAACTAACTGCGACAGTAAAGATCTCAACAGATGCCGTGCCTGGTATCTACGAAATGCGCGTCGTTACGCCGGTTGGCGTGTCGACCGCCGCGTTGTTTGAAGTTGGCAACCTGCCCGAAGTCGCAGCCGTCAATAACACACGCAACACGCCCGTACAGATTTCGCTGCCAATGGTCATCAACGGATCTATCAACCCGGCTCAGGGCGGCGCGGAGCGTCACTACTTCCGGTTTAAGGCGAAGCAGGGCGAGCGCATCGTCTTCAACCTTAAGGCGTTTCGCTATAACTTCATGACGCAGCTCTTCTTCAATCCGAACCTGCGCATTTACGATTCCTCTGGAAATGAAATTGTCGAGAACCACGGCTACTTCGATCTCGATCCACTTATCGATTGGAAATGCCCTGCGGATGGCTCCTACACTCTGGAGGTTCGCGATCTGTTGGGCCGAGGCAACCCTGGCAATGTATACAGGTTGGCGATTGGACAGATCCCTTACGACACGGCAGTCTTCCCACCTGCAGTCCAGGTTGGGTCATCGGCAAATCTTAAGCTAATCGGCAAAGACACAGAGGGAACAGATACCACCTTCTCCCTGCCGGCCATCAACACGTTTGGCGTAACGCCGATCGGCACGCCATTCGGTCCGCATAAGATATATCTATCCGGCTTCCCGATCTCCACAAAAGACAAAACAGCAACGCTGCCTGCATGCCTCGCGGGTGAGATCGACAAACCGGGCACAACCGATTCGTTCTCGATCGAGGGTGAAGGTGTCTACGAGTTCGAAGCCTTCTCCGATCGCGTCGGTTCCCCGGTGCCGATGCGAGCTGCGCATCTGATGAACGACAAGGGCCAGAACATCGCCAATATCGATCGTGATGGCCGCATGACCGCGAAGCTCGATCCAGGCAAGAAGTACCAGTTAACCGTAGAGCCAGATGTTGCTGAAGGTAAGAATGAATGCGTCTACGCGATTGATGTGCATCCGATCCACCCGATTGCAGATATTGCCGTTCGGCCAGCAAACATTACAGTTCGGCCGGGCATGTCCACGCCTGTCGAGGTGGTTGTCCGCCGCAGAGAGGGCGTCACAGGCGATATCATGGTTTCCGCGGAGAACCTACCTTCGGGCGTTATCGTCACACCTGCCATCATTCAGCCGGACCGCAACGAGGGCACAATCATTATTGCTGCATTATCCTCTGCGCCATTAACTGAGCGTCCGATTTCAATAACCGTGAGCGCAAGCGGTCCCTCTGGCGAAGTGAAAACCACAGCGCGCCCACAGGAGATCGTCCTTCTTCAAAATCAGCGGACCCCAATCGATCGTGAAGAGTGCGTGCTGGCAGTACGGGGCGCCTCCGATTTCACGGGAGAGATCGTCGGCGCTAAAGTGGTAAAGGTTCATCCGCGCAAGGGTGTTAAGGTGACGGTAAAGGTGACCCGCAAGCCAAATTTCAAGGGACCGGTGAACATAAACATCATCGGGCTGCCTCTAGGCTGGGTCGCGAACCAGGACACGATACAGCCGGATAAAGACACGATTACCATGCTCGTGCGCCCGGATGGCAACGACACGCGGCCGTTCTTGAATCGCGATCCGAAGTTCACGCCCATTTACGCCACCGTTACGATGGCCACCGATGAGTACAGCTTCGTTGTCGGCACGATCCTCGTCAACCGCGCTGATGTGATTGATGATAAAGAGTAGGCGCGCAACTATTACCTCCCCGTGTTCTCTTCCGCCCACGCCTCACCTGGAGCCCGCCTGTCCCCAGGCGGCTTCTATCGAACGCACGTAGCAATCAATCGGTAGGGTCGCCGCTTGCTGCGACCGCAAGCTGACACCACTGCGCAATCTCCGCTCAAATATCGAACATTACCTCGGCTACGAATTGCTCGCTTCTAAAATTGCAATTTTTGTAACGATTTTTGTAACACATGCCCTGCTACAATTGGAAGATAGCCGAATTGCGTATCTCCTCAATAACTCGGGGTAACGACGTCCAGGCAAGCGACTTCCTCCCAACAACAATTGTTGAAATTGAAGTCGCTCGCCCGTTAGCAACATGCGATCTGGTCGTGTACTGAGGTGCGAGTATGCTTTGTGTTAGGT
>CAIXIX010000196.1 GCA_903919615.1 uncultured Chthonomonas sp.
CTCGAGGGCTGGAATCACAACCGGCGTCGAGACAATGTTGGAATTCAACAGGAACTAACCGTTACACGCATCGATGGACCTACTGGACCCGTTGCTGCGCTCGTAAACTGGACGGCGCATCCCACCTTTATGGACGCATCCGATATGCTGTACTCCGGAGATTGGCCAGGCCACATGCAGCGGACGTTAGAGGCGCTGATAGGTAATGGAGTGACGGCGATGTACTACAACGGCGCAGAAGGTGACCAATCCCCAATTGCACGACCCGATTCGGGCGAGAACTGGGAGAAGGCGGAAAGATACGGCCGTGAAATTGCGCTTCAGGTATGGAATGTATGGAAGCAGGCCACTCCGAAATCCGGCGTACAAATTGAGTCGCATCTCGAAACACTCTCTCTGCCAGAACGTATCTGGCATCCAGATTTCATGAGCACCGGTGGCAAGGAGTATGGGCTTACTCCGCAGGGAATCCGGACCATTGTTGAAACCATGGTGCCGACAGAGTCACACAGCCTCGCCGTGAGGATAGGTGACCTCATAATTGCACCGGTACCAGGAGAGCTTGCTTCCAAACCAGGCGATGAGATCAAAGAGAGAATTCGCAAAGCGACACATGCCCGCTACGTAACCATTGGCGGCCTGGCCGATGAGTGGATCAGCTATATTTTACCAACTCCAGAGTACCATCGTGGTGGATATGAGGCAAGCATGAGCTTCTATGGCGATGGGCTTGTGAATGCAATTGTCGACGGCGTGTCCCGCGGCGCATCCACCCTTCATTAATAGCTGCCCGGAGCGGCTACCGGCCACTCCGGGAACATTAGGACCAAACTAGTGTTTCAGCAGCTCTTGAGTTTTTACAGACCACAGCTCAACCGGACCAATCAGACCGGCCGGATAGAGCGGTGAGTCCTTGCTGAACACGCGCCATGTTGTGAAGGTTATTCTGTCGCTGGGCGGCCTCGGTCTGCCCTGAAGCAGCCAATCCGGCCAGCGTTTAATCACTTCTCCGTTCCACTCCACATCTGCCGGAAGCTGCTCGTCTCCAATGATTCGGTTTGGCCAAAGGTTCGTTACGCGTACCTCCAGGATGTTTGCGCCAGAGTGGATCACCCCGGTAACATCAAGTCGGTAAGGGGGCGACCACATTACGCCATATTCGTGACCGTTCAATCTCACTTCAGCAAAGTTCTTTACCGTACCGAGATCTAGATAGACGTGCCGGCCCGGATTAAAAAGCGATGCGGGAGCGACCAGATTTGTCGTGTAGTTGGCGGTTCCTGAGAAATACTTGATTCCAGCAATCGAGGCGTCTGGCCATGAAATGAGTTGTGAGAATTCTGCCGAAGCGGGAGCGCCAAGTCCGGGTGGAAAAGTTACTCTCCACGGCCCGGTCACAGGCTGTCGTTTGGGCAACGAAGTCTCTATCTTGAGCTTTGTACCATCACTAAGTTGAGCTGCTAAGCGACCGGCAGACCATTCGTAAAGTGTTACCCCGTCCTTCAAAGTTGTCAGTTCAAACTCGGGTCGAGCTGTATCACTGCCATCTTCGACTAGCTGCAATGTTTCGTTTTCTCCCACGGTTTTGTCAATTTTCTCCTTGCCACGCAGATACACGACGTGTAGCTGCTTCACGTGCAGGCTTGCAGGATCTCCAAAATTCGTGTTGGTCGCCTCAATTTCAGTGGCGCCAGATTTCAGTAGTTGTACAATTTTCTCCTTGACATCAGCAGCGCCAGCGCCATCTACGGCCTCGTAGCGTGCCGAAACGATGGAGAGTTCTGGTTTTGATATGACAGCGGAGTTAGCGCCGGTAAACTCAGACTTGAGGATATGCTTGGACGCGGGAGACTTGCTTCGGAATACCACAAAGGTCGATTCTGCCGGGCCCAGTCGGAGAGTTATTCGTGTCCTCTTGCCGTTGTCGAGCCACTCAGCCGCTTTGCGCACGGTACCAGTTTGCGGGTTCCATAACTCTGGCTGAAGGCCGGTTGTGCGGAAATCAATTGTAAACGTCTGCGACTGGTATCGCTGATTTGAAACGAAGTACAGATCGGAGTTTTGCTGGGCTACGGCACGATGGATCCAGACCATCGAGTGCGGACGCCCGGCAACGAGATCACAATCTGGCGCACCAATGACGCTCTTTACGAGCTTAAGAACGTCGATCCCCCAGAGCGCCTTGCCGCTTCCGAAGGCATGTGCCCCTTCTTCATAAGTTCGATTGGCGCCCCACACCTCTTCGGCAAGTTTAGACACCTCTGCATCGCATCCAGGGTATCCCTGGAGGCTCGGTGACTTTTGCGGCCCCGGGCCAATGACCGTTGCGCCTTCCGACACTAAGTCTCGAATCTTTCGGAGCGATTCAACCGTCATCCAGCGGCTCTGGGGCAGCACGAGAGTTTTGTAACGCATGCCGGAAGGGAGCTCAAGCCAGTGATTTCTCACCGTTAGCTTCTGTAGGGTAACTCGGTCAACTCCATCATAATCATTGCCCTCTGGAACGACGGTGCCTTTTAGCATTGGCAGATCGTTCGGGCCTTCATCACCGGTGAAGTAGGCGACATCTGCGACAAACTGCCCACTCTGCAGCAGATGTTGGCATCGTGCGATGTAGCGGAGCCAAGCAGAACCCTGGTCCCACCAGGTAATAGTGCGCTCGAAGTTTGTGCCCCACGGGCCCATCGTCATTCCTGGCTTCAGATCGAGCCATGGCTGATGCGCATATCGGTGAAAAATATAGCGATTCACGCCAAGGCTGAATACGCGGTCGCCAAGCGCCTTCATCGCATAGGGATCGATTGTCCAACGAGCGTGCGGCGTATCTGCCGTGAAGGATTCCGCACCAATGATCGGTTTTCCATAGATATGCCCGGCAGATGCAGCAAGCTTAGTTGTCTCTATCGCGCCATTGCCAACCCAGAACTCGCCCATCGGGATATCCGCTGTACCGCCGATCTGCAGGTTGTCAAACTCTCCATTTCCGTATGGTTCGGTCGAAAACATGAGGCCGTTCTTGTGGCAGATTTCAGCGAGATATCCGTAATAGTTGTCTGCAAACAGATCGCAGATCGTTCGACGCAGGTCCCACAGGAATCTTTCGGAGACTTCGACGCTCTCGATGATTCGTCCGCTCACAATAGGCAGGTACGGCAGTGGATCGTATCCGCGTCTCTTCTGAAACTCTTTGCGGAAACCAGGAGACCAGTTCTGCGTCCCCACTTCGTAGCTGTCGATCAGACAGTTGTTCAGGGTGGCCCCAGCGAGTGGCCCGGCTCCTTTCACAATTGGCCCCATCATGCCGGCCCAGTGTGTGTCGAGGGCCGACCTGTCGAGCTTGTCGACTTCCAGACCTAAGCCCGATGCTGGAGCCGGGTGGTTCACTTCGCCTGTGGGCGTGTAGCCCATCCGGATCAGAACCCAATCACCGGCGGGCGCGTTCCAGTGAATTGCGCCAGACGTTGATACATTATCAGTAATGAGAACGGCATCGGCTCGCGACGTGAGATTTGCATCATTGGGCACTAACGTGTCGGAAGGAGTCAGCCGATCTCCCCGCTCGAAGGCTGCCTTGGCACGAATTCCTTCGATTCTTAATGTTGCGGTTCCTGAAGCCTCTGCAGCGGGTTTCTTGAATGCGTATACTGCGATATCGCGATACAGGCCCTGCTTCATCTGAGGAATAGGCAGCGTGCCGTCAAAAGCGCCGGGCCCCTTAAATACAGTTTCACTCCAGGTAAGGAACTGCATGCCTTGCTCTGGTTTGATCCAGGGACCGCCACTGCTAGACCATCCTGCGCCGTTGTGGATGCAGAGGTCGAGGCCGAGCCGATGGGCCTCTTTGATGGCATGCTGTATCGCATCGCTCCATTGTGCCGACATCATAGGCGTAGCGCCATCGGGGATGCCGACATCCACATTGAAAATTTGCGCGCCACCAATGCCAACTCGTTTCATGGCTTCCAGATCTGCAGTGATCCCGGCTTTTGAAATATTGCCATTCATCCAGTGCCACCACGTGTGTGGTTTTGCTGAAGCAGGAGGATTGATAAAGCCCGCTTCTAGCGCGTCTTTCGAATGTTGTGGTGAGGTATATCCAGCTTGACTGATGCAGGCATACAGGACTGCTAGCGCAGTTGTCAGCCTGAGTTTTGAAGTATTTGTTACCATCGTAACTCTCCTATATTAGAGGATGTCATCGACGCGGATCGTGAACGACCGGTAGGGTCGCCGCTTGCTACGACCGCTGAATTCGATAATCTTCCAGAAGCTGGATTAAGCCGTTCGCATGTTATATGTGTATATATCCGCTTTGTAGTGGCTTTCTCCTTCGAAATAGTGAAGTCGATGAGCTTCTCACGCACAAAAAAGCGGGGCTGCATCGGCAGCCCCGCTTCGTGAAGGTATCGAACTTTTCGCTATGCCAGTACGGGCACGCGCTCCTCTATATTAGTTGAGAGAATTTGAGTCTCTTCGTCCGTAAGATAGCAACTTGGATCCATTCCCAGCCAGTCGCCAGTTGCAGCCTCTGCGCGGGTGCGGAGATTGCCGTTGCATACTCCTACAAACCGACATTCCTGGCATTTTGCCGGGAGCAGCTCTTTGCGGTTTCTCAGGATAGCAAGTCTTGGATCGGTCGCTTCAGACCAGATCGCGCTAAATGGCTGCTGCCGCACGTTGCCACAATCATAGTGCCAGCTGAACTGATCGTAATGGACGTTGCCGGAAGGATCGATCGCGGCGATGTTGCATCCCGATCTGTTTCCGCCAGTGCCTTGCAGACGAGCCTCAACCTCTTTCGCTCGCTCCGGGTCGCTCTCCTTAAGCTGCATCAGCAGGTAAGCAGCGTCAGCATGATTGTCCACTGTTAGGACTTCGAGAGGGCGATTCTCTTCATGACACTGTCGAGTGCGCTCAAAAATTCGATCTACGACTTGGCGTGTTTGATCTCCAGTTAGATCTACCTTCTGCATTTTTCCGCCGCGGCCGGAATAGGCTAGGTGATAGACGCAGAGTCGCTGAACATCGTGTTCGAGGCACATATCGAAGATCGTGTCGAGATCTTCCATGTTAAGTGCATGCACCGTAAATCGTACGCCAATGCGTATGTTTCGCGCTCTGCAGCGGTCGATCGCTGCTAGAGTTCCGTCGTATGCACCCTGCAGCCCACGCAGTTTGTCGTGTCGGTCTCTTACGCCATCGACGCTGATGCCGGCATATCGAAGACCAACTGCCGCAAGCTTATCGGCCATGGCATCGTCGATGAGCAGCCCGTTTGTTGATAACGTGCAATTAAGACCTATGCTCGCCGCGTACTTGATCAGCTCTAGCGTATCTGGCCTTGCAAGGGGTTCGCCCCCGCTAAAGAGTACTGCGGGTATTCCGAAGGCTTTCAGATCATCAAGCACTCTGGTTCCCTCTTCAAAAGAGAGCTCATCGGGCGCCGGACCTGGAGTTGCGGATGCGTAACAGTGTACACACCGTAAGTTACAGGCCTTTGTCACGGCCCACACTACCACGGGCCTCGGTGCGCCATGAAACGGGTCGGCCGGATCTGACTTATCTAGGTGTCCGTATCGCAGCCGTTCATTTCCGGCAGCATGGTTACAGAGCAGGTTGCTTACGCTGAGCATGTAGCGAGTTCCCTCCACTTTCTTGGAATGTATCCGCAATCCGGCTCCTGGGCCAGCACGTTGCCCGTGACGGCGTAGGCTCTTGCCCGGCTGCCGCCGCAAACGGGATTAAATTCGCAGTCTCCGCACTTACCCTGGAGCTGTAGCGGATCACGCAGCTGTCGGAAAGTGGGCGCGTTTTGATAGACATCGACTATCGACTGTTCTGGAAATTTGCCACAGGCTATCGGGAGGAAGCCACTTGGATAGACTGTGCCAGTGTGGCTCACAAACATAACTCCCTTACCGTCGTTAACGCCGAGAGGCGCACGCTGAATGCGGCCCGAATCTGGTCCACTAACGGGTTTGCGCAGAGGATCGCCTTCCATATTCATCACGAAACGTCTGTAGTGCGGAGCTTCTGTTGTCTTGATGGTATAGGGCTGATGGTTGGCGTGATTCCAGAGTTTGGAGAAGACCGTTTCGTACTGTTCCGGGTGAATTCTCTCCTCGGAACGTCCCCTGCCAACGGGGATTAAGAAGAAGACCGACCAAAGCGTAATGCCAAGAGTTGCCATCATGTCGGCCATCGCATCGATCTGATCGACGTTGCGGGACGTGATGGTTGTGTTTACCTGCAGAGGCATTCCAACCGCCTGGGCATCCTTTAGAATTTCGATGGTTCGATTGAAGCTGCCCGGGACGCCTCGAAAGGCATCGTGTGTGTCCGGATCCGACGAGTCGATACTGAGCGCGAAACGGCTCAGTCCTGCGGCCTTAAGTTTCTGTAGGGCTTCAGTGGTTACCAACGGGGTTGCCGAGGGCGTCATCGCTGTGGCAAGACCCGCATCGACGGCATGTTTTACGAGATCGAAGACATCTGGGCGCTTAAGGGGATCGCCGCCCGTAAACACCAGAACTGGCTTATGTGGGAAAGATGCGAACTGATCCAGTAGCTGTTTGGATTGTTCGTTTGTAAGTTGATTAGGATGCGCTAAAGGCTGAGCACAGGCCCTGCAGTGCTTGCATGCGAGATCGCAGGCCCGGGTAACCTCATAGAATGCGACAAACGGACTGTGTGCGAAGCCTTCCTGCGTGTAAGGTGCTGGCGGCATTCTCATTTCGCGTACCTACCAATATCCTCTGTGGCAAGAATTCAATTCTTGCAGCAGTCGAACATCGGATTTCTCTTTAGGATTACGCGATTATAATCTGCTGTGCGTGTTACGTGCATCCTCTTATCGGCCGATTAACTTTCAACGGGCATTTTTTACACCTGCCAGACCTTACGCGCATCTTCCATAGTGACCGTTTCACCCTGCATCCAGGCGTAGTGCGCCGGCGGATTTTCACCGATCCAACGTTCATCTACGGGCTCACCGGCGCGCTGATACCTGCAATCGGTACTGATCCGGAAACGATCGCTCTCGTTGTTGAGTGCCCCGTGCAGGGTATGCATGCCAAATATTACAACATCACCCATCTTGTATTCGGTTGTTTTCCACTGACCGCCGAACAGGTTTACCATTTCAATCGGGTCATTAGAAAACGCGCCTGTCACATGGTCCCGGTCGACATCCATCTGCCCGTAGGTGGGAACGAGACGGTCTTCATGATTTCCACCAACGAGTACAGCAAGCGGTCCTCGCTCATACTCAACATCTGTTATAGGTGTCCAACATGTTAATAGATTGGGTGTTCCACGCCCCATGTAAACGACATCGTAGTGTGCTCCAGTAAAATCACCTGGACCAACAAGCCGAAGCCATTTGTAATCGAAGGTGAGGACATCGGAGCTGAAATAGTTCGCAAAAAATCCCATGATTTCCGGGGATTCTACGAGGTCGAGAAACGGCTTTGATCTGGTCATAGCTCGGTTTCCGCCAAGAAAGGCTCCACGTGTTCCCGCCTTTACACGGCACTGCTCCGACGGAAACCTTGCATCCAGAACATCATTCGAAGCGAGGTTCGTTGTCATCATGTGCAATACTTCGCGCACCTTGTGTTCTGGGTGTAAGCTGCGGATGAGCAGATACCCGTCTTCGGCCATACGACCCCGGAGCGCTTCCGGATCTGCAAGTAGCTCATTTGCATCACGCATGTATCCCAGATAGGGTCCGCCAAGTACCATTTCATGCGAACCCATATGAAGTGTTCGTTCCGGAGACAATTGTTCGGTCATGATTCCCTCGCCTTAGCATTCTGTACCTGCTGTACGCACACGTACAGATTTGAAGGTAAATTGCAAATACTCCTGCAGAATCAAACCTGGGTCGAATACGATAAAATGAATCGACCGTCGATTACGTATCAGTAGAGTACAATAGCGGATCGATAAAATGCATTGAGTGCAAACAAGATTTGCGATACAACGTTTAATGAGCCAATCTGAAGAAGAATATGAGCCTGTTCCACGGCCAGTTGTGACCGTTGCCATACTTGCGATAATCGTATCTGTTTTTGTTGCGATGACCGCTGTGGCGCATGGTACGATGAGCAGCTTCCCTAATGAGATTACGGATCTCTTTGGCGCGAAGATCAATGGCCGGATCTTGTTCAATCGTCACATAGACCAGTGGTGGAGAATAGTGACGCCGATTTTTATCCATGGCGGATTGATTCACCTCTGTGTTAACTGTTATTCGCTCTATATTCTTGGCCGCCAGATAGAGCCGTTCTATGGTTCACGCAGGTATTTCATTATCTTCATGGTTTCGGGTATATGTGGCGCTCTCTCAAGTCTGATGTTTTCGTCTGCGCCCTCGGTTGGTGCGTCCGGTGCAATATTCGGTCTTGTTGGCGCAGGTATTGTATTTCCTCTTCGTTTTAAGTCGCTAATTCCGGCAGATGCCAGACGTCAGATTGTCCGACAACTTGTTCAAGTTGCGGCCATCAACCTCGCGATTGGATTTGGTTTAAAGGGAATTGTGGACAATGCGGCGCACGTAGGTGGCCTCATCGGAGGCGGTTGCGCGGCACTCTTCCTGCTGCCAGATGCGCTGGATACTCGCGAGGACCGACACAGGGCCGATGCCGGTGTTACCGCAGTCTGCTATGTATTCGCACTGCTCATTGTAGCTACAGCAGGCTGTCAGACTTTGTGGGCCCTGTCGCCATGGTGGAGAGTTTCTATACCGGCGGAATATAAGCTGGCAGGCAAGGCTGGCCAGTTCCAAATGGAGTGGCTAAATAAACGGACGAAGACGACGATCGAGATTACGGATACTCGGCACAATCCGAATCTGCAGCAGGTGGCCCTTTTGCTCTTGTTCCAGGCAAATCGAGATGCCTCGAATAATCACCAGCGCTTGAAAGATGGAGCTCGTGTTTTTCAGTTGCGAACGCCGCAGGGACTTGTGTCCGATATCGCTCTGGTTGCTGTGTACGACCGAGTTGTGATGATTCAGGCCGCTACAACTGAAGCACAATTTGACGTGATGGACAAACAGTTTAGAGCGGTCTTAAACTCTTTTAAAATCGTGCATCAGCCGCCGCCAGATCTGCACTCTATTCCCCTCGTAATCAAACAGCCTCCTGGTGGAGTTTCCAAGGAGCGAAAGTAGCGCAAAACTGAATGGATTGCTAAAACAAGGCGCCCATCAACACGAAGATGATGGGCGCCTCTACTGCGTGAACAACTATTCAGAGCCTGTTAGGGGGCCGATTTAGGCTCCATAAGGGTAACTGGTTCGGTTTTCGAAACAGAGTTTCCGGTATTGGCAAGGGCAGATATTGTAACAGATATCGACGAAGCTGCCGGTGCGCTTTGAAGCGGAATAACCATAGTCGCGTCTGAATCCGAGGAAACATCCGCTTCGTTATTGTTTGGCGAAAGCGCCAGATTTGAAGGCACGTTTATTACGCAATGGATATGCGCCGTTGAACCGTCTGCCTCTGGCTGCGCTTTCGCATGAACCGTTAATGTGCCAGATCCCTGTGTGTTCGGTGACCACTCTGCACGGCACTCACTGAGCTCGACAACATGCGACGGTGTAGGATGCATAAGGCGCAGTACCGATCCCAGTGGGTCGAGGGAAGCGCGCGTTACATGCAAACCGCCCATTCCAGCGACAACGGCCAGCGCCGCCGCCGCGGCATAACCAACTGCGCTCAGTGAGAACCTGCGAGCCCATTGGCCGCCTGTTGACGTTTTTCGTTTGGAATCTTCCTCGTCATTCAGCGCTGCTGAAACTCGGCTTACCAGGTCTGCCGGTGGCGATACAACTGGCAGTACATCCAACTCTCCCCAGAGAGCCTTCAAATCTGCCATGCATTCCCGACACTCAGAGCATGTTGCGAGATGATTATCGACACTTACCATCAGTGCCGGATCGATTTCAGCCGTGATGTAATCTGAGAAAAGTTCTCTAAACTCTTCGCAAGTCATCTGTAAATCCTGCTGCTCATCTGGATAGGGTATGCAGCAACCCTTTATTATACAGATTGGCCTGGCTTGTCCGAAGCCGACATATGGCCAATTGTGTTCATTTGCCGTGTACGAAGACGGTCCGTTGTAGGACGACACCCGTTTTAGAATAGTTCCCTGATGGGGCCAAGTTTGTCACGAAGTTTGAGCCGCGCGCGATTAAGTCTGGACTTCACTGTACCAATGGGAAGATCCAGCACGGTCGCGATCTCCTCGTAGGAAAGTCCTTCCGTGTGGTACAGCAAAATCATTGTGCGCTGATCGTGAGGAAGGTCGCGGACAGCGCCTTGCAGCAGACGGTTACGTTCGTTGGTCTCGACAATCTCTCCAGGCACGGGGCCAGGGTCTTCGATCTGACGAGCTACGGAGTTTTCCTCGAGTTCGATGTACTCTTCCAGCGAAACGTGCTGCTTGTTCCTCGTGCGCTTTCGTCGATCGAGGTACACGTTCGTTACGATGCGAAACAACCATGTTGAGAAGTTGGCATCGCCTCGGAACATTTTGAGGGCCTGAAACACCCTGACGAACGCATCCACACTGATGTCGTTCGCATCGTCGTAGTGGCCAGAAAGCCGATAGGCAAGGTTGTAGACCCGCTTTTCGTACTTTCGAACCAACTCATCAAAGGCAGCCCTGTCGTCTTGCTGGCACCTTTCGATCAGTAGTTTTTCTTCTTTATCGATAATCATGGTTTAAGGCGTCGCTGACCGAACCAAACAGTTACAGAGCGAAATCTGACGGGTGTTATTTGGAGGAAGCATCGCGGATGGCTTGAGCCTCTTCATTTGAAAGAGGATGGCTTGCGCGGCCGCCTTTAACCGCCTTTGCGTATACGCGGATATCCATCCTGCTGAACACACTTGTCAGTACAATTCCATCTCCGCTGGCGTCCAGCATGGCCACAGAGTAGCTTTGCTGCCCGCCAACGTCCTCAAATGCGTCGTACCGAACCAATCCAACACGTTGAATGCACGCTGGTATCTGCGCTTGAAGCACTCCAGTTGCATGTTCTACGCCGTCTATTCTCCGCTCGGAGTGCTCAAGCCGAGACATGCAGTCTACCAGAAGCTCCTCAAGATTATCCTTGGTAACGCCACGGGTCAGTGCGGTAATTCTCTTTCCGAGCTTATTAACATGAACAAGAAGTGTAATCGTTGTAACGGCAAGTATCACAACAATTGCACTCAACACAATTATCAAGGTATCGATATGATTCCCCTGATGCAGAACCGACACTACGTTATCAGGCACTTAAAACCTCACATTACAGAAAACTATGTCTGCCTCTAGGCCATGATGAGGGTACACTGCATTACCGCAGGATACCTGCCGTGGTGCGGATTTGCACCGGGCAGCCTAATAGCTTTAGCCGTATATCGGAGCGCCCAGAATGGCTTTGACCACATCCGGTTCAACGACAAGGCAGACAATTCTCATCTGCTTGTTCCTAGTTCTCGTAATCGTTTTTGTTACTATGTTTCGCCTTGGCATCGTGCGCGGCGCATCTATGGAGCCAACCTACACGGACGGGCGAATTGTACTCGTTCGCCGAATCGCAACACTGGGCCGGAAGCTTCACCGTGGCGATGTCGTTCTAGTCCGAAACGAACACGACGTAATTATCAAACGGGTCTATCGTCTGCCTGGCGAGGAGATAGACCATAGCTTTCCAGATGTCCTATCCCAGTCTCAGCTTCGTGATCTCACCGATTATTATGAACAGAAAGTTCAAAAGACCCCGGAAGGTGATGTGCCGCACTACTATGTCCCTCACGGATACATCGTAGTTGTCGGCGATAATACACCTGTTTCGGAGGACAGCCGTATATTTGGCCCTGTTTCAGAACAGGATATTCTTGGTGTTGTTGTTCGCGCTCCAGCCGCACCATACTCATCCGGACAATCAGCCGATTTCGGGACGGGCCAGTTACCACCTCGTGATAGAGGTGCGCCTTCGCTTGATGACGAGCGCCGCAGAATGATGCTGCCACCTACGAGGTGACCATTGACGTCTGGCTGAACTTTTGATTGTAGCACGATTAGGATGGCTTTTGATCGCTCCGGACTCGCCCGCCCAGGGCGAACGCATCTTAATAGTTGAGTGAAGTGGGAATCTTTTGATTCATGTTTTCGTACGCTTCAGAGTCTGTTGGCGAAATCGATGCCAGCAAGTCCACTTCTGGAGTGTATACATGGCTTTGGGCACCACTACGGGCCAGTTTGAGGATGTTTTCGGTTCCGTTTC
>CAIXIX010000197.1 GCA_903919615.1 uncultured Chthonomonas sp.
CTCCGATCCTGATCACGACGATTTGGGCGAACTCGATACAAAATTGCAGTATCGCTGATATTTCGTTCTATGCTCCGTATTCTCTTCGTTTTGGCAATCGCACTCCGCATTAAAGGATATTGTCCCCTCGACAGAATATATATAGACGTTTCTTCCACGTCTTACCTTTTAAGGATATTCTGTGAGGTTCCGTCTCTCCACGCTCACTATTATCGCGCTTATACTGGCAGGTTGCTCTCTTAACCGTGAACCCGCTGGTAGCTCCATAACAATCGAGGTCGCTGTGTTCGAAGGCGGATACGGCATTGATTGGCATAAGAGCGTTGCTCGCCAGTATGAGAGCCTTCATCCCGGCATTCACATCAATCTCTGGGGCGATCCTAGGGTCGATGAGAAGCTGAAACCTCGTATCCTCCGCAATGATCCTCCAGAGATTGCAAACAGCACGCTCCCAGTATGGAAGCTGATAGTCGCTGGTAAATTGTATCCTCTCGACGAAGAGCTTGCCACACAAGCATACGGTCAGACCTGTACTTGGCGTGAGTCGCTTACCCCGGGAGTTCTTGCCGACTACACGTATCAGGGGCATGCGTATGCCATGCCTACGAACCTTAGCGCGTGGGTTTGCTGGTACGATCGCAGGCAGTTCCGACAGCATGGCTGGGAGGCGCCGCGAAGCTGGATTGAATTTACCGCACTGTGCGACAAGATGAAAGCAGCAGGTATCGCTCCGCTCGCCTTTCAGGGAAAGTACCCGGACTACGGGTGGCCAACGCTGCTAAGCATCTACCAGCGTCTTGTACCTATGGAGAAGTGGTATGAGATCGAAGATCTGAAACCTGGCGCGTTTCTCGATCCAGAGTTTATCCACGCTGCCACAATGATGCAACAGATGGGCGTTAAGTATTTCCAAAACGGCAGCGCAGCCATGACGCATACAGAATCTCAAATGGAGTGGGTCAATGGGCGAGCAGCCATGGTGTTCTGTGGTCTATGGCTTAAGAACGAGATGAAGAACGCGATCCCGCCAGGATTTGAGATGGCCTGTTTTGCGGTGCCGCCAATTGAAGGCGGGCACGGCGACCCCAACGCGATCTATGGTGGCGGAGGAGAAAACTGTTTTGTTTTCAAGAATTCCAAGCATCCGAAAGAGGCTCTCGATTTCCTGAAGTATATGGTGAGCCTTCAGAGCGCCAGAACGTATTGCCAGCGATTGGACACACTCGCACCAGTCAAGAACGCTGTTAAGGGTGTTTCGATTTCACCTGCCTTGCAGAGCGCGGTTGACGTGATGGATCGCAGTTCGCGCATTTACTCGGACAAACTTCAAAATCTCTATCTAGAGTTCGGCAAGACGATTATGCCAGTAACTCTTTCGGCGTTGATGACAGGCAAGATCACCCCGGAGCAGTTCGCGCATAAACTGGAGGATTCGGTCCAGGCAGTTCGAGAGGATTCGGATGTCTATAAGCCGGCTCCGATGGGAGTTCCGAACCTCCAATGAAGCAGCGCAATCAGACCATGTTTATCCTTTCGTTCCTGGGGCCCCCGTTCCTGATCTACGCACTATTCGTGCTTGTTCCAACCGTGAATGCGTTTCGATACAGCCTCACAAAATGGGACGGATTAAGCGCGCCAGCCTTCGTTGGCCTGCATAATTTCGCTACATTCGTGAGCTCCAGATCTGATTTTATCCCGGCGATAAAGCATAACCTGTTCCTGACCTTCGTGCCGGGAGTTTTCATCCTTACGCTCGCTCTCACGTTCGCGAACCTGATCCACCATAAGGTGAAAGGTGCGCGGCTGTTTCGAGTTGCCTTTTTCTTTCCAAATATTATAAGCGCCGTTGCTGTCGCCCTTCTGTGGCTGCTGATCTATAGCCCGACGAAGGTCGGCATGCTGAACCACTTCCGTAGCGCTTTTCTGCATCAAAATCAGCCCGTAGCCTTCACGCAGAGCAGCACACTCTTGTGGGCGCTCGTCCCGATGATCGTCTGGACTGCAACAGGTTTCTATATGGTTTTGTTTCTGGCGGCGATGGAGAATATTCCGGAAAGCTATTACGAAGCTGCACGGCTCGATGGCGCATCACCATGGAACCTGTTCTGGAGCGTAACGATTCCTCTTATGTGGGAGGTGCTTACGACAGGAGTCGTCTTCCTCGTAATTGGCGGTCTTAAATTCTTCGATGCCATCTGGATTATGGAGAATGGGCGTCCTAAGACACCAACGCACACACTCTCTACGCTGATGTATCAGAAGGTGTTCGAGCAGTATGAGATTGGGCAGGGGACTTCCATAGCCGTTCTGCTGTTTATCCTTGTGCTTATCGCGACGCTGATCAGCCAGAGACTGATGCGGCGAGAAGCGCTGGAGTACTGAAATGCAGAACCTCACGACTCGCACTTTCGCATCAATAAAGTATTTGCTGCTCTCCGCCTACCTGGTCGCGGTTATCTTCCCGATGGTCTGGGTCCTGTATACGAGTGCAAAGAGCACGCAGGAAATCTACAAGAACCCGCTTGGCCTTCCAGCTTTCATCACTTCGCCGGGCTCGAAGTCCTTCGGCACCCTGATTCAAAACTACCGCGCTGCTTGGTACGGAAGCCACTTTAGCAGCTACTTCTTCAATAGCGTTAAAGTTGTATCGATCAGCCTCGCACTTATCCTTCTTCTTGGCAGCATGGCGGCGTATGTGCTGGCCCGTTTTGAGTTCAAAGGAAAAGGTCTGATCTATGTGCTTTTTATGAGCGGGCTGCTAATTCCGATGCAGCTTATCCTGATCCCTCTCTTCTTTCAGTTCTCCGCGATCGGTGAATCTCTCACTGCTTTGCTTGCGCCTTCAGCGCGCGCGCTTGGGTTAGGCGAGCTGACTATCTCCCTGCACGACACTCACTTCGGGCTGATCCTGATTTATGTCGCTGCGAGCTTGCCGTTCACTGTCTTTGTGCTTACGTCGTTTTTTAAGTCGCTGCCTGGGGAACTGCGTGAGGCAGCGATGCTCGATGGCGCAGGGGAGTATCGCACCTTTTTCAGCGTGATGATGCCCATCGGAAAGCCAGGGCTGGTTACAGTAGCAATCTTTAATTTTCTTGGGCTGTGGAATGAGTACCTGTTTGGTCTGGTGTTTCTGAACTCGGATAGACTGAAGACTTTGCCGCTTGGGCTTGCAAGCATCAGCATGCAGGCGCAGTATAAGAGCGACTTCGGTCTGCTTTTTGCCGGGCTGGTGATATCTATGGCGCCGTCCCTTATCGTCTACCTCTTCCTTCAGGAAAAGCTGACCAAAGGCATTACTGTCGGCGCTCTAAAGGGCTAGCCTGTATTTTGCTCGGACTTTGGCGCCGTCGTTTGCTACGCGAGTGCCAGGGAATGCAAGACGTGCGGCCTGCTGCCATGCCTCGATACGTTTCGGGAGAATGTCGATGTCAATGTGGAATCAACTTGCTACCGACCTGTGGATCTTTACTGACGATAGTTGCAACGTCTACGCCCTGCGCACCGCGGAAGATGCGGTAATCATCATTGATGCGGGTACAGGAGCCTGGCTTGATCATCTTGATGAACTCCCGTCGCCGCCTCGCGCGCTCCTATGCACACACTATTTTCGGGATCATTCTGCAGGAGCAGCAATTGCAGCGAAGCGTGGAATACCGGTGTGGGCTCCCGAATATGAGAAGGAGATCTTCGAGGATCCCAACCAGCACTTCAGGCAGCGCGATACGTATATCATCTACGACAATCTCTGGGATCTCTATGCGCCGATCGAGGCGACACCGCTGGCCGGAGTGTTGCGAGATTATGATCGCGTAGATATTGCAGGAAAGACGATCGACGTTCTGCCCCTGCCGGGAGTAACGATGTCTCAATGCGGAATCGGTGTAATGCTCGCCGATGGAAGGCACGCCGTCTTCTGTGGCGAGGCTATTCATTCGCATGGCCGCCTCGCACGAATTGCGCCACTACAGTACAACTACAACGATCTACCAGGTGCTGCACAATGCTACTACTCTGCGCTAGAGCTTTCCACCTATGCGCCAGATCTGCTGCTTCCGGGTATAGGCACGCCGATTATTCGAGGCTGTTCCGAAGCGCTGATTGCGCTGCGCGAAAATCTACGAACGCTTGTTGGTGTGCGTCGTGCGCTGCCAGGGATTATGGATTATCTACTCTCGGCTCCGCTGGATCGGGTAACGGACCACGTGTGGCAGGACCGACATTCCGTCGCCAACACCTGGTACATTATCAGCGAATCTGGTAAGGCTCTCGCGATCGACTACGGTTACCATTCCACCACCTGCGCGGCCTGGCAGGGCTATCCGAAGCCAGAACGACGAAGAGCGCTGCTTCATGGGCTGGATGGGCTCAAACGGCAGTTCAGCATTGATAAGATCGACGTGGTGCTGGTAAGTCATTTTCATGATGATCATGTTGCTGGTATACCGGTACTACAGCGCGTCTATGGAACACAGTGCTGGGCCGCAGAGACATTTTCAGATCTCCTCGAGCATCCCGAAGCGCACTGCTTCCCGTGCAACTGGCCGGTGCCAGCTCGCATCGACCGCAAGCTGACAATTGGGGAGGCCTTTCAATGGGAGGAGTACGTCTTCACACTGCATCCAATGAATGGTCATACGCGCTTTTCAACGCTCATCGGCTTCGAGGCAGACGGAAAGCGGTTCGCGCACACAGGAGATCAGTACTTCTTTGAGGATGGAGTTACCAGCTTCGATGGTAACCGCAGGGTGCAGAACCATGTTTTCCGAAATGGTGCACTCCTGGATGGATACCGGGAAAGCGGCGAGTGGATGCTAAAGCTAAGGCCGGATGTAGTTATTCAGGGACATCAACCAGCGATGTGGACCGATGCCGCCTTCTTCAAGCATATTGAGGAATGGACCGTTGATTATGCCGACACGGCGCGCAACATCATGCCGCTAGGCGAAGATCAAGTTCACTTTGATCTGGATAGCTGGGGTGGATGGATCTGGCCATACCGAACTCTGTTGACAGGACCAGAGCCGTTTACGATTTCCGCAACCGTACGAAATCCATTTCCTCACGAGGCTGATCTTGTCGTAGCGCCTGCACTGCCGGAGGGCTGGACCGGAGCGTCTGTATCCGTTGTGGCGGGCTCGCGCGAGGAAGTGAAAGTAGACTTAAGCATCGTGCCGGCAGCAACGGCAGTGTCCGTTCGACGCCAACCATTTGCCATTGCGTTAACCGCAAATGGAAAGCGCTTCGGCCAGGTGGCAGAAGCGCTAATCACAATTCGAGCGGACGGAGGTGGGTTCTAGGCTCAGTCTTCAGCGACTGCGTCATCGATGTCCACTTCCACGTCTGCTTCGATGAAATCAGGATCATCGTCGATGACCGCGCCGGCGACGTCGATCTCCTTTACGGTATCTTCTATGTCGATCACGCTTCGGCGAACGGCCTCAATATCAGCGAGACCGGGCAGGGCAGGGTGCTTCTGTCTGGCTTCGTCGGAGATAAACCTCACCTTAACATCTGCCATCCAGAGCGGGATCTTGGGCATTGGTTTCCCGGTTTCGGAACAAGTAACTTCCTGAACGGGCAAATCGGGTTTCCGCATTGTTTGCAAACTCCTGGTCAATTTCCGCGGCCTATAGATCAGCAGTCTGATCTACGCGGGACCTCCAAGGTTATCGTGAGACTATCGTGTGGGACAAAGTGCAGTTCCATGATGCCCCATTAACATCTATTCGGCGGGTTCTGGCTTCTTTTCGATCTTCGGTGGCGCCGGCGGAGCGGTCCTTACCGTGAGTACGCCATTGTAAATCATGACGATGCCCGCGCCCAGATAGACAACGCTCGCCATCGGATCCATGCTCTGCCCGGGCTCAATAAGAAACTTGCCGCCGGTGGCAAACCCTGCGAGGCTAATCGCTATCAGGGCCAATCCTATCAGCACAAACATATTGAGATATCGCGCCATTATCCATCCTTATGCGCTACGCGCTATCCATCCTCGCCGCACAAAGCGCAGCAGGACAAAACAGTATACCTCAAATGTACATGGTGAGTTTCATGAGAATCGGCGATTGGTACGAATGTAAATCGGCAAAGGGGTAACAGGGTGTTGGGTTTTAGGCATTAGGACGGCCGTCGTGGTTGGCAGATTGAAACGCCAGTAGACTGAAACGTGAGAGGAATTCCTGCTATTTCATGACACAACAACGATCCATTCCGGACTGGATTCACCTACCC
>CAIXIX010000198.1 GCA_903919615.1 uncultured Chthonomonas sp.
CTGTCCGGCATGCTGATCGTATTCTTGATACAAATCGGGACTCCCCGAGATTCGCTCTCTGAGCTTTAAAGTCGTATTCTCGTCACCCTTAACAAAGCTACGGATGTCATCGCGATATTTCCCATTCCACTCCTTCCACTTATCGTGACCAAAACTGCCTACCTGATATAAACCGCCGGAGTCCCAAGCCTCAGCGATAAGTTTTGTGCCTGCCAGGACAGGATCGGAGTCGATCTCCCAAACGATCGGAGGGTTCAACATGGGCTTGCCCGATTCATCGCGCGAGAAAATTGACGCGAGATCGAAACGGAAACCGTCAACGTGCATCTCTGAAGCCCAGTACCGTAGACTGTCGAGAATCAGGCGCTTCACAACGGAATGATTGGCCTTGAGAGTGTTGCCCGCGCCGGTATAGTTCGCATATTTGGTCCTATCCCTCTCCAGGATGTAGTAGAAGCTGTTTTCGAGTCCGCGGAAGCAGAGTGTCGGGCCATTCTCGTCTCCCTCCCCGGTGTGGTTGTACACAACGTCGAGAATTACCTCGATGCCGGCCCGATGCAACTCCTTCACCATGGTTCGAAACTCATCCAGACAGACCAGTGGATCGTTGCAGGTGCTGTAACCCAGATGGGGTGCAAAGAAAGACACGGGCCCGTAGCCCCAATAGTTTTCGAGCCCGGACGCAGCGTCTTGAATATCGAACTGGAACACTGGCAAGAGTTCGACGGCTGTGATCCCTAGATCCTGAAGATAGGGAATCTTTTCGAGGATCCCGAGGTATGTACCTCTCTTGTCTTTGGCAACGCCCGAATTTGGATGACGCGTAAATCCGGCTACATGCATTTCATAAATCACCGTCGCGCGAAATGAATGCTGAAGCGGTCTATCTCCCTCCCAGTCAAAAGCTCTCAAGTCGGCAACAACACTTTTCATTGAAGTCGCTGCATTGTCTCCCGGACGGCTCGCAGCGGATCGATCATAGTGCCGGCCGACGGAGACGCTTTTGCCGTATGGGTCAATCAGCACTTTGTGGCAGTCAAACCGATTTCCGCTAGACGCCTCTCCAGGACCATCGACGCGGTATCCGTACAGTTGCCCGGCCGCGATTCCGGGGACAAAGATGTGCCAGTAATGTGAAGTGCGATTGATTGTTGGATTGAGCTTTATGACTCTGGCCGGTTGTTGGGCGTCAGCGTGATCAAAGAAAACGATCTCTACATGCGTGGCGTGGGCAGAGAAAATGCTGAAATTTGTGCCGGAGGCAGTTAACGTTGGACCCAGTGGATAGGTAATACTTGCGCTTTTGCCCTCGACGGCGGCATCGCGAGAGTCTGCGGATTTCCGATGTGCGTCCATGTATCGCTCCGTGTACAGGCATCTGTGGATCTAACTCGAATTGAAGCCCTACTGCTGCGATGCGCAAGGTTTCTCATATGGTGGCCCATGGCTTGTTGCCGGAGATACACCGCAACTCCTGGCGCTTACGCGCTGGTCGGCATGGTGCGCTTTTCGCGGGCATCGTACGGGCCCCCAATGACATCGGTGTTCATGATCTTTGAAATGGCGCGGGATTACGCTGTCATCGTGCCGCTGATGATCGCAAATCTGACCCGCTTCTTCATCTCTTCCCGATTTCAGAAGCAGCCTGTCTGCGCTCCATTGGCCCATCAGGATGTCATTCATTTGCCCAGTGGAGCGCCATAGCGCCGTGATGCTCTGCAGCGGCTTTGCGGTCTGGCTGGGGAATCGCAAAAGGCACCGGTCGATGCACTCATCGTTGGGGCCTGTGCCGCTGTTTTTGCTACCACCATTCCATTGAGCGCTCTGAAGAAGTCTTCACGCTGGTTTCCGGCTTGGCTGAGTGAAGAAGCAAGAGGGGACACTGCACGAGCTTAATGA
>CAIXIX010000199.1 GCA_903919615.1 uncultured Chthonomonas sp.
AACCTGATTATTCATGCAGTCGGTGGAAACAGCAGCTACTCCTTTACGACGCCGACACCAGAGCCCGGATCGCTTGCGACGGCATTAGCATTTGCACTTACCGGGGTTGCAGGGGTGATGCGGCAACGAAAAATGAAGGCATAGCGCTGATTAACAACCAGAGCGAAGGTAGTGATTCAACTGCTGCGATATTTGCTCGAAGCAGTTGATCTCACAAATCAGTATGACGAAGGATTAATCGTTGTTAATGCACGTTCGCACTATCTCTAAACTGCTTACTGCCTCGATGGCAATGGCAGCCGTTTTCTCTCCTCATGTGGCGCTGGCTCAAACGCTTACGAGCACAGTATGGGATATTGGGTCTCCTATCAATACCAACACTAACGCAGCCCTTTCTGAGACAATTGGCGGAATCACCACTGTATATGCGCAAAGCGATTACGGAAAGAACCACGCATCTGCGCAATTGGCTTACGATCCGGCGCATCCATTTCATTTTCCAAACGCGTCATCGCAGTACTCCGATCAATTCACAGCGCTAGCAGCAAATGGATTGCAGACGATCGTCACCCCGACTACAGTCCAATTTGAGTTCACTGTAACTGGGTCAATAACAAACCAGACGCTCGGATTAACCGATATCGCGAGCCTTTCGGTTTCAAGCACAAATGTCTCTGCGGCTAATTCAGCAGGCAGCAGCACGATAGGTACTACTGCATATACCTACTCTCCGTATCACGATGCATGGACTTTCCACGATACGCAGAACACCGTCACGTACACGTCACAGCCATATACACTTGTTAACGGGGATGATTGGATCACGGTAACCTTGCAGACGTATATCTTCTCTATCGGTCTTCTGCCCCCTACTGCAGCGGACAATGTGAACTTCTCAGATACCGTAAAGCTTAGCGGAATACAGGTTTACGACTCAAGTAATAGCCTGATATCCAATTCCAACTTGAATGTCAGCTCACTCTCAGGCGCTGCCTATCCGTTTACCGGGGGCAGTTCCACACCGGAGCCGGGCTCAACCGCGATGCTAGTTGGTCTGGGTATTTCAGCGTGCTCGTTTGTACGCCGCAGACGGAACCGATAGCGCCCCACGCAAATAATCAATTTGGGAAACTTAACTGAGACCGGGCGATCTATGGCGACAACGCCATGTTGCCCGGTCTCTTTATTGCTCTAATTCGGCCATCTAAACGATTTCAAGTGGAGCTGGTCCGGGGACGTTTGATCTTCGCGAATGTGCCAGAATCGATCCATCAAGAGAGTCTTACCGTCAATGTGCTGTGTCTTACGCGTCACTGGCCAAAAGATATCGACATGATCGATCGAAACTGCGTCTCCCAGCCCGATCTCTTGCCGCAGCGGATTTCCTCCAAAACTACCGCCCGTACCCACGGTGCGAAACAGGTGTCGGATCCCACGTCGCGTTGTTGCCGCCACATCGATCCGCGCCCCAAATGCACTCCGGTTCGATTGCACGCCTTCAAGCTTCAGCGTAATCCAGTGGTTGCGATGCCCGGGATTGGCAAAAAGTGCGCTGAAAGCTACGTCAGAATGGTAGGCCCCACCCATCTGAGCAAACACATCCTGCTGCCCATCGTTGTTAAAATCTGCAAAGACAACCGCATGCCCTTTTTGCAGGTGGCCGGTATCCGTTGAGGTCGTTACATCTTGAAACGTCTTACCATCCTTGTTTCGAAACATCCGGTTTGGTACGAGCGCGGCAAAGTCCGGGTTACCTGTGCCAATGTAGATGTCTAGCAGCCCATCATTGTCGATGTCGCCAAAATTGAGTCCCATGCCCGCGATCGAGTGGTAGAGATGAGCCTCGCGCGTCACCTCGGTAAACGTCCCATCGCGGTTATTGTGGTAAAGGGCGGGTCGTTCCACACTCGTACCTGGTTTACCAATGTACTCGCCAGTGATGTCGCCAATACTATCCGATTTGTACCCGCAAACAAACAGATCGGGCCAGCCATCGTTGTCGTAATCGAAGAAGAACGAACCAAAGCTAAACTTTGGCCCTTTTATGCCGGCCTTATCTGCGACATCGGTAAAAGTACCATTTCCATTGTTGTGGTACAACACTTTCTTGCCACCGAAGACCGATAAGAAGATGTCGGGCCAGCCATCGTTGTCGTAATCGACGCTGACAGCCGACTTCACCCAGCCCACAGCATCCACTCCAGCCTGTTGAGCAACGTCGGTAAAGGTCCCATCGCCATTGTTCCTGAACAGCGAGCAGGGATGCGTACCGGCTGCGCCAGATTCGTATCCAACAAACAGATCGAGCTTACCGTCATTGTTATAGTCCAACCATACTGCACTCTGAGTCGCGGCTCTGTGCAGCAGGCCAGCCGCTCGAGTTACATCGGAGAAAGTTCCATCGCCATTATTCCTCAACAGGGAGAACGGGAAATTCCCAGCTTTCCCTAGCCAACCACCTCGCAGAACTAGCAGGTCTGGAAAGCCATCGTTGTTGTAATCGGCCTGAAAAAGATTGAGACCGCCGGTCTCCCCGATAAGCCCGGCCTCTTTCGTACGGTCCGTAAAAGTTCCGTCACCGTTGTTGTGGTAGAAATGAAGCTGATCCTCGAAGCCCATTCCAGATACCATGAGGTCTAGCAGTCCGTCGCCATCAAAATCTTCGACGACGGCGCCTCCCGAAAGGCCAAGCAGCTTCAGTCCAATGCGCGGTGCGACATTTTTGAACTTTCCACAATCGGCTTCTGATTTAAAAGCGGACGGAGGTATCAGCCACTTTGACGGAACTGCGTTGGGATATTTCCCAAGCGTCATGCACGCCACGTTCAGGAGCCATCTCGCCTCCATATCATCAGGGTGATCCTGTAAAATCATCTCAAAGTACCGGATTGCCGAGGTCGAGCCCTCGGTGCGAGTGTGGATACCGCCGTTCTGGATTGGAATGAGGCAGGAGTCCGCGTTGGCGACGCTGCAGCAGTTCTGAAGCTCGCCAATTCGCATATTGGCGATAGCTTTCCAGATTAGCACGGTTCTGCTGTTGGATTTCCACAACGATGCACTAAGACGTTTCAGCTGTGCTTCAAGCTGATCGAGCTGCTTTAGCGCCTCAGAATTGTCGCCGGCACGCACCAACTCGATCGCATATTGAAGCCGAAGCGAGGCGCCCGGATAGTCATCCGATGCGCTTTGAATGGCGGCTTTCATAAGTGCGGCACGTTCGCGGTTGACAACCAGGGTGGTATCGCGGGGATCAATCGACGCTGCGATTGATTTTAACAGTTCCGACATCTCATGCGTACCGGCCGCTCGATCAGCATTCGTATGCGTTGTTGCGTTCGCCACAGGATTTTGGGCAGGTTGTACAGGTTGGACCCCGCTGCCAAAATGAGACCTACATCCTGCCGACATAGCTATGGAGAACGTGATGACTGTAACTGCAAACAGAAAACGGTTTCGATCTATCACGTCTACCTAGCCTTTGCCGGAATGTTGCACATCACGCCGTCGGCGTATCAAGGCCACCATAGAGTTCGGGGCGTCTGGCGCCAATGGGATCAAACTCGAACTCACCCGGACGTATCACGACACGTTTTTCCCTGGCGAGTGCCGGATCTATTTCTGCATAGAGAATGACTTCGCTCGCACCATCAGCCTCTGCCATGAATTTAGCGTCCGCGCCTATGATCTGGCTTCTGCCGATAAATCGGGTTCCACGCTCTTCTCCAACCCGATTGCAGGCGGCCACGAAAAGCCTGTTCTCCCAGGACCGGGCACGAGTAAGGAAGTCCGGCGAGCTTTCAGCGCCTTCTGGCCAGTTGGTCGGAATGATCAGCAGGTCGATGCCCCTCAGCGCCAGAGACCGTGACGCCTCAGGAAAACGCAGGTCGTAGCAGATAAGTAGGCCGATCCTCGCAAACGGCAGATCGATAACTGGAATGCTATCTCCCTTAGCTGCAAACCTGTCAATGCCAAGTACTGGCAGGTGACACTTCCTGTAGTTCTGAACTATCCCCTGCGGTCCTATCACTACCGCAGAATTAAAGATATCATTTCCAGCTCGCTCAAGCAACCCAAATACGCAGTAGACGTCGAGTGCGGCACATAGCTTCGCCAGTAACGATGTTGTCTCTCCCGGCACCGTCTCAGTGCTCGAAAGCGCGGCGGCGGCGGAATCAAAGACGTAGCCGCTCAGAGCGCATTCGGGAAAGACTATTAGTTTGGCGCCTTCAGCAGCAGCTTCTCGCAACATATCTAATATGCGTGCTCGGTTATGAGGCAGATCGCCGATATGCGGGTCCATCTGCGCGACTGCAATCTTAAACGTGTCACTCATATTTATGCCTTTCAGCTCTTGCATGGAAGTTACCTAGCCAGAGTGCTCGAACTTTCCAACTATACGTTTTGAGGTGTCGCGGTTGTCTGAACCATTTTTTACGCGGACATTGGCATTTTACCCTGCGAGACAGGTTGTTGAACTTTACGATATCGTCCTGACACTTTGATGCCATTGTCTATACAAATTGCAACAACTCCATGTAACTCAAATTGCGAATAATTGCAAATTAAAGTGCAAATTGATTTAATTGTGGAAGGAGTCAACACATTCGGCACCGAACATGCACCAATCTCGCACGTTAGGCGCGTTAAGGCCATAAACGGCAGTTCTCAATGTAATTTACATCTCACTGTTCTCATCACATGGAGTGTGCCCATGACCTTCGATCGAAATCGACGTGGATTGACGTTTTTCCGGGTCACAGCCGTCGCAATATGCGTCGCGGCATCCACGGTCGGCCACTCGCAAAGCCTACAAAGCTCAGCGAGCACGCCCGGTGGGGTTCAGTTTCAGACTACTAATGCGGCGGCGGTCTATTATTATAACGATATCTACAATGGCGCGATTGCGTCAGCGTACGCCCAGACGGATTATGGCTTCAACCACGCGTCAGCGCAAATAATTCTGCCATCGCCAGAATCGTACTTCCTGGCTCGTGGTACCTCGACCTATACCGATTCTTTTAATTTTTTCGTGCTAGATAATCTTGTAACAGGCTGGCAAGCAGCCGCGGCACAGTACAAAGTAGTGCTCGACGGAACAATGACCTTGCCTCTTGGATTTGATAGCAATACGGGTATTACTATCCAAAGTGCGAATGGAACAGGTGGGTTGGTGGATAGCTCCACGACCGATGCAGGCGCATATCTATTCGAGAATTCAAGCTACACGCAGTGGGAACTGTCAACAGGAGTTAACGGCGCCAGCTATACCTCGCAGTCCTACGCTCTGGTTGGTGGAACGGATACGATCACGGTTGGCCTCACTGCAGGCGTACAGGGAGATACAACATCGTACGCTGGAACGGGTATAGTCGATTTCTCCAATACGGCGATATTGACAGACATCGTCGTTTATAACCAGTTCGGCAATCCTATTCCAACGGATGACCTGCTCGTAACTTCTGCTTCTGGAGCACACTATGCATTTTCTCCCAGTACGCCAGAGCCATCGTCGTTAGTTGTCTTCTCAGCACTTGGCGTGGCAGCAGGCGCCACGATCAAGCGGCGGCGACGAAAAGCCCAACAGTCGGCATAGATCTAGAATGCGGGTACAATCATCCATCGAAATTAGCCGCCTGGCCCTGTCGGATCAGGCGGTTTCCCCGGATATTTTGCTCGTTCGTTCAATCATCCCTCCCGCCTGTTCAAGTTATTATTTCGCGCAGGCGAAACTCAAATTACAATCAAGGAGTTTCCATGTATCGCAATATGTTGCCTACCTGCTTTGCTCTGACAGCCATCTTGGCATGTACCGCTCTAAGTAATGGAGCGGAAGCCCAGTCACTATCAAGCATTGCTAACGTGGACGGACTGCAGCACACAACATCTACGAATTCTTCCATAGATTACTATTACAATGTGAGCAGTGTGTTCGCATACGCTTATGCGAGAACAGATTACGGAGTGAACCATGCACAGGCGCAGCTAAACTTAACGGCGCCGTATGCTGGTTTCAATGTTAGCGGCACATCAACGTACCAGGAGACATTTACATACGCGATTGCAAACGGACTGGCGGGAACCTATACTCCCACTTCGGTTCAATTTCAAATTGCACTGGATGGCACGGTGAACCTGCCATCGCCATCATTTGGCAACAACTCTTATATTCAGGTTCGAAGCACCAGCCTGGCCGATGCATCTGCCTCCAGTTCGACTACCGATGTGAATTCCAGACTCTTTGAAACTTCCACCGTGGATACGTGGACCTTGCCACTTTCCGTAAGCGGTGACACCTTTACGACACAGTCGTATTCCATCACAGGTGGCGCGGACACCGTGAGTGTCAGTCTGTTTGCAGGCATCTCAACAAGCTTTTTCGGTTTGCCCGTTGGCAACTCGGCCGTTGATTTCTCGAATACTGCTACATTGTCTGATGTTGTCGTATATGATCAGCACGGCGATGTTATCCCGTCAGCCGACCTGATCATCCATGCGCAATCTGGTGGCCATTACGGCTTCACGGCATCCACCCCCGAACCATCATCCTTTGCCATGTTTGCAGTTTTCGGCATTACGGCAGTTGCCGGTGGGCGTCGAATTCGCCGCCGCAAGTAGCGTAATTCGCATCTGCTCCACAGAGTGCTATCCTGCGTCCCCGCAGGATAGTCAACGAATTAACAGCAGTCGGACAGGACACTGTGACAAGCTTCGTAAGCTCCAGATCATCGAGATGAGAAGGAATTGACTCAGTCAACAGAGAATTAGCGGCAGAATGGCTGGAATTGTCCGTTTGTCCGATCCATTCTAATGCACCTTAACTGCTGGCATATCGAAACTCAACACATAAGGGAGTGTGTACTTATGGTTCTAAATCAAACGATTGTCCGTTCGCTAACGCTTCCTACGTTGGCGTTAGCTCTTGGGCTGGCATCGTCGCCTCGTGCAAGAGCACAAGCGCTGGAGAGCGATGCAACAACAAACTCCGTCGGGACCACAACTTCACTGACAATCGCTGCTGCCTCACGCGGCTACACGGATCCTGTGACCGGTAACCAGGCTCTCGCCTACGCAAGAACCGATTATGGTTACAACCACGCCTACTCCAAAATAGTACTGGGGTCGGATCAGCCCTATTTTAGCTCCTCATCTGTCTCGCGATATACTGACGCGTTCACGGTTTCTGTCACACACGCGTTCGAGGGCCTCCTGACGCCAACTTCCGCGAGATTTACGGTCACATTGGATGGTACGATGTACCTACCTACAGGGTATGACCAGTACACACAAATCGAAATTGGAAGCGGTAACTCAGCAGATGGGCACGTAAGCGCTTCAACCTCGGATGGAGGCGCAAGTCTGTTTGAGAATACGGGTACAGATGCGTGGAACCTATCTTCCAGCGTTAGCGGAACGACATACACGTCACAGTCCTATCATCTGACAGGTGGAAGCGATGTTGTTACAATTCTCCTGTACTCCGAAGTATACGCCGATGGAACGAGTTTTACGCCCGGCTACGGCTACATTGATTTCAGAAACACAGGCGTGCTTTCTGGCATCCAGGTTTACGACCAGTACAAGACACTCATACCTTCTGAAGATCTCATAATTACGCCAGCTTCAGGGGGGCACTATCAGTTCTTGCCACCCACACCAGAGCCATCGTCGTTCGCGATGCTCGCAGCATTCGGCATAACGGCTATTGCAGGCGCACGACGCGCACGACAACGCTAACCTGCAACTCTTTGTGTGAAAGCAGGAGACATCCTGTAATCTGAGGAAACTCTGCCCATTCCGCACCCTGATCGAGGTGGGCGTTGACCTCAGAGCAGCAACAGTCACAAGCGCGCCCGGGAGATGGTGAGCACACCAATGCACCCACGTCGCCCGGGCGTGTCACGTTGCGAGCCGTAGCGATCGGTCTCATACTTGTCCCCTTTAACGTCTACTGGGTCCTGGCCGCCGAGCTTCGGTGGTATGTCATTCTCACGCTCAATCCTCTGTTCGTCACGCCGATCTTCTATCTGTTTCTGCTCGTTGGCGTCAATGCGTTCCTGAGGAAGAGAGCGAAACGGCACGTTTTCACGTCTGCAGAGCTCCTCATCATCTACCTGATTCTAGTTGTCTCTTGTACGGTGGCAACCCACGACTTTGAGATCAACCTGATGACCGCGGTGGCCTGGCCAAGGTGGTTTGCGACCCCAAGTAACGGTTGGGATAATTCACTGCTTCCCCACCTCCCACACTGGCTGTTTGTTTGGGACAAGGCTCTTCTTGCTGGAGCATTTACGGGAAAAGCGCAGCTTTATCGCCCCGCAGTGCTCGCGATGTGGTTCGCGCCAATGGCCTTCTGGACCCTATTTATCATGGTTATCGGATGGTCGTTTCTTTGCATCAACGTGCTTGTGCGGCGCGCCTGGGTAGATCACATCAGGCTCTCGTTTCCAATTACACGCCTGCCCGTGATGCTCATCGAGGAGCAGGGTGAGGGTCTAAAATCTCGTACATTGATCGCAGGAGCGCTTGTAGCTGCATCGCTCGATATCTTGAACGGCCTCCATGTTTGGTATCCTAGCCTTCCTGCTATCCCTATCCGGGCAACTCCCCTGGAATTCCCGGGTCAACCATGGTCAGGGCTAACGCAGCCATTTTTCATCACCTTTTATCCCTTTGCCATTGGCCTCTCGTTCCTTGTCCCACTCGACATTTCGTTTTCATGCTGGTTCTTCTACCTGTTCATGAAGCTGCAGATCGTCGCGGGCTTCTACCTTGGCTACAGCAACACTCCTGATTTCCCCTACATTAGCGAGCAGGGAATTGGTGCGTGGTACGCGTTCGGCTTTGCGTTGCTTTTCAGCATGCGCAAGTACCTGAAGGAGGTCCTTCGCGTAGCACTGCATCCGGATGGATCTGATAAAGACGAACCGATGTCCTACCGAAGAGCCCTCATCGGCCTCGTAGTGGGCGCCGTTCTGTTTGTCATCTTCTGGTGGCAAGCGGGAATGAGTCCATGGCTGGGCTTGCTCGTAATGTTCACATATTTTATGCTGGCCGTATGCATCACGCGCGTTCGTGCAGAAGCGGGTGGGCAGCACACCGTGTGGGACCTCGAACCTATGCGAATGTTCAGGCTGGTCGATTCGAGACTGCTCGGTCCGGGAAACCTAACAGCAGCGGCAATCAGCCACTGGTACTGGCGGCTCAACCGCAGCCACATCATGCCTGGGCAGCTAGAGGCATTCAAGATGGCGAAAGATCAGGGCATCCGTCTGAGGTCGCTCATAGCGCCCCTCATGGTTGCGCTTCTGCTCGCCACTGTCGTTGGGATGTGGGCCTGTCTTCATATCTTCTACAGCGATGGCGCCACATCAAAATGCCTTGGGTTCCCCACATGGACCGGCGTCGAGATGTACGATGGACTTAACAACTCCCTTACCGCCGGTTACAAGGCAACTGCCGCCAGGTGGAGCGCAGTTGGGCTTTCTGCACTCATGGTGGTTGTTCTAGCATGGCTGCGCGCCCGCTTCGTCTGGTTTCCTTTCCATCCGCTTGGTTACTGTATAGGTCCAGGTCTCATGTGGCTCTGGTTACCCTGTCTTATCGCATGGGTATTAAAGCTGGTTATCTTAAGATACGGTGGCCTTAAGCTCTACAGACGTACGCTCCCCTTCTTTCTTGGCCTAATCCTTGGCGACTATATTGCCGGTGCGCTCTGGTCACTTATCGGTGTTGTTGTTCATGTTCCGGTATATGAGCTGTTTCACTGAGATGCAAACACGGGGAACCAGCCAACGCGGCAACCAGTATTCCAAAGTATGCTGCCGTATAACAGGATCAAACACCGGCACGGGAAAGGCCGCACATTATGGCCACAAAAACGCGCATTCAAAATCGTGAGGTGTCGATCCCGTTTACCAGCGCGGGTACAGGGCAAAAACTCATCTTTTTTAACGGCGTGGGATCTACTCAAGTTATTTGGAAACAGGTAATTGGCGCGCTCAAGGGCCAATACGAAGTTATCACATTTGATTTTCGATGTCACGGCAATGCTTCCAGTTCGAGCGACCACTCTTTTAATGCATTTCTGAGCGACGCAAACTGCCTAATGGAAGCTGTTGGGGCTGATAAGCCCATTGTTGTAGCCTGGTCGTTCGGCGCGGATCTCGCCGTGAACTACGTCGCGTCGCATCCTGGCGTCGTTGCTGGCCTGCTAATTGTCGATGGAGCTGTCCCAATTGCGGCTCCATTGGTTGAAGATGAGAAGAAAATGCGACGACTTCTGAACAGCTTCTCGATGAAGTTCAGTCAGGCCCTGATGTTATTGACACCCTACAAATATCGGCTGTCTGGAAATGCAATTGCGGACGTAGCGATGGACCTCGATGTGCGCCGACAGCAGTTGTTTGACATGTACGCACGGATTTACTGCCCAATTACATTGGTACTCGCAACGAAGACTGCCGGCGCAGAGAAGACAGAACATGCAAGACGCAATAATAAGTTATGGCGGGATGGCGGCGAAAGATTAGCTGCCGCTTACCCTTCAATCCAAATAAAGTGGTTGGATGCCGGTCACAGACTGCCGCTTACCAAGCCCGCGGAACTTGCTAAAGCCATTGATGATTTCGCCCGAGGTATGCTGCCGAACTGACTCGACCAGCAGTACCCAAGGCTCCCAGATTTTGCTCCTCATCCCTCTTTCCGCTCCACGTCCATGCATTGTGGTATTCTGGAAACGGCTTTTCCTGACCGCACAATACTGGTGTGGTTACAAACATCAGGAGCGTCTTATCTATGTCGGTTTTTCATTTCAGATCATCTATTCTGCTCACTATTTCCCTAGTTATTGCCCCAGGTATCCGCGCGAACGCGCTCTCGGCAGCTCATCTCACCTGTGAATCGCAGCTTGCTCCGCTAGGTTTGGACACACTGCGCCCCAGGCTTGGCTGGCAGTGCACGGCCGCCGATCACAACGAAAGAGCGGTTCGTCAGACCGCCTATCGTATACTGGTAGCGACAAGCACTGCTAAGCTCGCTGCAAACCAGGGCGATCTCTGGGACACTGGCAAGATCTCGACCGACCGCAGTCAGGGCATCGATTACCGCGGAAAAGCGTTGATATCCGGCGAAGAGTGCCTGTGGAAGGTGATGCTCTGGGATGCAGAAGGACGCGCCTCGGCATGGAGCAGCCCAACCAGATGGACAATGGGACTCCTGAATCCCTCAGATTGGTCTGCAAAATGGATTGCCGCTCCCGCCTCAGTCGGCAAAGATGAGGAAGCTCCGCTTCTCAGAAAGAAATTCCACACCGATTCACCGATCAAGCGCGCTACAGTGTACGTTTCCGGATTGGGATTTTATGAACTGCATCTCAATGGCCACAAAATTGGAGATCATGAGCTCGATCCCGGCTTCACGCGCTACGATAAACGCGTACTTTACGTCACTTACGATGTTACGCGTGAGCTCCGAGCCGGTGACAACTCTTTTGGCGTAACGCTTGGGAATGGATGGTTCAACCACGCTGTCAAAGCTGCGTGGGATTTTGATAAGGCAGTGTGGCGTGGTCGGCCCAGACTTCTACTTCAGCTGAACCTGGAGTACGCGAACGATAAACACGAATCCGTTGTCACAGACGAGTCCTGGCTGGCTCACCGCGGCCCGTTGGTGGATGATGAACTCCTTACCGGCGAACAGTACGATGCCCGACGCGAGATCGTCGGCTGGGACCGGCCAGAATGTGACGAACGCGGATGGTCGCCAGCCCAACAGGTCGCTCCACCTGCCGGCTCGCTCTCATCAGAAACTTTCCCTGCAATCAAGGTATCTGCCGCGATCAAGCCCGTTACCTTAACCGAGCCCAAGCCCGGTATCTTTCTCTTCGATTTCGGGCAGAACATGGCTGGCATCGAACAACTGACCGTCTCGGGGCCAGCAGGCACGACAATAACGCTTCAATTTGGCGAGGAGCTTCATAAAGACGGCACCCTCAGCCAGGATAAGATCAAAATCCATACCCATCAGGATGGATTCCAGACCGACACATACACCCTTCGAGGTGGAAGCACAGAAGTGTGGCGGCCAAAATTCACGTATCATGGCTTCCGTTACGCTCAAGTCACGGGCTTTCCTGGTAAACCAAGCCTCGCATCGCTGCGAGCCTTGGTGATGCACGCCGGCTTCGAAGCTGCAGGGTCGTTCACATGCTCTAATCCTGTCCTCAACAAGATCCAGGCTGCAACGCAGTGGGCTTACGTCAGCAACTTCTATTCATCGCCCACCGATTGTCCAACCCGCGAAAAGAACGGCTGGATGGGTGATGCGCAACTTGCCGCAGAGACTGGCCTATATAACTATTCTGCCGGAGTGAATTACGCCAAATGGATCCGAGACATGCAGGATGCCCAGAAGGAAAGTGGAGAACTACCTGGCATCGTACCCACTGGCGGCTGGGGATATGCGTGGGGTAATGGACCAGCATGGGATTCGGCATATGTACTTATCCCGTGGGACCTCTTCCTGTTCACTGGTGACAGGCATATCCTCGAAGAGCAGTATGTAGGCATCAAGCGATACGTCGACTATGTTGATGTTAAATCGCCCAATCATATTGCCAACTTCGGCTTAAACGATTGGGCTCCGTTTAAGGCGGAAACCCCGACGGACATCACGTCTACCGGGTATTTCTATCGCGACACATTAATTGCCGCCAGGATCGCGCATATTCTCGGCCGCAATGCGGATGAGAAGCGTTATGCGCAGCTTGCAGCCGATATACGGGATACGTTCAACAAAACATTCTACCATTCTGGACTTTACGGCACGGGTTCCCAGACGGCGCTCAGTTGCGCGCTGTATCAGGGACTTGCACCGGACACAGTGCGCCCTCAGGTCTTAGCGAATCTTGCCGACCAGATCGTAAAAAATGGCGTCCACATGGATTGCGGCATTCTTGGCGCTAAGTACATCATGCATGCCTTATCGGATGGCGGTAATCAGGAGCTTGCGTATAAACTTGCAGCGCAGACCACCCTCCCCTCCTGGGGTTTCTGGGTGGAAGGTGGCTCCACTACTCTGCTTGAGCAGTGGAACGACCACTCGGATGGCGACCTCAGCCGCAACCACATCATGTTCGGTGATATCTCAGCCTGGTGTTATGAGACACTTGGAGGCATCAAGCCCGATGAAGAGATGCCAGGCTTCAAACGAGTTGTGATTAGCCCACAGATCTCTGGCAAACTGACGCACGTGCGTGCGACGCATCTTTCTGCCTATGGCGAAATTGTGTCGGAATGGCGGCGCGATGGCAATACATTGACACTAGAAGTCACTATTCCATCGAACACCTCTGCCATCGTATATGTGCCGTCACGTCAGGACGGAACAGTTCTGGAAAGTGGCAGACCTGCCGCAGAATCGCATGGAGTAACCGAAGCAGGCTTCCGACAAGGCGCAGCCGTGTTTCGTGTTGGCTCAGGGACTTACCGATTCACATCGCCACTTTAGACTTGCTCGATGACAGGAATTCAGGGCAAGAGATGATACGCAAAAATGTTTTTAGCAAGTTGTACCATTGCCTCCTGGTAGCTGCTGTTGCCTTCGCAGGAATTACACCCGTGGCCGACGCTCAAAGTTCACAAGAGCTGCGCACATGGGGCCTCGAATCGTTGCAGCAGATCCAAACAGATTTCAGCCTTAAACAGCCAGGGCTCTATGCCGACGAATGGAAGGCAGGATCGACAATCGATCGCGCTCCCGCGTTTATGTGGGGCTGCGGCGTACTGCTGCCGGCGCTGGTCGCTGCCGCAAAATGCGATCGCGTTGAGTTTGAACCATTACTCAAGACGAACATTACAGCTATCGATACATACTGGAACACCGGCGGTAGCGGCGCGCCTGCCTACGATGTGCTTCCGGGGCCCAAAACTCCCGATCGTTACTATGACGATAACGAGTGGGTCGCACTGGCGCTCGTCGATGCGTATGAGCTAACGAGGGACAAACTGCTGCTTCACAGGGCCGTCGATGTCTATAACTTTCTCGTTACCGGTGAAGACGAGAAGCTTGGCGGCGGAATCTACTGGCGGGAAAATGAGAAGACAAGCAAGAACGCGTGTTCGAATGCACCCGCAATTGCGCTTGCGGCCAGACTGTTTCAGGTAACACACGACCGCAAGTACTCTACATCGGCACTTCGTTGGTACAAGTGGACCAACGCCCATCTGCAGGATTCCGATGGTCTCTATTGGGATAATATCCGGCTCGATGGCTCGGTCGAAAAAACCAAATGGACTTACAACACAGCGCTAATGCTGCGCTCCAACTGCCTGCTATATTCGATAAGCCATGAGAAGCGATTCCTCGAAGAAGCCCGGCGCATCGCCGAAGCAGCTCGAAAACGCTGGATCTATTCGGAGACGGGCGCAATCGCTGATGGCGGACAGTTTGCCCATCTCCTTTGCGAAGCCTACCTGGCGCTTGATGCAATCGATAAGGATGGCAGTTGGAGAACTGTGGCGCTGCATGCTCTAGATTTCGTGCGGCATAAGCTGCGCGACACCAATGGCAGATACGGCGACAGATGGGATAAAAGCATCGATTCGCCATTGGCTCGCGTCAGCCTCTTATCCCAGGCAAGCGTCGCGCGCGCATTCCTAATTGCGTCGGTTTATACAAAACATTAACTTTCGGGGAGAGAGAATTGACTGCTGAATCTAAACCTCAACCGGGCGGGCGGAATCCAAGGCCGGTGCAGGACGTGCCGCAATTCGCGCATAAAATAACGGTTCATCTCGGGATTAAGACCGACCGCGTTATAGGTGCCGGACAG
>CAIXIX010000200.1 GCA_903919615.1 uncultured Chthonomonas sp.
ACCCGAACTTAGATCTATTCGAAGATCTTGGTTACAACACCAGCGCCGACCGTTCGGCCACCTTCGCGAACTGCAAATCGAAGACCTTCTTCCATTGCAATCGGCTGAATCAGCTCTCCGGTAATGCGGATGTTATCACCCGGCATAACCATCTCGACGCCTTCCGGCAGGTTCATCTTACCGGTAACGTCAGTTGTTCGGAAGAAGAACTGTGGGGTGTACCCCGTAAAGAACGGAGTATGTCGGCCGCCCTCTTCCTTCGTAAGGATATAGAGCTCACCCTGGAACTTCGTGTGCGGCTTGATTGTGCCTGGCTTGGCAACAACCTGACCACGCTCAACATCGGTTCGGTTCACACCGCGAAGAAGCATACCAGCATTGTCACCACCGTAGATCAGGTCGCACTTCTTGTGGAACTGCTCAAGGTCGGTAGCAATGGTGGAGCGGGTTGGGCGAAGTCCGATGATTTCGACGGGCTCGTTGATCTTAAGCGTTCCGCGCTCTACACGGCCGGTTACGACGGTACCGCGTCCTGTAATTGTGAAAACGTCTTCGATGCTCATCAGGAACGGCTTGTCGTTGTCGCGTTCTGGTGTCGGGATGAAGCTGTCAACGGCATCCATCAGTTCCCAGATCTTGGAGTGCGCCGGATCATCGCGAGTAAAGTCCTCGGAGGTAAGCGCCTGGGTTGCCGAACCCTTGATAACAGGGCAATCGTCGCCAGGGAACTCGTATTTCGAAAGCAGTTCGCGTACTTCGAGCTCAACCAGCTCAAGAAGCTCAGGATCGTCGACCATGTCGCACTTATTCAAGAAGACAACGATGTGCGGCACGCCAACCTGACGAGCGAGAAGGATGTGCTCGCGGGTCTGTGGCATCGGGCCGTCTGCAGCGGAGACGACGAGGATTGCGCCATCCATCTGAGCTGCACCGGTGATCATGTTCTTAATGTAGTCGGCGTGGCCCGGGCAGTCGACGTGCGCATAGTGGCGAGCGTCTGTCTGGTACTCAAGGTGAGCAACGTTGATGGTAACGCCGCGCTCTCGCTCTTCGGGAGCGCTGTCGATCTCATCGTAGCTCATCGCCTTGCTGCCATTATACGTGGCCAGCATACGAGTGATCGCGGCTGTCAGACTGGTCTTGCCGTGATCGACGTGACCTATTGTGCCAATATTTACGTGCGGCTTACTACGCTCAAACTTAGCTTTTCCCATTGTAGTATGGACCTCCAGAACGACTGCGCATCTATACGCGAAAGGCACTCATGCTCAAATCAGACGCGCCCGAACATGTTGAATGTGCGCAACGTGCGGGCGATGTGTGTGAATTCAGTGATCATATCAGCCCACACTGGGAATCGGACCCAGGACCTCTTCTTTACCAAAGAAGTGCTCTGCCTCTGAGCTATGTGGGCAAAATTAAAGGTGGGGAGAAGAGGATTCGAACCTCTGAAGCATTCCGCAGCTGATTTACAGTCAGCTCCCTTTGTCCACTCGGGTATCTCCCCACGGGAAACTTCGTTCTGCCAGGCCGTATTAGGTTTTCGATACATTACACGCGGCAGACAAAGTTATACTCGGGGGAATTCGCGATCCCACCGAGTAAGTGTGTAAATATAGCACAGAATCTGGAGGGAGTCAAGGAAGAACCGCCGAGATGTGTGGCTAATAACGGTTCAATATGTCGAGCTGCTGCCGTAACCCTTCGGAACCAAAATTGCCAGCGCTCATTCAAACCGTAGGCAGCAATTGTGGTTAGTGGTAAACTGGCCCAGACGATATGAAAAAACCAAACAAATACAACTCAATCCATTTGATGGAAGAGGCGCTGAGCCTTGAGATGGATGGCAGCTTTGTTGAGGCAATCAACTGCTACCATCGTGCGATGGACGCAGGCGCAGATCCGGCAGAAGCTACTTTGCGGATTGCAGGAATCTTCCGCAAGATGAATATGTCCGAGCTTGCTATAGCGCTTGCTTCAAGCGCCGCCGCAATGGACCCTGCCAGTATTGAAGCTCACGAGTTCATAATAGTCACGGCCGAGGCTATCGGCGACCGAGCGGCTACAATCGCTGCCTCGCAGCGTGCAATAAAGATTGCGCCAGATTTTGTGCCTGCGTATAATGCACTTGGTGCTGCGCTGATCCAAATGGGCGATATCTCAGCAGCTCTGCGAATTACCGCGGCTCTTGTTCGGCTCGAACCGGGTGAACCTGCTCACCACATTAAGCTCGCAATGCTTTATCAGCATCAAGGTGAGATCGGTCTTGCCGTCCGTGAGTTCTCCGAAGCGATAAGGCTTAACCCGGATACGGCCTTAGCTGACAGTGCGCGCGAGGCGCTAGCTGGATTGGACATGTTTCAGTTTAGCCACATCGTAATGTTGGCGAATGAAGATCGCGTTTTTCGCCTTAAGTTGGCCCGAGCACCAGAGTCGGCAGTTAAAGAGCGCGGATTTTGCTTGAGTCATTATGGGATCGAGCTTCTGGTCGATTTCTGCACACACGCGCTTTCTGCACTGCCAGAGCCGCTGCCAACCGTCTTATATCATTAATGCCAGATCATTCTCTGTATAAGCACAACGACTCAACGTACACTTGCCGTGAGCGGCTCGCAATTCTCTTACATGCGATCAGGCATCGCCAACGCACCCTGGTGATGGGGATACTGAATACCACGCCAGATTCGTTTTCAGATGGCGGACTATACGTCGATTCGGAAATTGCCTGTGCGCGTGCAGTTGATATGGTTCGCAACGGCGCCGATATAATTGATGTTGGCGGAGAGTCTACTCGTCCTTCCACATTTAACAGCGGAAGCGCACTCGATCCAGAAATCGAGCTGCGGCGCGTTATCCCTGTGATATCGCGCATCCACGCACTTATGCCTCACGTTCCAATCTCTATCGATACCTATAAGTCAGTCGTCGCGGACGTTGCCTGCCGGGCAGGCGCCGTAATCGTAAATGATGTGAGCGCGATGCGCTGGGATTCGAAAATGGCGACTGTAGTGCGGCAGCATGACGCTGCAGTGTGTTTGATGCACATGGTAGGTCAGCCCGGAGCAATCGTTAAGTCGCCTTCGTATATGGATGTTGTAAGCGAAGTTCGCGGCTTCTTGTTCGATTGCGCACGCACAGCAGTTGAGGCTGGAATCCCGGATACAAATATTATTCTGGATACTGGGATCGGGTTTAGTAAATCTCGAAGTCAGAATCTTGCTCTCATTCGAAGGCAGCGCGAGATGTTGCATGAGGTGTACCCACTCCTGGTGGGGCCGAGCCGAAAGTCGTTTATTGGTTCAGTTCTTGATGATGCACCTCCCGAAGATCGTTTGGAAGGCACCGCGGCGGCTGTTGCGCTATGTGTTGCTAACGGGGCGGGAATCGTGCGTGTGCACGATGTGCGCGAAATGTCACGGGTGGTGAAAATGGCGCACGCTATAACCTATGGTCGCGGCGATGCAGAAGGGTAACTTATCATGACCGTGGCAGCCGCCAGTCCGTCCAAGGCTCAGAGCGGACCATCTTCGGTGAGGCTTGTTGAGATCTTCTCGTCTATTCAGGGCGAAGGGATTCTCGTTGGCAGGCGTCAGGTGTTCATCCGAACCTATGGATGTAACCTTCGATGCACCTATTGTGACAGCCCCGAGACGCTTAAGGAATCCGGTACTCCCGCAACATGCCGTATTGAGTCCCGTCCTGGCACCTGGAAGTTTCACCATATACCGAACCCGGTTACTGCTGCAGCGCTGGTCTCGATTACTTGTGATATGGCAAAAAGTGCACCGCACCACTCGGTTTCAATCACGGGCGGTGAACCACTGCTGCATGCAGGCTTCTGGAAGAAGTGCCTGCCCGAGATCAGGGCGGCCGGACTGAAAGTTTTTCTGGAGACCAATGGTTTGCTTCCGAATCATCTGAACCGAGTCGTTGAACTACTTGACTACATCTCCATGGATCTCAAACCACCTTCCGCAACGGGATTGTCAGCATCCGCCACCTGGGAAACGCACGCGGCATTTTTACGGATCGCCTCGCGCACAAACGTGTATGTGAAGTGCGTAATTACTCCGTCTACAAGTGATATTGAGATCGACCAGGGAATTGAGCTGATACGGACCGTCGATGCTTCAATCCCTTTGATTCTTCAGCCTGTAACTCCGTTTGGTTCGGAGCGTGCGGCTGTCAGCCCGGAACGACTGATCGGTCTGCATGCTCGGGCATCGCAATATTTGCAAGATGTGCGTGTGATACCGCAAACTCACAAAATGATCAATCTTATTTGAGCCAGTACACCGTCTTAAGGCGCCAGACGATGGTCAACGGTCTGGTTATGGGTAAGCTTGGTTAATTCTAGAGCTTGCTTTGCATAAAGTCGAAGGCTCCGATTCCATGGAAGACGTGGCCCGCATCAAACACCTCATGAGAGAACTGCTGGCTCGCGCCAAAGGCCCCATAAATCTGTTCAGCTTTCACAACCGCACGTTGGAACGCGGGGAGAGGAAAGATAGGATCGGCCGCTCCGGATTCCACGAAGAGGGCTCGAGGCGCGCAGAGCCCTGCGAGATCCGGCATCTCCGCATAGTTCAGCATCCCTGGAATGTAGTTATCAACACAGTGATTGATCGACAGCACCGAATCCTGAAAAGTGTTGAAATACCCGCTCACGACGCAGCATTTAACGCGCTCATCCACACAGGCTGTGAAGAACGACGTTAGTCCACCTCCTGAAATTCCCATCGTTGCTATTCTGCTAACGTCGACTTCTGGTCGTGTTTGCAGATAGTCAATCGCAAACATTGCATCGCGTACTCTCCAACCTGTAATGGTCTCGCCAAGCATCAATGCAGCGGTGCTGTCTCTGCTACACGAGGAGCAGTCCGGGCCGATTGAACGCGCTTGAGCATCTCGTCGGTGCCCGAAACCTAGCTGTTCGAGGGCGAAGGCTGCATACCCGTGCGAAACACATTGGAGGGCGAAATCCATCTGATACTCCGCCGGAGAAGACGTGGGCCTCTGGTTGCCATCCTCCGCAATTCCAACGATGCTGTCTGCGCCGCGGCCATGACCTGGCAAGCAGATGACAGCTGGTACCGGGCGTTGTACTTCATTTGGAATCAACAGATACCCGAATAGTGTGAGGCCGGAGCTATCGGGAACAGAAATCGAAATCGTTTCACGCTGGTAGCCATCTAGAGAAACGGAATCCAGAGTTGTTATTGTCAGCTCATATCTGCTGGGTGAGTTAATGGCGCCAATCAATCGCGCAACGTCTCGTCTAAGCTGCAATTGCCATTTCGTCAGGGCCTTCTTGTTGACTGGTTGAACCGTATCAAATGAGAGCAGTGGATGGGTCGCTGAGAACCGATGTTTTGCGTACTGAGCAGTATCGAATTCGTATGTCAAAAGAGGCTCCATCTAATCTGGACGTTTTCGGGTTATATTTGAAGAATTGCTGTTGCCAATCCTTCCCGGTGGCCGCGATTTAGAGTAATCAAGTGCGCCGTTGGTCGATTGGATGACCCTAACCAGCATGTAGTGGTTGAAGCCAAAAAACCATTTGCAACCCACCGGTACCTGTGATAGAATGTCAGCATAAGGTTGCAGTCTGGTTTAAACGGCGCTGTCTCAACAGGCCGAAAGTTTCACCCTGCGGTGTTCGACAGACTTCTGTGGGCGCTGAGCCAACGTTCATAAAGAGGTATTGCTCTCCAATAGCTAAGTGGCGTCCGCTTCATTGCGGAATGCGAAGTTAACGGGGTTGTACCCACCCGTGCAAATACGGGTTCAAGCGCTCTGAAGTCAACGGCAATTGCGGGGTGAAGAAATATTAATGCGCCACGAATCACAGTTAGTGAATCGTGGCGCATTTTGATTTAGTTTTAGCTGGAATGGCGGGAACGCTAACGCAAGCGCTAGAGGTTTCGAATAATGATATTCTGGCTCTTGTTATCTAGCTTGTTAAGGTCTGGAAATTCGAATCGATTTCCATCGACATCCGTGAGGATAACGCGAGAAGACGCCAGTTCCATCAGGTTATCTCGCAGGTTTCGCGCGATGATCTCTTTCTCGCCACGATCGGTCTCGACGATCCAGTAGATAGTGCCAAACTCTTCCTTGACGGATAGGACGCGTTCAACTACTGGAACGAAGTAGCGCTTTTCCAACTCCTCGTCGACCACATGTCTCGAGTCTCCGTCAAGCAGACCGGGATCGAGCAGAAGCCCCGCGTCCTTGCCGTTGCCATCCAGGAATCCTATGTAATGATTGGGATCGGATAGGGGAAAAGCCCTTGCGACAGAAACCTTAACCCAGGATCGGTCATCCTGTAGAGTAAGCCTTGGCACGCCTCCATGGCGAAACACCCGGATTTTCTTCGGGTCGAATATCCGTAATTCAAAGGATGCAGGGTCGGTAACAGGCATCTCAACGGTTGCGAGAGCTGCACTAGACTCGGTGCCGGATTGCGACATGTTCGGACCTTTCTCCTCTACACGAATCCAATTTTCCACGG
>CAIXIX010000201.1 GCA_903919615.1 uncultured Chthonomonas sp.
AACATAGTCGCAGCGATAATCCTTGCGAAGCAGGTACATGATTAAGAACGTGATGATACCGAGCGGAATCGCGAACACACACGCTCCTAGTGCCATCGTACCTAGCTTATCCGCAGCGCCCCCTTCGGAACCAATTCCTGTAAGACCCCCGAGGACGACTCCGACCAACATCATGGCGAGGGTTGTGCGAAGCCTTGTTCGGGCTGGATTTGGGCTCTTGCCGAGCGGAAGTGATGAGTAAGCGCTGAGCACTTCTCCGATTTCTGTAGGCGGAGGCACAAAGAAATCTCTTCCCGTCGCTACGGGGCCACCTGAATGATCGCGTACTGAGGATAGCGGTGTCCATACACTTGATGCTGCCATTTGAGGATCTCCTGTACTGGCGGTTAGAGCTTGGGCATAATGGCTTTTAGTGGGTTATAGTGTTTCGTTGCAATGCTGCGATGTCCTTCTTGGGGGCGAAGCAAGCTTGCTCGTGCAGGAGATTAAGAACAAAAATGGAATAGAACCATCCATACATACTGGCGGTGCCTGTTGTTGGCAGGCGCCCCTCGAACCTAAATGGATTATTCGATGGCCTTATTCAGCAGATTTAAGCTACGCGGCGGTGGTTGTACTGATGCAGAGCCGGTGCAAACCTACACAAGCCCTTACACTAATTACGATTCACATATCATTCGAAGGTACTGGTATTCCGGTATAGCCTCCCTCATCCTTACACTCTCCCACACTGCCGGGCACCCGAAATGGGATCGGATGCCAAAACCAGTAGGGTGCCGGAGCGGGGGGAGAGGAAGGACCTGTCGCCACCAGAGCAAGGTTGAGATCCGATATATCGTTAGGTCCGAACCAGTATCATGCAAGCGAGGAAAGGGAGAAATAGCTCCCTTCGCGTCTTCTCTGCAACTTCCTCTTTGCGGCTTTGCGCCTCTGCGTGACTCTTTTCTGCTTTTGACCTTTATTTTGATGTCCACGGCTGCAGTTGCACAGAGGGACACGAGCCGCAAGGAGTTTTTTGAGACCTCGGTGAGGCCGCTGCTGGTAGAGAAGTGCTTCGGCTGCCATTCTGGAACTTCAGCGAAGGCTGGAGTAAATCTAGATAGCGCCATTGGGCTTACAAAGGCAACTCATAGCGGCCCACTGATCGTGGCCGCTAACCCGGTAAAGAGCCTGATCCTACGAGTCGTCCGGGCGAAAGCAGGAGTGCCTGCGATGCCGCCGGATACGAGGCTTTCTGCTCGGGAAGTCGCGACAATCGAGCAATGGGTGAAGCAGGGCGCTTACTACCCCGCAGCGGTCGCGAAGAATGGCAGTGCAGGTCCAACGTGGGCATTTCGTCCTGTCAAAGCGAACGTCGCGCTCCCGCCGGTTCATAATTCGGTGTGGGCACGTACACCCATCGACAGATTTATCCTTGCAAAGCTAGAAGCGAAAGGGCTATCGCCTTCGCCGGAGGCTGACCGCCGATCGCTGCTGCGCCGTGCAACCTACGACCTAACTGGATTGCCTCCTACTCCTGAAGAGACCGCTTCCTTCCTTGCTGACAGGTCATCGGGCAGCTACGAACGCCTGGTCGATCGGCTACTCGCCAGCCCTCGGTACGGTGAGCGGTGGGCTAGGCACTGGCTCGACGTGGTTCACTATGGCGATACCCATGGCTACGACAAAGATAAGCGCCGCGACAACGCCTGGCCCTACCGTGACTACGTGATCTCGGCATTCAACAGCGACCTGCCTTACAGCAAGTTTGTTCAGCAGCAGGTTGCTGGCGACGTTCTGTTCCCAGACGATCCATCTGCCACGGTTGCTACCGGCATGCTTGCGGCCGGACCATGGGATTTCGTGGGGAACTTGGAGCTTGCGGAAGGAACAGTAGAGAAGGAGAAGACCCGGCTAATTGATCGCGATGATACTGTTGCGAACGTCATCGAGACCTTTGACAGCGTGACCATTCACTGTGCCCGCTGCCACGATCACAAGTTCGATCCGATCCCGCAAAGAGACTACTATCGGCTGCAAGCGGTATTTGCTGGCATCGATAAGGGAGATCGGCCCTACTATAACCGGGCCAACATGATCCTGGGCGCTTCGCTGCAGGCGGAGCGGAATGCGCTCACTCAGCAGCGAGATAGCGTTAACCGCGAAATCCAGGCGATCACCAGCCCGGAGATACAGCAGCTTGATACGAGGATCGCTGATGCGCGCAATAGGCTAGGGGCGCTTCCGACGCCTGTCGTTTCCGCTGGCAGCCCGAGTAACGGTTACCATTCGGATATCAGCGCATCGCAGGATGTGGAGCGGTGGGTGCAGGTCGATCTTGGCAAGGAAACCGAGGTCGATTCGGTGCGGCTTATCCCAGCGCGGCCAACCGATTTTAAAGACAGTCCCGGCTTTGGCTTCCCGGTTCGGTTCAAGGTCACTGTCTCGAACACGTCTGGATTTTCATCCTCAGTCGAAATCGCAAACAACACTGCCACCGATTTTGCGAATCCAGGTGACAGCCCAGTTGCGTTCGCCGCACCAGGAGTAAAGTGCCGGTACGTGCGTGTAACGGCAACCAAGCTCTGGCCAAGGTCCAATGATTTTGTGTTCGCGCTTGCGGAGCTTCAGGTGTTTCGAAGTCACCAGAACATCGCGTTGTTAAAACCTGCGCAGGCGCAAGAGAGCATCGAGCAGGGCAGATGGTCGGTCAAGTTTCTAACAGATAATTACGACAGCCGAAACGCGCTGCCCGATCTCACGAACCCTGCAGTAGTCAGAGCTGTCACCGATCGAGAGGCTGCGCAGACAGAGGTTTTCAACTTGCGTCAGCAGCGCAATCAGGAGGTTGAGAAGCTCATCCCTGCTGCATCGAAGGCTGAGCGCTCACGGCTTAAGTCCAAGATCGAAGCTCTGGATGCAAAGATCGCGGCGCTTCCGCCTCCGTCTCAGGTCTTTAGTGTCGTTCCTCGCGCTCCTCGGCCCATCTGGGTGCTAAACAGAGGCGATGTGGAGGCACATGGAGAGAGCGTCCGACCGGGAGCTCTTTCTGCGGTACCGGGCGTTAGCAGCGATTTCGGATCTTCAGTTGGTGAGAGCGAAGGCGCGGCACGCGCAGCCCTCGCGAACTGGATTGTAAACCCGGCAAACACGTTGACCTGGCGGTCGATCGTCAATCGCGTCTGGAGCTACCATTTCACGCGCGGTATCGTCGATACTCCGGACGATTTTGGCAAGAATAGTGGCGAGCCTTCGCACCCGGAGCTTCTTGACTGGCTCGCGACCTGGTTCCGACAAAATGGACAGTCGATTAAGAAACTGCACAGGATGATTATGCTGAGCACGACCTACCGGCAGAGTTCCGATGCACCTGCTGTGAGCCGTGCCGCGTTAGTCGATGCCGATAACAGGCTGCTGTGGCGCATGAACAGCAGACGCCTTGAGGCTGAGGAGATCCGAGACTCCATACTGGCATTCAGCGGCAAGCTGAAGTTGACCGTTGGCGGACCTGGATTTGAACCGTTTCGGTTCAAGGACGATCACTCTCCAATTTACGATTATGCTGATGTTGCGCGTGCAACTGACCCAACAACATTTCGGCGAACCGTCTATGAGTTTATCGTGCGCAGCGTGCCGGATCCCTTTCTGGATAGCCTGGAC
>CAIXIX010000202.1 GCA_903919615.1 uncultured Chthonomonas sp.
GACTTTGTTCCGCAATCGTGAGTGCATTGTTGTTTTCGACTCCGATTGCGTGGATATCTTTCCGGTTAGAAAGGCCAAGAACGCACTGAAATGTGTCTTCGTGTTCGGACGCGGAGGCGTACATGAGGCACGTATCGCCTTTTTTGGAGCGCATATGAAGGTTGCCTCCAGCTTTAACCAACGCCTTAAACGCACCTGCGTCGCAGTAGGCGGCAGCCCAATGTAACGGTGTGACTCCTTCGTTGCCGGGGGCATTTGGATCAGATCCGTGCTGCAGCAGCAGCTTGATGATCGAAGTCTCGCCTAGCTGGCAATGCATCGACAATGCAGGCTCGTTCATATTGTCCTTCAGATTTGCATTGGCCCCATAACGGAATAGGACTCTGGCCTTTTCTAGGCTCGCACTAGCCATTGCATCTCCGTTTGCTGCATTCGCACCGTGCTGTAACATCCATTCGGTATCCGATTCATCAGCGATTTCAAGCAGTCGATGAGACTTGATCATGCGAGGAAAGCGAAGCATTAACTCTCTCGCGGCACGATGGTGGTGAAAGGCTAGAGGATAACCCAGTTGATCTACTTTGTAATCGGTGATTTTATCTGACTTTGGCATGCCTTCAGGAGTGCTGTGGTGGATAATATCGAGCGCGGCATCCTCAAGGGCAGCGGAGGCAGTCTGAGCGCCGTTATCGACCTCAAGTTGCGTTTTTTCATAAAGCCGGACGATGGGTGTGTAGGCGTACGCGTTGAGAGTCTGTTTTGTTTTAGGATGAATTAGCGTCCGCCAAAGCTCCTTGAATCGTTGCAGGAGACTGGGCTGTGTGGTGGGAAGCACTGCACCGATTGCATCTGGATATATGATCATATTTGCATTTGCACCCCGAGCCAGCAACTTATGAATAAGTTGGTAATCCGCCGCGTCAACCGCATATACGAACTCTCGGTCGATCTGCTGCTGCTCAAGTCGGTGCAGTGCGACACGGCTTGCTGTTAGCACGAACACACTTATTGTTACTAAGATGGCAATACGGAATCGATTTCGACCTGTTTTTATCCTCTTGTCCTCGGGCCTACAGGTTAGAAACTTGCTGAGTGACACGGTTCAATCCCTCTATAAGCTGAGTAGTTTGAGCCGAGCGATTCGGGCGGCCTCATGCGACACGAGCCAGTCGTCTTTTGATAGCGAGGCATAGGCCTTTTCAAACCAGGGCCGAGAGTCCTTTTTCTGTCCGAGAGCGTAGAGGCATTCGGCCATCTCTTCACATACGTAGGCACCATATGGGCGATGCTGTGAATCAAAGATCTTTACCTGATCCTGCTGCATCGCAAGCGCTTCTTTCACACGTCCCAGTGAGCGCAGACAGCGTGCAATCGTCCAACGGGCGATCCGCGTTGGTTCAGGGCGACCATTCTCTTGGTGCGCCTTCAGAGCTTTTCGGAACGTGGCCAAAGCTTCCTCGTACCTGCCCTCGTCGTGGTAGGTCCAGCCAAGATTGTTGTAGAGAGAAGCTCTCCAGGCTCGCGCCTTCTTGTCTTTACAGGTTTCGGCGTAATCAAGCGCTCTATTACTCCACAGTTCAGAGGCTTTACCCTTCTCAACTATGGCCACCATGTGCGCTGCATCTACGGCGAGATCCTCTTCGTGTGCCGATCTGCCGAGGTCCCAGGCTTCAATAAAAAGTGGCTTTGCTTTATCCGGATGATCGGACGAGTTAAACATTCGGCCCCTTTCGAGTAGGTATCTAACGCGGACTCGCTTCAAGTTCGGCTGGAGGCATTTCTCAACCGTGTCAAGAATGGCATGGCCCTCATCAAACTTGCTTTGCAGTCCGAGAGTGCGAGCAATCTGAGTCTTCAATTCGAGTGCGTACATCGTATTGCCGGAACTCTCTGCTGCAGGCAGCAACTCTCGTAATTGCTTTTCGGTTTCAGCGGGCCGGTCGTAGTCCCACATTGCGTCAAAATCGGGAAGCTGTTGCTCTGCATCAGCAGTGTAAACATCCAATTTCGGTGAGGCGCTGCAACTGAGCGCTAACAGGGCAGCTAATAGGCACGTCATTACTATGGTCATACTCATCATTTTGACCTCACGACAATAGCGCATAGAAATAGGCTCCGGTTCGTTATCTCGTTGAGCGTACGATTATGCCTAACGCTCTATATCTGCGGATTACGCACGAATTATACGTCAGGTTTCTGGCAAACTCGACCTCCGAACTGGAAATTCGCTAGCAATTTAAAGGAATTCACAAGCGAATGCATGATTACTCAGCGTGATCGATGAGCTGGCATGAGTTGATCTGCAGTTGATGTTCGTTGTCGTAGCGACAGGTACCATCCTTGAGATACACTATAGGCGTTGCAGCCGCCTGATTTGTGACTTGTTGAGCGTGATATTGAATCGCTCTGCACCGCATACGCGCAGCTGAAAACCACATTATCGGAGATCTGACTATGGGACTTAAACGAATATATAACGAGGGCACGTGCACAGGCCAACTTCGAACGCATCGACCTCTATCCAACGCAACTATGCCTCTCATTAATTTATTACCTTCGGGTCGTTTGAGCCTGTTACTTGGTATATTGCTTTTACTGCCGGCTGTGCTTGTGGTTAATGGGTGCAGTTCTAGTTCGGATAAAAGTGGCAAAGTTGTAACCATCAAGGAGCTGCATGATCACGAAGGTGATTATAATCAAAAGGAAATCAATGTTAAGGCACTCGTGGTAGACTGGTTTTCGGATCCCAAATCACATAACAAGCAGGCTGTGCTCGCTGAAGATGGAAGAAAGTACGTCGAGAGGAAAGCCAGCATGGGAAGCGTTAGTGATATGACATTGAACCTCTATCCATTGCCGGCAGACGTTAAGTTATTTGATGAGGTTGAGACTACAGGAAAATACGACAGTGCAACCAGTACCCTCACGGCAACACATAGTAAGGTTGTAGCTCACCATCCCGAACCGATGCAAGATACGCAGAAGCCAGTTCCTGGCGGGCCCTAAGCATAATCCGTTGTTCGAGGTGCCCTAACCATAGTAATTCTCTGTTCTGTTCCTCTCGGTCGCGGCATACCGGAGTATGAGTTCCGGGTCACTAGTGGCTTTGAGCTTCTGGTAGTGTGCTGATGCGTCCTCGAATGTCATGGTCGGGTTATTCCACTTTAAGCCCTTTGTAGATAGAATGAGGTCGAAGAAGGAGACATTGGGAGTTAATTGCGCAAAATCGCTGCTGCCCGGCCCAATTGCTGTGACCAGTACATGATCGCAGGTGTGGTTTTGGCTGGTCCACGTCACCTTAGTGTGGTTGCCAAGGACGATAGCAAGCATCGCCAGCGGGCTGCTATAGAAGCTTGAGACTGCGAACGGCGAGTTTCCGCTATAGGCTTCCGAAACCGCATCGGCTTCTGGCCCGGTAAGAGCGATCGAAAGGTGCTCATGGACTGTGTCTCTCACTCTATCTGATGTGGGCGACTTTCCCATCGCTTTAGTTATCACTTCGTAGCTGGCTCTCATTCCTGAGAGCGCTTTCAGGCCCTCGGTGCTATCAATGTACTCCATACCTGCACCATTCAGCGCTGGCCCGCCAGTTGCATGGTCGGCGGTGATGATAACCAGCGTTTCGCGATTCTTCAGGGCGAAATCGACTGCGACTTTGACGGCCTCCTCGAACGCGATCTGATCGTAAACCAGGGCTGCAAGATCATTAGCGTGTCCGCCATGGTCCACTTTTCCGCCTTCAATCTGAAGCAGAAAACCTCTGGGAGAGTGTTGAAGAGCCATGAGTGCAGTCTCGGCCATCTCGGCAAGTGTCGGCTTTTCTGCAAGCAGATCTGGACTGTTCATATGGTCTACTGTGTAGGGCATATGCCCATCGTTAAATATTCCCAGGATCTTAGCCGGGTCGATGAGGTCTTTTAGCTGTCGGCGCGACTTAACGACAGAATATCCCGCGCGCGCAAAATCGGTGTAGAGATCTCGATGATCCGGGCGAAGCAGCGGAGAGAAGAACCTGTTGCCGCCACCGAGGAGGACGTCGACCCCGGAGTGAAGATGCTTCTCCGCTATCAATCCCTCAAGGTCACGATCGATGCAGCTAACGGCAAATCCAGAAGGTGTTGCATGTGTAATTGTCGTGGTCGTAACAAGCCCTACACGAACGCCGGCATCTCTCATGATCGATGTGAGCGGACGGAGTTCCGTCTTGTCCGGAAAAGCGTTAAGCTGCCCGTTCCAGACGTGGCGGCCGGAACCCCATGCCGAGCTCGCTGCTGCAGAGTCCGTGACAAGCGAGTTCAGCGATCGCGTATTCTGCAGCCCAGTGAAAGCATATTCTTCATCGATGAGCTTCATCCAGTAAGAGGAACGGCCCTTCGTCACCTGTTGAAAGTAGCTGGCCATGGTGACCGTTGACATTGCCATGCCATCGGAAACGCAAAAGATGACGTTCTTGGGTCTGACGCGACCTTGCTTCGATGCCGGGTTTCGTTGCGCTACCGCTGAAAGATCGATCGCACCTGCAAGCAATCCTGTGGCGCCTGCGCCTAGAATCGATCGGCGTGTAAATGTCAAAGTAAAAACTCCTGGCCGGGTCTCGCACGCGGCGCGATGCTAAACATGATCGACATTATCTACTCTGCTTGTTAATGGCTTGTTAAGGTTTGATTTAGATTTTGTCATTTTACTGGCTCGGAGCTGGATTTCGGGCTTGTAGCACAGCAACAAAACTTGTTGCAGTGAGACGCGCCTTAGCACAAAAGCCCACTCGAAGCGTATTATGCACATGACTACAATCCAATGTTCACACGACATTCTTGTGATTGGCGCGGGAATTACCGGCCTCTTGGCGGCTCGGACACTCCAAGCGCATGGCCAAACCGTTATTGTTCTGGACAAAGGCCGAGGTGTGGGCGGGCGCATGGCTACTCGGCGAATTGGCTCTGCGGTCTTTGACTACGGAGCACAGTTCTTCACCGCACGCGATCAAGAGTTTAATGCACTTGTGGACGTGTGGCGAGCAGGGGACGTAGCACTGGAGTGGTGCCGCGGCTTCGCCGGACCCGATGGCGTTGCGCACACCGATGGTCATCCTCGATACCGTGGCTCTACCGGGATGACTGCGGTACCGAAATATCTTGCTCGGGGACTGGAAATAGTCCTTGGTCAGCGAGTTACTTCTGCGGAAGCCCTGATAGACCGGTGGAGAGTGCGAACGGAACAGGGTGAGACCTTCTTTGCAGATTCGTTGCTGCTAACCGCGCCAGTTCCACAATCCCTCGCAATACTCGATGCGGGAGCGACTGCGCTTCCCGCGGAAATCCGGTACGCGTTGGATGCCGTAAGTTATCATCCATGCATCGCCCTCATGATCCAGCCAGAAACCAGCCGACTGCCATCTCCAGGTGCAATCCAGTTCTCGGAAGGTCCCATTGCGTGGATCGGGGACAATGTACAGAAGGGCGTATCGCCTCACGCAGCTATTACTCTTCATGCGGACGCGAAATTTAGCCGTGATAACTGGAATTCGGACGACGCAAAGATAATCTCTGAGATACATTCGGCCGCCTCGGCCTGGGTGAAGGAGCCCGTGTCTGACGTTCAAATTCGTCGATGGCGTTATGCCAAGCCAGAAATCCTTCATCCGGAGGCGTGTCTGTCGCTGGAGGCGCCGTTACCATTGGTTTTTGCCGGCGATGCCTTTGGCACACCGCGCGTGGAGGGGGCCGCGCTATCTGGGCTGGCGGCGGCACGCGCGCTGCTGGGCCGCGTATAACTATTCCGATGGGGGCTGTAACGGAGACCTCACTACGTGATGGGATACTGATCCAACCTTGCCTTGCCCCACCTTTCCCACTTCACGTGGCCGTCAAAATAGGCATAGTTGGCTCCGCCACTGTGCCTGTCGTACTTAATCCAGCCCTGATTCGATTCTGCGCCACTTAGCCCACACGCTGAATACTGGACGAGGTTGCATTCACCGGGCCACGTGTCATAGTCGTCTTGCGGCACGTAGTAGAGCGCGGAATTGGGATCATCAAGCAGTGTTGAGTTACGTTCTGAGAACATGATGATATTGGGATTGTCTAGCGAATCGACAACAGCTTCTGTTGCGAAACCAGGAAGGACGCCTTCCAGAATATAGCTGCAAGACTTATGCGTGTAAATTGAGTTGAGCAGATAGCTCCACATTGCCAAGTTCTGCTTTTCCGCCTGGCACTGTTCGCCATTTGGCGCAGCGGTGCACTCTTGCCCTAGAACAGAGATGCCGCCATTGTAATCGTTAATGTTTGTTGCCTGATGCTGCGACCTGGGCGCCGGGTCTGATATGCAGAATTCTAGCTGTCTATTCTGAATGTAGGGGTAGAAGAATATCGCCCACGGTTTTTCTGCGTTGCTGTTTCCATCCCCTCCGCCTTTACAGCCGACCAGGGTTGGTGGCAAAAGGGGTACTTGCGTTCCAGCATCGAGCACAAATCCCTCGTGATGATGGTTGAGAGCGCCATCGTAGTCGTCCATGTACATTCGAGCTGCCATGGAAATCTGTTTCTGATTGGAAAGGCAGCTCGCCCGACGCGCTTTTTCACGGGCTTGAGAAAATACCGGGAAGAGGACCTCTGCTAGTGTTGCTATGATTGCGATAACAACTAGTAGTTCGATCAGGGTGAATGCACGGGGTTCGGAACGGAACCGGCCCATCAAAGATGCTCCTTATGGCAAAGCCAATTTGAGATACGTGCCACACCTTACCTTGATTTGCAGGTTGATACATTTGCTAGTCGCTGTTTATTGACTTATAATGTGAATATGGAGCCAACCCGAGTTCAGCTAGCCTACATCAAGTGCCTCCTGGCATGGACACTCTTCACCAGCACGCTCGTGCTCGTTCTGAACTGGACTCAGCCGATCAAACATGCTGGTACCGCCATGGGATTTGGCCTGGTAATGTTATGGATTGTAGTGTCTGGTGGACTGATGGTGCGGTATCGAGAGGTGCTGCTGCGTGCCGCTAATCGCCCGCTGCACGGGCTGCCATGGCAGATTCGATTTGTACTGTTCTGCACGACTCTGGCTCTCATTGAAGAGGCGATCACTACCAGCATGACAAACTCGGCGCCGCTATTTGGCTTGAAGGTGGGGCAGGCTTACATCACGGCCGGTTCCAACTATTTTGATGTTATCGCGTTTCACGGGGTGAGCCTGTTTGTGTCGTTCTTTGTCGGCTGGGCTGTACTGTTGACTCGATGGCGCTTCTCGCCGACTTCGGTGTTTCTGCTATTCGGAATAACCGGAACATTTATCGAGGTGGTCGGGTTCGGCGTTGGCCACATTATGGAGTACGGGATGTGGAGTTTTGTATACGGATTAATGATATGGCTTCCGGCATGCGCGGTACCGTCCGATCGCCCCTGCAGCGTTCCACGCTGGTACCACTACCCATTTGCGGTCTTCGCTCCGTTTGCATTTATGTTCCTGTTTCCGCTTCTCGGAGTCATCAGTCTGTTCTCACCTCACCACCCACACATTCATTTTGCGCCGAAGGCGCTTGAACACGTTCCGCCGCCGTACAGGTGAGACGGCCGCAATTCGAATCGATCTTTCCGCCGATTCATTGGTTTAGGGGAGGTGATCTGAACGCCATGCTCCACGACACAGGATTCCCTATCTCAGGTCGCGAACTATCCGTGGGCTTCACGCGTCCGAGATATCGATCAACGACTTACACCATTATCCACAGGAGGATTTCATTATGCCGTCTGTCGAAGGGCGAGCGGTTCTACTCAACGAAGCGGGAACGCCGGCCACCGTCGAAGATATTATTGTAGATGCGCCAGGCGCAAATGAGGTTCTCATTCGCCTGGTTGCCAGTGGTGTTTGCCACACAGATCTTACGATAAAAATGCTGAACGGCAACGGAATGGCCTTTCCTATTGTTCTTGGCCATGAAGGAGCTGGTATTGTTGAGCAGGTAGGCGAGGGCGTAACGCATCTGGCGCCGGGCGATCCGGTTGTCATTGCCTATCGTGCGCCCTGCGAGCAGTGTCCCGCCTGCCGCAAGGGCGATCCACGGCACTGCTATGCGGCGCTGCGGCCGAAGCAGAGAATTCATCGTAAGCGAGATGGAGCCCTCTGTTCACAGGTGCTTCGTTGCGGAACCTTTAGCACGCACACGGTTGTTCATGCTAAGGCTGCTATAAAAATGCCGGCAGCGATGCCACTCGAGAAGGCCTGCCTTATTGCCTGCGGTGTAGTGACCGGCGTTGGCGCGACCTTTAACACGACACAGGTTTTCCCCGGCGCCTCAGTTGCGGTTGTAGGCTGCGGCGGTGTTGGACTAAGCGTTATTCAGGGAGCGAAACTCGCCAATGCGAAGCAGATTATTGCCGTGGATGTGAATCCGGTGAAGCTGCAGTGGGCAAAGGAGTATGGTGCGACGGATCTAGTTAACGCGAGAGACGTTGATGCAGTCGCGGCAGTACGTGCGCTGGTTAAGGACGATTGGCCCGGATACGAAGGTGGGGTGGATTTTGCTTATGAGGCCACGGGCCGCGTTGCCTGCATCGAGCAGTGCGTTCGGATGGTTAACTACAACGGTACTGCCTGTTCAATAGGCTTCCCCGCTGCTACCGATGAGGTTACGCTGAATGTGGGCAACATGGACACCGGGGTCTACTGGAACAAGGTGAACCTGTGCGTGTGCCACGCCGGCGACACGCTGCCATCACATGACTTTCCCATGCTTGCGAACTTCTACCTCGAGGGCAAACTGAATCTGGATGGCATGGTGACACGTGTGATAGGGTTGGAGGACGTAGAAGACGCCTTCCATGAGATGGAGACCGGAAACGTGATCCGATCGGTAATTCGACTCTAAGCCGGGCGAGTTCCGCAACAAAAAACGAGAGGCTCCGCATAACGTATGTGCGGAGCCTCTCGTTTTCGAGTCGGCCACTAACCCGGGTTGTAAAATTATACGAGGCGGCGCTTTTCGGTTACGTCAATCTGCACAACGCGTCCATCCTGGATGACAAGCTGGACAATACCGTATTTCACCTTGCCGACTGCGCTGCGTATCTCCTCAAGGGGAAGCGCTGTCTTTCTTTCGAGCGTCTGTTTTGTCGTCTCATTGTTCTCTGTCATTGTATTTCCCCAGGGCGAATGATCGAGTAGTATACTAATTCGATCAGATTAGTGGTATATTAGAGTACCATGATTTTGCGGTCTTTGTAAAGGCCGTATCTACTGGCATTCACGGCAAATCTTCAGCATTCAAATTTGCGTTCCTTAGAAAGACAGTTATGACGACAGGTTTACCCACAGGATCCCTACTTACGCACCTTGAGTGCCCGCGTACGGGTGAGAGCTACGATGCCGACTCACTTCAGAACCTGAGCAAGGTTGGTGCGCCGCTGCTCGCACGTTACGATCTGGATCGCTGTACGCTGAAGCGGGAAGATCTTCGTACGGCGGTTGGAAGCCTGTGGCGTTATGCTCCCCTTCTTCCGGTGAGAAATGATGGGAACATAGCAGACCTTGGTGAGGGGTGGACCCCACTGCTCAAAGCAGAGCGACTTCGCACGCACTTGAGAACGCCAGATCTATATGTGAAGGACGAATCGGTTAACCCTACAGGCTCTTTCAAGGCCAGGGGGATGGCTGTAGCGGTCGCACGCGCACGCGAACTCGGAGCGGCGGAGCTTGCGGTCGGTACAGCTGGCAATGCCGGTAGCGCGCTCGCAGCCTATGCCGCTGCGCTCGGCCTAAAAGCGCATGTTGCCATGCCTGACGACACACCGAAGGCGTTCAGTGCAGAGTGTCAGGCGCTCGGCGCGGATCTGGCACTTGTAAAAGGGCTCATAACCGACGCTAATGCTCATGTTCAGATTGGGATAAGGGAAAAGGGCTGGTTCGATGTCGCGACACTTCGTGAACCGTATCGGCTCGAAGGCAAGAAAACCATGGGATATGAGCTCGTCGAACAGCTCGACGGTGAGCTGCCGGATGTAATACTTTATCCAACGGGCGGTGGCACCGGCCTCATTGGTATGTGGAAGGCGTTCGACGAGATGGAGCGCATTGGTTGGATTGGCAGCCGTCGCCCAAGGATGGTATCCGTGCAGTCGACAGGGTGCGCCCCGATAGTTCGCGCTTTTGAGAATGGCGAAGATCACGCTGAGATGTGGCAGAACGCCGCGACAAGCGCATCTGGCCTCCGCGTTCCGCGTGCAATTGGCGACTTCTTGATATTGGATGCGGTTCGCAAATCAGGCGGCACGGCGATTGGCGTCACCGAAGATCAGATTCATGCGGCTTGGGGTGAGATCGCGTCGCACACCGGGTTGATGGTCGCGCCAGAAGGTGCTGCCACCCTGGCGGCTCTGCACGAGCTGATACGAACCGGGGCAGTGGGGCGCGATGAGAGGATAGTTCTGTTTAATACGGGATCTGGATTGAAGTACATCGAAGCCTGGTTCCGAGAATAGGCCCTCGGGTTGCGATTGGCGGTTGCCCTGCGGTACAGTTGAGGCAGATTTAATCAACTGGAAGTGCGAAATGCAACTGCTTCAATGTCTTTACGGTTCGATGCGACGTCTCCTGTTGAGTGCGGCTCTGGCATCTGCTCTGGCGCCTGCATACGGCCAGAACGTCTCGAAGAAGGATGTCGCTACGATTTCAATGTGGCTCAAGGACCTGCAGTTTACGAACAGGAGCCTGCCATCTTTCGGTGGGTTGAGAGCGCACCACACACCCTCAGCGTCGGATGCTAGTGGCAAACAGTATTGGAGAGTTAGCCCCTATATTAATAATATCGCGGTTACCAGCCTTCTGGAGACTTCGGAGCCGTATAGACTAGACGTGGCAAAGGGCTGGATCGAGTGGTACTTCTCGCACCTAAATAAAGCTAGCGCACCAGATGGCGTTCCTTACGAGCACTTTTATTTAGCAGATGGCAGCGGTGAGACTACCTGCATAAAGCCAGGCGATTCGCATCTCTGCAATTACAATGACGCCACAGACAGCGCAGCCGCAACCCTATTCAGGCTGCTTCACACATTTGTCAGGGCGGGAGGAGATCGCGAAACGCTCCTTGTTGTTGGCAGAAGACAACAGATTGAGGCGTCTGCAAGAGTTATGCTTGCGCTTCAGCAGCCCGACGGCCTTCTCTGGGCAAAGTCAGACTATCGCGCTAAGTATCTGGAAGATAACTGTGAAGTCTATGATGGCCTAACAGCACTTGCAGACCTCGAACGGGATCTCTATCACGATGCGTCCCTCTCAGCGGATTTCACTACCGCTGCCGGACGTGTGCGGGCGGGCATTCTAGCAGAGCTGTACGATACGGCTGCAAATTCCTGGAATATCGCAAAACACGAGGATGGCGTCATAGCTCATAGCGATCTCTCAAAGTGGTATCCGGATATGCAATGTCAGATGTGGCCGCTTCTGTTCACGGTGGTTCCCCCGAGTAGCCCGCGGGTCGCATCTGCCATGCGGGCCCTGCACACGGTATGGAGTGGAGATAAGGGTAAACAGCGTGATTGGGCCGCTGCATTGGCGACGATAAACAATGGGTTTATCAATGCGGATGTCGCATACGGAGTGCTGCTCGGCGGTGACCGTAGCCGCGCAACGGCTTATATTGATGCTGCGCGGAAACTGAAGTGGGGAATGCAAGACGACCGGAGCCGATTTTCGTGGCCATTCACACCACTTGATGCGGCCTGGCTGTTGCGGATTTTGACTCACTTAGACGAACAGAAGCGACCGTAGAGAGGGACACGATCTAGCAGGAGTTCGAGACTCGCGTTACCCTGACGCAGAAAGCCGGCGGAACTTCCAAGATCACTGAAATCGGAACGGATACCGGGCACAAGATCAATGGGAAGTGGCTGCTGACTAAGACTGTCGACTCGGCACAGACGGTTGATGATGCGAAGTAGAACTGGGACGTAAGTCACTCTAGAGCATCGATTTGAGCGCGCCGATCTGCGAGGTATCGCTGACCGGCACGCTCGGCTTTTCTTAAGGGGCCCCTTCGCCGAGAAGTTGGCGGATCTGAGCAACCGCAAAATCCACCTTCATTTCGGAGATGACTTTTCCGATTTCGGGCGCAGATTTTCGGGCGTCACCGCTGATGCCATTTCCGCCCTCCCCAAATCCTTCCGTATCGCCGACGGCTGTTGGAAGCTGCTCCTTACGAATCCAGGACCGGTTGCCTTCCAGATACAGAAGTTCTGAAGTGTCCTTAATCGAGGCATGGTTGCCAACAGGCAGTTTATGCTCGACTAGCCACTTGTTGAACTCCGAGCCTGCCTTGCGGTAAACATCGTCGCAGTAGACAACATGCTTGCCCTGAGGTGCGTACTTCGCGTTCAGCTTTTCCGCAACCTGTTTCAGCTCTCGCTGTCCTCCACCGTGATCTCCGAGCAGAACAACGTTCTTAAACCCGTTGATCAGCAGCTGTTCGGTAACCTCTTCATTGATTGCGCTAAATGTTGCGCTGGTGACGCCGATGGTGCCGGGCAGTTCCGCACTGGCTCTGTTTAACGAGTACGGCAGTCTCGGCGCGAGAATGGCGTTTCCGAGCTTGTGAGCAATCTCAATACCCACTTCACGGGCAACGAATGTATGTGCCCCGGTAACGCCCTGCGGGCCGCGCTGTTCGGTGCCGCCATTAAACACGAGAGCAGTCGTCTTGCCCTGATCGTGGATGGCTTTTTTCAATTCCGGCCAGGTGAGCAGTTCGAAATCTACCTGATCGGAAGTTTTCTTCTGTGCCCCAGCCGGACCTGAAAGTGAGGAGGCAACCAGCAGTGTAATTGTAAGAAGCGCAGCTACGTGAAACTTGATCTGCACGGGAAACTCCTGTTCTAGTTAAACGAAAATAATGGGTGACTGCGACTTAAGGCGCCGCTGGCGTCTTTTGAGCGGGCTGACCGACCTTGCGGCGGATGATACCAAGGATCTCTTCGTCATCCGTGGGAGTTAGCGCGGGTGCGCCAAGCTTCAAGAGCCGTGAAACTGCCTCTGGATGCTTAACGGGCACGCTCGATCTGAGTGATGGTCCATTTGCCATATCCGTGACAGACCAACCCTTTGAGTTGCGTGTATCCAGCTTGGCGCCGCGGTTTACCAGTAGGTTGATAACGTCAATGTCGCCTCGATAGGCAGCGCCGCAAATTGCTGAGTAACCCTGCGCATCCTGCGGTGTGGGATCGAGCCCCAGTTCCAGGCAGTACTTGATTACGTCGATCGCTAGGGTTGGGGCTTGAATCGTGAAGTTTCCATTCCAGCCGAGCCCTGCTGCGACCATCAGCGCATTGTCCCCATCGAGGTTCGGGATCTTTGGATCCGCGCCGCGGCTAACCAGCAGCTTCATTGCTGCAAGATCCAACGCCTGGGCAGCACGCCAGAAAGGCGTAGAGCCAGCGGTGCCTATCCAGCATTCGTCATGATGGGTCGGCCGGAACCAGAGCTTCTTGGTCAGCTTTGCGTTGACATTTGCACCTTTCTCGATGAGTGTGTTCATCAGATCGATGTAGGTGTTTTGCTCCTGTCCGGTTATTGCATTTGGCGTCCAAGTCTGTGGTGCATACTGCGCATCGATCACGGCGTAGAGTGGCGTGAGACCATCGATGCTGGCCTGGTTGACATCTGCACCGTAATCCACGAGAAATTTCGCGACATCATAATGGCCATTGCATATCGCCGTAATGAGCGGAGTCGTCTTGTCGCCAGCATTGGGTTCATTGACATCGACCTTGGAGGCGATGAGCGCCTGAACAGCCTCGAGGTTGCCTTCTCGCGACGCTAGAGTAAGAGCGGTGTTACCTCCCATGGTTATCGCATTTGCGCGTCGTCCCGCACCGGCAGTGGCACCAGGGCCGCCCGGTTGGCCACTGCCGCCAGCGCCAAATCCGCCGCCGCGACCACTAAAGCCACCGGATTGTCCATTGCTAGCGTTTTGACCGTTGCCTCCAGACTGGCGTGCTGAAGGCGCCGTGGCAATAGCACCACCTGTCTTTCCGCCAGGCCTGTTTCTCGGCGGGGACGCCTCAGAGACATCAATCCCCAACGCTGCGAGGTCATCCAAATTCAATCCGGCAACGTCTGAACCGATAGCTCCAGCGGGAGCGGTTCCGGCCGCTGCAGGGTTATCGGCGCCAGGTTGCCTGCGCCGCCTGCCA
>CAIXIX010000203.1 GCA_903919615.1 uncultured Chthonomonas sp.
ACTTTTTTAAACCATCTTTGTGATGCTGTGGATTGGTTTTGATTTACAGGCCGAGATAGAGGCTGGGGACGACTATAATTCGACGCTACACATTGTCGCCCGGTTCGGCAAAGAGGCAGTAGCAGCCCAGCTACTGCAAGCCGGGGCAAGCGTCAGCGCGGTGACCGCCGACGGTTCGACGCCCCTGCACTGGGCCGTGAGTGGGTTGTCGTCTGCAGTGATCCACCTTGAAAGCTCTAACCGGTTAGAAACAGCCTTACCCGTGCTCGCGGCAAATGCCGCCGGAACACCGGGCTCAACCTGGTCGCCCTTCAGGAGGAAGTTGCCCAGCGTAAGCATGTAAGATTTTCGCTTTTTATCGGCAGGCAACTCCTGCATAACCGGCAGGTTAATGGGCTTAATCTCGGCGGCCTGCTTTTCACTTGCCTGGCACTCTGCTGTTTGAGCTGCTGTTGGAGCCGGCAGCGATTTCAATTCTGCGACACGTGCCTCCAGTTTGCTCTTGCGCTCCTGTTGAATTGCGCTGAGAACAGGGGCTGTCGGTTTCTCATCGGGCTGGTCATTATCGACCGTCTGATTGTAGACTGCCACCATTCGATAGTACTCGCGATTCGATATCGGGTCGAACTTGTGCGAATGGCATTGAGCGCACCCCAACGTCAAGCCCATGATCGATTGCATCGTTGTGGTTGAACGATCCTTAATCGCCGCCGTTCGAAACTCTTCACGGTCGGTGCCGCCCTCCGTATTCGTCATCGTGTTGCGAGAATACGCTGTGGCGATTAGCTGCTCTGATGTGGGGTTTGGCAGCAGATCACCGGCGAGTTGATCTCGGATGAAGAGGTTGTATGGCAGGTTTTTGTTGAGAGCATTGATTACCCAGTCTCGGTATGGCCAGAGATTAGGTCGCAGCGGATCGGAGCCATAGCCGGCAGAATCGGCAAATCTGGCCAGATCCAGCCAGCCGCGAGCCCACTTTTCACCGAAGTGCGGCGAAGAGAGGAGGCGATCTACGAGCAGGCCATAGGCGTCCGGGTGTCTATCCAACACAAAGGCATCCGTCTCTGCGATGGTTGGAGGTAGCCCAGTTAGATCGAGAGAGAGGCGCCGGATCAATGTGTAGCGATCAGCAGGTGGTAAAAGTGTTAGTCCCATGCTATGGAGCTTGCTCAGAACAAAGTTGTCCACAGGGTTCAATGCAAATGAGCCCGGTGTCACGGTCGGCACAACCGGGCGAATAGGGCGAACAAACGCCCAGTGGGCAGCGTACTTGCCGCCCTCGCGAACCCATCGCTGCAGCAGAGCGACCTCTGCGGGTTGGAGGCTTTTGCCGCTCGTGATGGGCGGCATTCGCAGTGCGCCATGATCGGCGATCCGTTTAAGTATAGAGCTCTGATCCGGCTTACCAGGAACGATGGCTCGCTCGCCCGACACAGTCCGTGAATAGGCTGCTTCTGCATTGTCCAGACGCAGGTTTGCCTGGCGCTTCTTCTCGTCCATTCCGTGGCAAGTAAAGCAGTTAGCGGCGAGAATGGGCCGAATATCTCGAATGTAATCCACAGGAGCTAGGCTGACTCGTTTTGGCGGGCTTGCGCCGAAAGCGGCGGACGGAAGCGATAGATACATGAGGGTTATGAATGCTGCTGCAAGTCCGAAACGAATGTATATTTCTAGCGGTCTACGCATGGATAACTCCGGGCTTTTCACTCACGAACAAACGTACATATGGTATAACTGAGGGTGAGATACGCAGATCGATGCTGCAGCGTGTCTCCGACATCGCCTGTCTTCATCAACCTCGAACCCTGTCAGTTTCCGTTCTATGACATCGCAGATTCTCTGGCAACTGGCAAGATTCATTCTTCATTTATCGTAATCCGGCAAATCAACTCGCATTTGCGTCCTACGGAGGCTAGTGTAATGACGATTAAGTATCGAGGATTTACCCTTATTGAATTGCTGGTAGTTATAGCTATTATCGCTATACTTGCCGCTATCCTGTTCCCTGTTTTCGCCCAGGCAAGAGAGTCTGCGCGAAAAACCGCCTGCCTTTCAAACTCGAAACAGAGCGGTCTTGCCTTAATGCAGTACGTTCAAGATTACGATGAGATGACGCCCAACGTGTACAGCGTGATCGCAGGAACTTACCAGCTAACGGATATGTGGAATCAGCTTCAACCGTACACAAAGAACAGGGATGTCTTTACCTGCCCAGATCGATCGCAAATTGGGTGCGAATCCAATATTGGTCTGGCAGGCGGAAAGCCATCGGACCGCTGTGTAGGATTGGGTTACAACTGGGGGCCAGTTCAAGGGTTTGTCAATAATGAAGCAGAAGGCGGTCTGATCAGTATACACCTCTTTCCCACGGGCTACGCTGGCGAGACGGGCCTTGGTGTCGCGATGTCCATGATCGTGGCTCCCGCAGATACGATTGCATTCATGGATACCTATGATACGCCGTTTTACACGAATACGATGGATGAGGGCCTCTCCTCGTTTCCAGGCGCATCCAATGGTGCGCTTCCGCACGGCGGACGCTATAATGCCAGCTTCACAGACGGCCATGCCAAGAACATCCAGTTTAAAGGCGGATATTGCCCCCTTGGCAGCGGCAAAGTTATGGTCCCAAAGAATGGAGCCGATTACGGCAAGTGGTGCGTAGATCCAACGGCTGTGGTCAACAGCTATCTTGGCCAGATGCCGTGCGACCAGATAGCTCCCCTCGTCGTGACGAAGGTGACGTCCTGGTTCCCCAATTAAGCCGGGCATAGTCGTTTAGTTAGAAGTATCGGGCTCGTCCCGGTACTTCTAATCTACTTCACATGCGTTGAGAATCGCCCTGTAGGCCTCACGCGCATGCTCGTACGCAAGCTTTGCGTCTCCAGTTTCACCCGTGACGGCGTAAAACTGCTGCTTCGATTTCCAGCACTGCTCTACGCTATCCAGGCACCACTGTGCGCTTCGCCTGCTCGCTCTAATGGGCTTCTCGCCAACCGTCACGAAGATCGGGTTGGTATGCGAGGAGCCTAGAACTCTCACGGCTATCCAGCTGCTTCGGTCGATCTTCGCATCAAATTGCAGACTATTGATCTTTCCATCGGCGACGATGATCTGCCTGGCCACAGGATATCCATTAACAATTAGCTCTATCGGAATCGTCCTGGAGGTTCCAACACGGGCATGTTCTATGTTCCAGTAGGAATCAAAGTGCACGTCTGCTGGCGCAAGATTGCTCAACAGGCCTGCAGCATTAACTGTAACGTGCACGGATGCGGCTCCGTTCAGTTTTACCTCGCTTTTGTGTTCCCCTACGCCAACGCCGTTTACTGCGAAATCGATTAGGTGGCTGGCGCCATCGCTGACATAACAACGTCCCTCTCGAATACCCTCACACCACGCATCAAAGTCCAGTTTATCGCCAAGCTTTACGTAGGATCTGCCTTTGCCGACTCGTTCGCCGGAGATACAGGGAAAGTCGGTTTCGCCACTGATCCTGGTTCTAAAGCCGCAATTTAGCGTGTGGTACCAGATGTTCAACTCGTTGGAATAAGGAGTATCACACGTAGACATGAAATCAACTGCCGGCACTAGCTTGCCATCTGGGCCGGGAACGCGATGGGTTACATCGACGATATACTCGTTTGCACCGATGCCGTTGTACTTAGGTACAACGTAATTGGGTAGCTCTACGGTACCACTCTCAAGCCCAAAACCTGAGTGAGCAGGACCGCACACCGCTCCCTGCTGTTTAGCCCAGCGCAGGGTACTCAGACCTAGTTTGGGCCAGTGCTTGTAGGAGTCGCCTCCAGGATAGATCTCCTGCTGAAGCCGAAGCAGGCAGAGGTGGCCCGATTCGTGGGATCCGAACCCGGATACCTCAACATCATATCGCAGCAGATAGGGGTAAACGGAAGCCGCATCGATCTTTCCAGTAAAGAACTGCTTTTGATAATCGAAGCAGGGGCCCCACGTAAGATTACATCCTACCTTAAGGTCTTCGCCCAGACACGACCTGATCATGTCTGTGGCTTTGACTCCAGCGGTTGGATTTGTATAGTGCCGGCAGCCCGCCGCATGAATATGGTGATCGCCGGACCACCAGCCCTGCTTCGAGGGATCGATCCAGCGCGACAGCTTAACTGCAATAGAACGGTGCGTTGTATCAACATGCAACGCTTCTGTATGGGTCGTATATTCTGGGCCTCGACCTACGGTTAGCTGGTAATCGCCAGCCGGCAAGGAAACCGTTTCGGCGTTGGAGCGATATACCTGAGGCTGAAAGAAGAAATCGGGAGCGAGCCGGCCGACGGCGGAAGGGTAGATTCGCCCTGCAGAGTCGCGAATTAGCACCATCGCCATAGACGGTTTACCATGCTCGTCCGCAACCTGTATCTTACACGGTATGGTAGTGGCGCAGCGAAAGAGAGTGGTGGCTTCATTGCGAAACCCAAGGTCTTGCGTTCCCTGCCCTACATCGAACATCACCCGGGCCTGTCGTATCCCGGCGTCTCTACTATAAACCTGCAGGATACGATACTCAACGGGCAGGCCCGTAAGCCCTTGGTCTCGGGGAGGAACCGGGTCGTTTCCCGCATAGCTCACCCAGTCCCGCTGCGAATAGAGTTTGATATCCAGCCATCGGTCTCGTGCGTCTCCAGCTTCACCGATGCGGTTAGGACTGGACACATGAAGCGCTGCTGTGACGCCTGCCTGATTGTAGATCTTAACCAGAAACAGTCGCCAGTCGCGCTGTACTAGCAGGGGCTTAGCCGGACCAAGTGCAACAGAGACCCGCGATTCCGGATTGATCTGGACTGCGTAAAGGCAGAGTACATCGAGCGCACGCTGTACGCCGGCTGTCTGAACATCGTCCTGGTTTTCCGTCATGGCCAGATTCAGGTTTTGCTGAACAGTTTGAGGGACCGGTGAGCCAAGCGACTGAAGAACGTTGACGAGACTGTGAACCTGTTCGCGCAGGGGTTGAGCGGGTGTAGCGCTGACAATCGGCAGGTCTGTATGCCCTGCCTGGCTGGCGGTGGCTGAAGAGCCGTCCCCGGAACAGATCACAGCCACCGCGACCACAGCAACGATGCGTCGCAGAATCAAAACACGCATTTCACTACCTCTCAACCCCATGGATGTTATGAACCTATTTTGTCACTGTTCCGGCAGTATCCGCGACCTTAATCTCTTCAAGCTTGAACGCTTTGGTAGTAAATGCGCCATTTTCCGCCGTAATAACTCTGCGGCCGCTCGGCACCCAGGCGTCGCCTAATTTCTTGAACGTGTCGGTAAACATATCGACTTTGCGGATGGTACCGGAAGATGCGTCGAAATAGGTTACGGTGAACTGGGCCGGCAGGTAGTTTCCACTTGGCAGGTTTCTGTCTCCCGTAACGGTGATCGTGAACTTCATCGATGGACCCATCTGTCTGGTTACCTGTACAATGTGGCCATCTTTAACGCGATAACACGAATTGAATTTATCGTTGAGAAGAATCTGCTTGCCCAGCGGGCTGTGATCGTCCGGGCCGAAGGTAAGCGGCCCCGCGCCGTCTCCTTTGGAAAAATCGTCGGCTTTCCTGTGACTGAAAGCGCTACCGAGCTGCTCCTTTGCCCACTTCTCCTGCTCCTGCGTAGCTCCGGTTAGTGCGATTGTTAGCTCGCCAGCAGGAGAGTACTTTAACGTACCGTGAACTTCTCCGGCATCATCTGCCACGGTGAGCGCGGCGGAGACGCCAGTGAAACTTGCTGGAAAGCTCTCTCGCTTGTCGTGGGCTTCTTTCAATGCAGCGACCGCTGCCGGATCGGCTTCTTTTCCGTCGGCATATGCGCGAATTGCTGTAGTTGCACTGCAGCCAATTACAGAGGCAACACAAATCGCTTTGATTGCAAAGCGGGTTCTTTTCATGTTACTGTCTCCCTGGTGTTCGGATTTTCGTCGAGACCGCACGCCTGTGCGGTGAAATTGCATTGTCCATTAAAGAATACCTGTATCCTCACGTCTAGCGCACTGCGCATCGACAATCAACTCATTGTAGACTCAATGACCCAGAATAGTCCGGCATGGAGCTTCGTATACGTTAATACTTGAGAGGTCAGAGGGATTTACAGTTAAGGGGATGAATACGGCGCAGGGCCATCCGGTACTATTCCAGAGACCGGGGCGAGCCCAAAAGGGAGGGCTTTGTACTCGAGCTCCAGAGACATGGGCATCGCCTAATCAAACGTCAGTGGAATATAGCAGCGCGAAGGATTGTAAGGACGCGCACCGAATAGCTCAATATTATAGTCCTGATTGGGCAACTGACAAGATCTTTGCCGGCAGCCAAGGGTAAAGGA
>CAIXIX010000204.1 GCA_903919615.1 uncultured Chthonomonas sp.
ACTTTTATGCATGTCTATTTCGCATTAAAACAAAAGCCATCCATTCTGATGGTATTGTCTACGCTTATCGCGATAATGGAGGCGACATTTGTCACAGCGACTGCGCACACAATAGCTCGCAGGCAGGATGATGCACTTTCGTGGACCATCGGCCAGTGGATTACATGGAGGGATCAGCAGATCTCTCTAATCCTTACGCCGACGCTCGATGCGCAGGATGGAACCAAAATTCTGAATCGCAAAGTCGCTTACAGCCAATGTCTGGCGTCGTACCAGACCATTAATCAATGCCTGAAACGGGATCCTGCCTTCTTTACTTCAGATGTTGCACGATCAGCGGCAATGGGTAATTTCATTAGATTTGTTACAGCGCAGCACTGGATGGCATTACCGGCAACTGCTGATGGCAAAGCGCCTAATGCACTTGGCATGGAGATTACAGACGTTGAATATTCAAATTACGCAGCGCCATACCTTGTGTTCCCTGATCTGTTGAAGAGTCAGGATTTCTTGACGAAAATGTCGTCGCCAACTACGTACAGCGATGCCCTCAAAATGATTCTGGATCACAACGAGTCGCTCGCGCCAGAACAACAGTGGATTCCCTTGTTCTATAAGGCCCAGTTCATCACTACCGTAGATGATGCAGCTACCTACGGACGCCTTCTCATCATGATACCGAACGAACCGTTTGGATCTTCCGAGACGGTAGACCGATGGATCCTCTTTGGAATTGCTGCGCCAGACGCCGCATCTGGTCCGGAGATGAAAAGCGTATCGATGTTTACGGTCTATCGCAGCAATGATGATCCAAATAAAACGCAAACGTTCTTTACGGACTTCATGCGCTCGAAAGACCCTCAGACCGGGGCCATATCTATCAACTCAAACTTTCTGCTAACAAAAGATCCCAGTCACAACTGCTACTACTGTCATAAGCCCTCAATTATTCCGATACATCCAGCAGTTGAATATGATTTTGATGCTGCGAAAAAGCTGATACCGCGAACAACCAACGTCGGCGTAACTCCTGAGTACGTTAACGGACTCATAATGGGATACGGAAAACCAGACTTCATCAAGCAGGATACAGATGCTTACGGCCCATGTATCGGCCCTGTCGGGAGACAAAGGAGCGATGAGTTCATTCTCAGCGCCACCAAGGGTCTAAACCTGCCTGTTGAGTCGTACAACAAGATCCGCGAAGCCATGTCCTGTTCGCAATGCAACAGTCATTTTGCGCCCATAAACTATCCACAGGCTTTAAGGACAGATTTGGACTCAGCCGCATTTGTTGACAAATTGGGAATGCTTCACGCATATATTGATCGAGGTATCATGCCAATTCGCTCCAACCTATCGCCGATCGAGAGACAAGCGCTCTGGCAGTGCCTTTTGAAAGAATACTATGATCCAGCGACTGGCAGAGGATTGCTGTATGAATGGCTGAAAGGCGCGTAGGTCGGATCAAGTCAGAGAACTCGATAAGGTCCCTACCCCAGCTGATCTATTCACAATCGAATCCTCCGATTTCTGGATTTCACCGGAGCTGTTGTCCCATTATTAGCGAGTGAACTATAGAAAGACGGAGCCATGACGAAGCTAATCGGGATCGAAGAGCATTTTGTGACTGCGGACATTCGCGCCGCCTGGGCAGCATCTGCGATTGGACAAGAGGGCACCAGCGGGTTTGATCGGGGTGAGATTGAGGAGCGGCTCGACGATCTGGGTGAGCAGCGACTGACCCTGATGGATGAGAGCGGGGTTGATGTCCAGGTTCTCTCCGTGACCACGCCGGCGTTGCACAATCTTGAGCCTGAAGAGAGCATATCTCTGGCACATCGGACAAATGATCTGGTTGCGGCGACGGTGGCGAAACACCCTTCACGCTTCCAGGGTTTTGCGACCTTGCCGACCGCAGCACCCGATGAAGTTGCGGTTGAACTTGAGCGCGCCGTCACACGCCAGGGGCTAATGGGGGCTATGCTCTGCGGCCGTACGCGAGAGAAAAACCTCGATCACCTGGATTATTTCCCGATGTTCGAGACGGCTGAACGACTTGGAGTGCCACTCTTTATTCATCCGCAAATGCCGCAGCGCGCCGTGAGAGATGTCTATTACTCAGGGTTTAATGACCTGATCGATACAGCATTTGCGGCATTCGGCCTTGGGTGGCACTACGAAGCTGGTATACAATTCGTCCGCCTGATCCTCGCCGGTGTTTTTGACAAGTATCCCGATTTGCAAGTCATTCTCGGCCACTGGGGCGAGGTGGTACTCTTTTATCTGGAGCGGCTCGGTTCACTTGCGCGTCTCGCTCATCTGGAGAGACCCATAGCCGACTACTTCAAGCAAAACCTGTACGTGACATCGAGCGGCATGTGGAGTCAGTCCTATCTGCAACGCACGCTTGAAGTGGTTGGGCCCGAGCGCATTCTTTTCTCGACGGATTATCCCTACCAGTACCGCCCGGGCAAACCGGGCCGACACTTTATTGAAGAAGCAGCACTGTCTCTGGACCAGAAGGAACAATTTGCTCATGGGAACTGGGAGCGGCTGACGAAATCAGCACGCCGAAGCTGAAGCCGTTGAACTTCACGGAAAAGGTATGTGCCGATGCCACTATCGATCGAGCCAAATGGAGCCCGCGTGTCCCACGCGGAAAGACCTTCCAATCTCCGCCTGCCGCCAACATCCGGAGGCGCGCATTGACTCCTGCCCCTTCCGGGGAGAGCCCTAGGCGCTTAGGTTCCTCATTCTTCGCGCGCGCAGTTTACCTGGGTGGGGGGCGAGACTCTGATGGCAGGTAGAGGCGCTGCGGTAGATTTGTTAACGCATCGTATCGCAATTACCTTATCATCGCCCGCTTGCAGTCCGCGCGACGCCTCCATCGCTGGACCCAATTACCGCGGTCCACATTACCCAGTTACCTCTTCCGGCGACCGAGAAATCCGGCTGAATTTACCCGCACTCAAACGCATACCCGCTTCCGCCTCCGCACCGCATTTCCTGCTTACTGAATTACCGTCCTGCCCATCTTCCCAAGGCAACATGTCCGTCCTAACCCAACTTCCGCAGTTCATACCCATTTTCGGTCCCTATTGAGCTCAATTTGGGTTGAAAAGGGGCAAAAGTTTACACTACATTTTCGGTGACTTTCAGTTGTTTTGGGAGCCTTATCCCAAGGTGTTTGAGCAAAATTGCCTGTTCCCTGGAAGGCTGTGTTATACACCGGCGACGGATGGTCGTACCGTTCTTTGTCGTCATGATTACATCGACAAGTCGGATTTCTTTAAGCTCATCTAGAACAACTCGTGGCTCATCGCCGAGTCCGGCTGCTGAACAGATCTGCCCCAGTGTCTTCCAGAGTACGAATGCAAGAAAGCAGATGAAGATGTGGGCTTCAACCCGCTTTTCGAGCTGATGCCATACCGGTCTCAAGGCAAGGTCGCTCTTCTGAATACGGAAAGCCGCTTCTGCCTGGGTGAGCTGGATGTACGCCTTCCATAACTCATCGGCAGTCCAGTCCGTGATGTTGCTGCGGAGCAGGTAGCAGCCCTCTGAGAGGCGCGCCCAATCCTGCCACTCGGTGCGTTTTAACCAGGTTAGCCTTGCCGACCCGTCTTCGGCTTCTTTAATTGTGGCGCTAAACAGCGCCGCAGCCCTGCTGTTTCGCTGTAATAGCCTGCCAATCTGAGTGGCCACTTGCACTGGCGTGCGCTTTCGTATGGTGCATGTCTCTGCAATCTTGATCAGGCTGGCCTCGATCTTCTCTTCGAAGCGTGTATGCATTGCCTGTTCCTTCTTTGTCCGGTCCGCACTGCGGCAAAGAATAAACATCTCATCACCCCCTGGTGCCGGACATAGCTTTGCCTCTACACCATCGCGTACGGTGATCCAGTCGCTTTCTGCTAGCTGCTTTTCGAACTGCTTCAGGTGGGACTTTGGAGTACCAAGAATGTAGCGTCGCCCACCTTCCTTCAGGAAGGAAACATTCACTTCGGACACCATCCCTCGATCCATTACCCAAACTCGATCCGCTTTGCCATATCGCGCTTCTACGGTCGTAACAATCTGATTAACGGTCTTTGAATCGTGGGTGTTGCCCGGAAAGACTTCAACCGCTAGCGGCATACCGCATCTGCTCACCACAAGCGCTATGTTTACCTGCTTGCAGTCTGGACGTTGGTCTCTTGAATAACCTCTTCTGGCGGCAGCGTTTGCAGTGCATGTGCCTTCGAAGAAGGTAGAGGTTACATCGTAAAGCAGCAGGTCATACTCAATTCCGAAAAGGCTGCCCATCCTGCCAGCGAGGTGCTGCTCGATCTCTGCTTTGTGTGGAAGCAAATGATCCAAAGTGCGATAGAGCCGGTCATCATTGATCTTATCGACAGGGATACCGAGCAGATCGGGGAGGGCGCTACGTTCATACAGGGTCTCAGCGATCCTGAGTTCACTGGATGGTTCGCACATTCGGCACAAAACGGAGGTAATAGTGGTGGCCCACCAGGGGACATCTTCACGACCGGAAGGCATAAGGTCTTCCAGCTTATCAGTCAGCCCAAGTTTATTGAGCAGCCAGAGACCAACCCACCAGTCGCCGAAGCCACGTGGTCGTTGCGTCTGAACACGACGCAAGTCGATTTCTTGCCAGTCCGAAGGGAGATCCTCATCGAACAGAACGCATTGTGATACTCGCGGCTGATCTTCCGCCGCTGCCTTAACGCCCTTCCCGGTGCGAGCATCGGTATCGCCAAGATACGAGATGATGCGCTGTCGGGGGCCGCGTTCTGTGCGGTACGTTTCGACCAATGACCAGTATGTTTTGCCTTTGACGCGAACCTTGCGAAGGTACATGTCGGCATTATAACAGAGGGCCGAAATTGAGGAGTTTACACTACATTGCGATTCGAAAATCGCAAGCTCGAACAGGCATCGGTGGCATACACCGCTGAGCACGAAAACAAAATAACGGTTGATTTTTCAAAATTAACTGCGGAACTTGGGCTAACACCAAAAACCGAACACCTTCATGTCCGTTACCGCATTACCGTCTGTTTCGCACGCGCTGCATTCAGCCCGAAGGGCGGTCAGCGAAGCTTCCTTCCGCGACCGTTCACCGGTCCGGTGAGCGGCTAGTGCCACTCTTTCTGAGACCGAGAGGGCGATGTTTGCCTATCCCAGCCTCAGGATATCGGCTTTCAGGGCACAGTATTTGTGTTCGCTATGGTGGCAAGCGTTCAAGAGTTCAAGAGCGCGTGAATGCGTGCGAGGCATACTTTCGCCTTGAATTGACCTGAACGATTTAGTGGCCAGCAGCTGGATGATACGCCTTACCGATGATCTTTGTCCTAAGGGATGTAATCGTATTGTAGGGGGTAGTCCTAATAGTCTATGAGCATCTCTTCGAGGTTCGCCCTCGTCACACTGAATAGAATGAGCTCAGCTTTCCTTGCGGTTCCGGAAGCTATACTGCGTTCGGCAAAGTTCTGCTTGCAAGCCATCGCTGTCGGCTTACTAGAGTATGTCAATACCTGTATCGCCTTCGGATAACACACGTGTTTCCCCATTATTAAACATCTCGGCTAGGCGCTTAGAAATTGCATCCAGGTTTATTCGTGCCTCATGTGTTGCATCCGCGTCTATTCCAAGCGTTTCCTCATACACGAGAACCACTTTAGTTTGCGCATCGTAGGCGGCAGGAAAATCTCCTGTGAGTACCAACATGTTCGCGAGCTCATGGTTGGCGCGTGCAATAGCTGGCATGTCATTGATGCTGTCAACAAGCGCCACAGCGATTCATGCGAGCACCTCCGGGTGTGCTTTGTGCTGTTCAAGAGCAAGACCATCTAACAGCCACTGCAGCTGGCGGCGTGATACCGCCATTGCCGACGGATCTCCATTTTGCCTGGGCCACATGAACCGTCCACTATCCAGACGGCAATAGAGCCAGAAGCCATTGTGGTCCCAGTACAGGATCTTGATCTCGTTGCGATCGCGGTTGCAGAATACGAAGAGACTGTTGCTTAAGACATCCAGATCGAAGCTGTACTTTACTACAGCGGCGAGAGCGTCAATAGATTTGCGCAGATCAGTGGAGCCGCAGGCGAGATACACTGCGCAGGAGGTGATCTGGTTTAACATTGATCTGCACCAATCGCCTGGATGATTGAGCGCAGAAGTGTGGGATTGAAGTCCGAATGAACATCGATCTCGACACCGGAGACTCGAATCGTGAGATGCTTCACTGTCGACGTGGTTGGGCCATCCTCAGGAACATACTTAACCCAACTGGGGAGCGTCGAGTTGAGCAGGAGCAGTCGGCAAAGCGCTGTTATCTGTGGGAGAAACACACGGCAGATTCTCTTCACGACCGTACGGAGACGTGTGGATCCGAAGCTTCGAATAGTAATAACACTTCGTGTTTATTCCATGTAGCTTACAATAATCTTTAACCTCGAGACCGCTCGCCTGACACGCATGAACACGATCGCGACAAAGCACAAACAGCTGACGACCATCCATTACCGACACCTCCAAGTTGAGATATCTACATTATAATGAAGAGCGAAAACCAGCGAAGCTGCGCTGGTTTGACGCTTACGAAGAAACAGAGGCAGTCGTTCGCCCTTGTGAGCTAGCATTTTTCGTGGCTAGCGACATTTCCGAATTGGACCCAGACGCAGCGGACCTAGTAAAATCACACCTGCTCGATAGTGTTAAGCCTCCGCTTGATGTCGACCACCTAAAAATGCTAACCGGTGCGGTTCGTTTTATAAGTGCCCAGGACGTAAATCATTACCTCGATGCCATGATGATGACCCTCGCTGACAGCTCTGGGAATGATTATAACATAGCCCGAGCCTATATTCGAAAAGAGCTGCTGGGCCATAGTTCAAACCTTAGGTTGCCATTGATAAGCGGCTCCGTGAGTGGCGCTCGCATTACTCGGAGAATGGAAGGGACGCTATGGCAGCTGCGGTCAGTGAAATGATCAGTTGGGTGGATCCATTTGCCGACGAATATGCTACGGTGAACTGGGCTACACATATACCCTAAACCCCAAAAGGCCCGGGAGCTTCCGGAATGTACCAACTTGCGGGCCTCTACGGTGTGATATACGACTCTCTGGTTCCAAAGTGTCGGGGCGATAGAAAGGCCGTGGACCTGCACCGTAAACAAGGCGTGCGGTCTGCATTTCGAGCGCGCGAAACAGTCCGTCTCTGAAAACTATCGCCACGGTAGCAGCTGTTGCCCTCAAATCCAACTATGTCGGGCTGGCGCTGATTGCGAGTTCCTGCTGGCCAATTCTCTTCCGCGATTTTATTGGTGTGGTATCGAAAAGTCCGACAATGAGTTCCAACTATTGCCAGCACTATGCTTACGGACAAAGTGTGATGGCTGCATTGCGCAGGAAAGCGACGTACGCCTCAAGTCTTGTTTGAAGATTTGGCAGCTGCTTAGCGCGGAGAAACGAACCTAGGTCCGCCACCTTGTTGGAACCACGCCGTAGATTTGGATCAAGATCTGGCTTATTTAGCTGCAACTGCATGGCGCCTTTGGCAGCCGAGCTACGGTGTGCCAGGAAGTTTCTGATCGCATTCACGGCATCAAGCCCGGCTACTTGTGGCTTGGTTAGACCCACAAAGTGCGTCTTGTGCTGTTGGACCAGCCACTTATTAGCACTCTCCTTGAGTGCGTCCGTTTTCGGAAATGTGATATTGTAATCGCGATAATCGAGTATCGCACGAATCTGTTCACCTGTGTAGCGTCCTTTGAACGCTACATGTGCGCCATGCTTAGCGCGACTTGCGTAAGCATCTGACGCCGTAATCTCCATTTTCGATACAAGATAGGTCTTTAGTGCTGAATCGTCAATGTTGACATACGCGACGAAAAGATCGCTTACGTATCCCTCCCAGAACGTAGCTACAGCGAGGAACGCGAACTCCGCGATTAGCTTTTTCTCACCAACCGGGATGTCGCGAGCCTCTGCATTCGTAAACGTGTTAACTGCATCCGTAAGCGCTGACTGGTAGTCAGCGAGGATGTTCTGTGGTTGAATGGTACGCAAAGGTCCCTCCCGTTAACGTCTACATTTAGGCCGTAATTGGCCGAGATTGCACAGTGAAATTCCAGGTCGCCGCAGCAACCTTGGTTAATTTTGGCTGCCGAGTAAATCGATGTCCTCTCGATAACCACCGACGCCAGGGGTGCCTCGGCAAATGGACAAATGCTTGCTCCATTTATCGGCAGCAAGGTATGCAATTGATCCCGCCTGATTGCACGTACCTGAATTAAGGAACAGCTCCTCTTTCGTTGCCACTGTTAGTAGCTATTCCCAGCAAAAACGCTCTCGATCCTACAAATCCAGTAAGCCTACTGTGGCTTGAGAAGCAATATCAATTCTTCCGACTCCCGCCGCGCTTCGCGCCCTACGTTATTTCCACCCATCGTACTGAAGTGCGAACGGTAGACCTGTTCCGTAACCGTGAACATCTCTCTGGCAATGTCGGCGATGCCCCGGCCCGACAGGCCGTTACCTGCTTGGCATTGTGGAAAAGTCAGAATACACGTAGCGCCAGAATCGCATATGGCTCTCAACAGCCGCGTTATAGCCGGTCTTGCTCCGGCACGTTTGCTAAATTCTGATTGTGGTCTTTCCTCGCGTGGTGGGTACCGCCCAACGCCGCCAACCGCACTGCAACCACCTTGTGCGACAGTCTCGAGAACATGATAAAACCGACTATATTGCACGTCCGTGTATGGCGGATCTACAATTACCAGATCGGTCGTGTTCAATGTGCACGCGAAATCAATCGCGTCGGCGACAAGCGCCTCCCCGCGAGAGCGAGCGTATCGCGGGCAAATCAGATCCAGCGCCTGTCCGCATGTGCCAGCGGGATCCCTGCTCCAAGCCTCAATCAAGTATTTGCTGGCCGAAGCTGTCGGCTGGAACGGCTGGGCCGTATGCCCAGGGGCAGCCGCGCATTTGCTCGCTGACATAATTGCGGCCGCGAGGCATATTGCGCGCTTATCCGGCTCGGTTGGCAATTGTTCGAGCATAACATCTAGCGTCAATGCTTGTGATGGACTGAAGTAATGACCTCCGTAGGAACGGCAAACTGGACCCGCCTGCGGGTAGTGGCAGCATAGGCTGCGGGACTTGGTCACTCTGTCTACAATGTTGCTGGTTGTGTCAAGTGAGACCGCTTGTTGCCAGACCGTTATTGCTCGTCTGTGTTTATCCACGGCAGTTAGCCACCCGCGTTTTATATCATCGGCATCAGCGTTTTCCGTTCTTGCGATCACTGCGGCGCTCAGCGCACAAGAATATTGTTGGAGATCAACCGCTGTTACAGGAAGATCAGTTTCTTGAGCCGCGAACCAAGCGACCGAACCGCCGCCGGCAAATAGATCGACAATTCTTACTGCGGTAGCCGACTCGCGACGAATCAGTTCCCCTAGGCCGTTTTGTAACATTACTCGTTTTGATCCCATATATTTCACAATGCCAGGCCCCACATCGCGATTCGTTCGCATTCGCCTAGCACTGAGCTAAAACTGGAGATTTCGCGACGCCACTCGTTTCTGGATGCCATGGTTGGGTCAGGGCACGTCTGCTCCCATTCGAACAAAAAGTCCAATGCATCGCGGGTTTCGATCCACAAATCGACAGTATCATCCGGGATATTATTGCTGTCCCACATTCCATGTCGTATTCCAAGCTCGTGCCACCAAAATTCAAGGTCGGCAGAGGATAACCCGGCGCCTCTCAATAGCTCTAAGCTCGCCCCGGTTGCAAGCCGGAGGAGCATCATTGCCCTTGATAGGACCTCAAGATGGTGTCCGACATCTCCGACATTAGATGTGCCTTTAGCATATTGAATAACGGTTGAGTCTTGTGGAAAATGATGCCGACCCAAGAAAGCATCGATCCTGCCCCGATTAAGACCTAACGGCATGTTGTCGAGCATAATGCGCAATCGACTGGCGCGTTCCTGGTCATAAGCTGGGGCTCCAGGAGCTGGCAGCAACGGGTGTTGGTCGAACGCCAGGCGCAATAGATGACTGTCGATCTCATATAATCCTCCAGACGATGAGGGCTCAAACAGACGCCATGTTTCTCGCACGAACTCGGATTGTTGCATGGTGTCGGTATTTGCGATCGGCCGTAATCCTGATGCGCGGTAACTGATATGATTGCGTGCGTCACGATCTGCTCCTGTAGCCAATCGTTGAAGGTCCAGCCCCCATGTCGTAAGCCAGCTGTGGCCCAACGAGCCGGTTGTCGTTAAAGGCATCGCGGACAACCAAATATTCAGCTCAAATCCGTACGGCCTAACGATGCGCGCGATGAGGTCGGTACACTTTTGAGTATGTCCCCAATGGTTCAGTGCCAACCAAACCATTTGGTGCGTCCCATGATCCTCGATCACGGCGCATGTGCCCGATTGACCCACGACAACGTGTTTTGCATTAAAGATGCCGATACCTTGTGTGGCAAGCAAAGACATAGCAGCTCTAAGTTCGGCGTAATAGGCGAGGTGTATACATGTTTCAACGTCACCTCTTATGTGACAATCCAGTGCCCTGCCGAGATAAATCCAGCCGTCGAAGCAATGAAGCGGCCCAGACGAAGCAATGTACTCCGCCATGTCAGCATTGTTGATCGTAGATTGTTGGTGATCAAGATTGATGCGATCTATTACGTCTGTGGCATACCGGTTATTCTGGCCTAACCAAGTGTCACCTGCAATGAAGTGTTTAACGCGGCTAAACGCTACGCTAACCTCGCTAGGCGACGCGCCGTTTAATGTAGCTTGCTGACTCGCTTTCAGATTATTGGGAGGCATTTGCGTAGCCTAACGCATGTTGTGCGTTTCTAGCGGCTGTTCCTACGGCATCATCGCCGATAGCCATGTGCCGAAGCAGCTGCTCACGCAATAGGCGGTACCCGCCGTTTCCTCTGAATGCCGCCTTCATCTGCTTCTCATCTGCCGACAGTCCGGGAGTTGACGACGTTCGCCAATCAAAGCCGACTAACCGTGTTGCTATGTTTTCCAGGAATCGTGAGACTTCCATCTCTTCCAACTGTAGTATTGCTCTAGATATTGAACCTAAATCCTCGGCAAGGCTGTGGCTCTCGGAATCTTGCACGTCGTCAATGACTTCCTGTTCAGATTCTAATTCAGTTGCCGAGTAATTCCGTAGCTGCATCTCGGCCGCCCTCATGTAGCATAGGTCATTTGTAATGTATAGAAGTGCTCGTATGCCCTGGTCGCTATTAAGGAGTGTAAATGGCCCATAGAACGCTGGATGCATTTCTTCATCCTCGAGGCTTGGCGGCGTTGCACGTCTTAACTGGGCTATCCAGGCGTGGTCGGCGACGCCAAGCGCCTCATGAACCTTCTTGCCCACTTTTATCAGAAAGGCGGCCTGCTGAGATCTACTCCACGGCAACACACCCTGTTTGTCAGGCATCGGTGCGCCGAACAGCCCGCCAATTGAACGTCGACTCGTCTCGAACGGTTTTATGTAAGTGCTCAACAGTGAGTGTATCCAAGCGTTCTGCGTCACGGACTTACTACCAGCGTCACCAAGCATATTTATGCGCTGGTACCACGGGCTTTGTTCGTGTACCCATAGTGCTTCAGTCAGCTCTTGCGCGCGCGTTTCCCTATATATTGAATGGCCATGGAATTTTTCGAGCCAGTCTTCCGTCCGAAGCAGCGGATAGAGGTCAAACGCCAAGCTTGGGTTTATCCGTTTAGGTTTGATATTAATAGTCCAAAACAGATACGCCTGCCAACTGAAATCGAGTCCACAAAAAGCCACTACGGGCAATTCGTATGCATCTGTGTTCTCGGCGTGATCGAATGCCCACAGTCTGTGTTGCCCATCGATCACCTCAATCGGGTGAATTGTATCGGGACGCCAGTCTCTGCCGGTGAACAGCTCAGGCAGTTCAATATTGCAGATTGAACCGTTAAGCGGACCGACTCGAATCACGTCTCGTTCTGAAATGGTAACTCCGTTGCGTTGATCACCTGGTTTCAGCAAATTAACCACAATGGCCGTAGGCAGCCAGCCGGGCTTTCGTAGGTCGCCATAGTCGCCGGACTGCCGTTTGGCCTCGGTCATATCGGAATAGGGAAATCCAAACTTTACATATTCTCTAATTTCAGTTGAACGACCAACGTCGTGCCTTCTCTGAATCGAAGTGTCCTGAGAGCGCAGTTTCCCTTTGTCAGTGTTTCTGCGATAGATGCCGGTCAACGCCTTTAACTTATCGGCTGGCATTGAAAAAAGATAAAATATTGGCTCTGGCTTTGTTCGGTTTGAGTCGGCATCGTAATCTACCTGGTCCCAAACAGGTAGCCACTGATGGACCTGTAAGGCCGGCACGATACGGGGCGTAGTTTGGTTGCTCGGAAACATGGTGTGCTCCAAAATTATGGACAGTGCTTTTTCAATTGCTCACGCGAAATCAAAGGTGTTTCGAACCGATGATGCCGCTCGCTAGGCACCAGATCGGCACTATTGGCGTGATCTGAGCTTGCAGCTGCAACGTTCGCCGGGCGAAAATAGAGAGCTCGCAAAGTGACGCCGGTCCTTGAAGCATCTGGTCAGCACAGCTGGATCGCGAACTAACACATTTGATTACGGGTCGAATGGGCGATCGCGTTGTTAACAAACACGTGCTTGCAGTTCCGGAGTCTGAACGTATAGCACCTTATGCGAGCGGCCGAATGAATGTTAGATCACCATGCAGGTTCGCCCTGGGGGCACCTAAGTCCTTCAAACCAAGCCGTTCAGCCGTTCAACTCGGCTCTTTCTAGCGTCTGATCGTTGGCTCTGGGCTACTCCAACTAGCAGCTAGGGGGTCTATTGCGTCCAAAGCCTAAGGGATCTAATGTTACTAAATATTGTCCGATTTCTTGAGATTGCAGCCCTGGCAGAAAATCTGGAGGTTCATTTCCGAATTGCCCCCGCCTTTTGAAACCGGTATGATGTGATCAAAGCGGAGGTCATCGACAGCACCGCATCGAACGCACCTGCCTTGATCCCTGGACCAGACGATTAGTCTTAAGTCCTGCGGTATGGCTGCTCGTTTATGGACATTGCCATCAATCGCAAGCTCGAGTGCCTTGACTTCTCGTCGCAACCTTACGATATGACTGTTGCGCTGGTACGCAAGTTTCTTAATCTTTAGCTCTGCTTCTTCATGTGACCATGCCCGTGCTTGCTCTGACGGTGCGGCATAAAACTCCGTGCGAAAAAAGTACAGCTTCGTGAGGACGTGTAACAGTTCACGGTCCTGGGAATCTTTGATTCTTGGTGGGCGTATTGTTCATTGCGATGCTGCCTACCGAACTAACCGAAGATGTACTTGTCTCTTTGTCGAGAGAGCGTCTCGTAGCTCTGGTTCTCGACCAGGCGGGTATTATACGTGATCACTCAGAGATGCTTGCTCTACTTTTGGCGCAGAACGATGAGCTTAAGGCAGAAATTCGCCGGTTAGCCCAACCGCCGCCCCCAGGCAACAAGACAGACCCGCCGGCCTCTGGTGGCAAACCTACGACGCTCGCGACGCCCCTTCCAGATTGGGCAAAGGCGAACAATCCATCCAAGGCATCAAAGCCACGGCGCAAGCGTGCCAATGCGTTTGTACGGCATCGTACCAAGGCGACAAAAGAGATCCCGGTCGCGTGTGATAACTGCCCAGACTGCGGACGGCGGCTAACAGACGGCACGGAAAGCAGTCGTCGTCAGATCATCGACATACCTGATATTAAAGTCGATTTCACCGACTACATAACGATGGCCGGGTACTGCGGTGTGTGTAGAAAATCGCATCGTCCTTCCATCGATCTGAGGGGCATCGCAGTCGGTAAGAGCTGTTTCAGCCTCCGCGTCCACGCACTGGTGGCGCATCTGCGCCAGGAATGCAGGCTGCCAATACGCCAGATATCTACGCTGCTAACCGGGCTATGCCACGTAAAGGTCAGTACTGGTGAGATTGTTCGAATGTTACATACCGTGGCTCGGTTCGGTAAGAGCACTTACGATGATTTGGGTGTCGAAGTGTTACTACTCAGGCATCTACTCGTGATAATATCCGAGCGGGTTCCTGTCGATAATTTTGATTTGTAAAAAAATCTTTGGATTTCACAGAGTCATTTG
>CAIXIX010000205.1 GCA_903919615.1 uncultured Chthonomonas sp.
AGCCAATATCGAGCCAAAAGCACAAACAGAACGCCAAATTCAACCGCACACGCGACGCGTGGGCACCTAGACGACGGCAATACCGACAAAGGTATCCCGTCAACTACACTGCTAGATTTAATCTAGGACAGGCTCCTAGGTCCAGCTTTACTAGGCCGTCGGCAATGTCCAATGGAGTGAGTTCTATCAGGCGCAGGCCGAAGTGCTCCGCAACGGCTTTCTTCCGTAGTATTCCAGCATCGTACTCAACATCGCCAATCATACCCCACAGCTCGATTAGCGCGTCACCGACCTGCCAGTCCGCCCTCATTTTGAACGGATTTAGTGTATTGTGGAACGGGTACACGGGCTCTTTAGAGTGCTCGATTCCTCTGCTGTACAGCCAGTCATCGACGGCCTTCTCCCCGAGTGAGTTGCATTCGTGGCCATCCCTGGCAATACACCTCTTGCCGCGAGGCGACTTGGAATTGACGAGGTCAAGCAAGCCAGCCTCGACACACGCGTTGAGCCAGCTACCGAACTCCTCACGATATGTGCACAAGCCGTCAATCGCAGCCGGCACTCGCGGATCAGTGATCTCAAAGCACGCCATTTCGTGCATGTGTCGCAGCGCTCTAATATACTCGTCGTGGTTCAGCGATTTGAGTAGTCGCGCATCCTTGAAGCGGCACGACGGCAAGTAGCCTATCATATCTACAAGTGTACGCAGGTCCGCGATCATCTGTTCCCTTGTCCTGCGGGTTGACTGCATGTCTGCAAATCCGACACACTCGCCACACACAGGAAAGCTTCGATAAGAAGCTCCTGTAGGAAGCGCGTCCCAGTTACGCGAATAATTACCCAAGAAGTAGTCATCGCACATCACGCATCTGCGACCGTTCCACGCGAGCGGAACTCCGAGCTCGAATCGACAGTGTGCCAGATACTGATCGATGATCTGGTACTCGTGGTACAGCATGCGGTCCGAACGAATTGTGACATTAGCCTCACGAAGCTTACCTGCCAACTCCCGAATTGTGGCGTCTGGTATTCCCCACTCTAAAAAGTGATCGTTAAACGAGAAGTACCCGCGGCTTTCATAGTGTTGGAGTATGGTCGTCGAGACGTATGGACCGAGGTAATAATCCAGGAGATCACGCGTACTATCGTTAGGCTCAAATACCAGGCCCAATGCCAGCTTTTGCAACACGAATTCGTTCCAGGAGAGTCCCGGCCACCACCCGAATTGTTCGGAGTATTGCCTGCGTCTTGGAGCGGCGTTCCATGATATGAGCGAAGACGTATATTCATGCTGGATGTCCAAGTAACGTTGGTGTCCTAACCATGCCGCGAGCCTGCCTTCGACAATTGAGCCCGGTACCACGACTACGCCGGCCTGAATTTGCGCCCCAGCGGATTTGGCCTTCTGCCTCAAACATATGTCAGTGAGTGTCATGTATTGGCAGAACCGGTCGATCATCTTGCCGGCCGGCTCCGAGTTATCTACTATCGAAAGCCTGAAAGTAGATCCCACCTTCTCAGCGACGACAATGCCAGCCTTTCGAAGGTAGTAGCTTGCCGTGCCCAACGCCTCCGCATCTCGGAACCGCCGCCGCAACTCAGCGTTAAGGATTCCAGGCTCTCGCCTGACTATCTGGATAATGTCGCGGCAAACTTCTACATCGCAGCCGACTCCGTTCTCCAATATCGGTACCTTGACACAATCGTATAGGGACGACTCATGGTCCGACGATAACGATCCTGCGATTTGCCCGCTACGAATTCGCTCGAACGCAGCTAACGCTTCACCCACATTGTGGCAGTCGAACGACGTCTTAGTCCCTGAGCTCACATCTTCGACAATCAGTACGCGCTGGTTGTGAGGCATATACAATAATGCTCGTTGGTCACTTCGATCGATAAGCTGGTGGGCTAACATCACGCAGAGCTCAGGGTCGTCACCTCGCGAATTCGGTACAAACACTACCGAATCCGTCGGAATATATTCCATCAATCCGGCAACAAGTCTTTTACTAAGGAAGTAGAAATGGAATCCGTGTTCAATCAAGCACGCCGAGGTATCGCCATTATCGCCGTACATTAACGGCCATGTAGCAAAAATGGCAAAACCATGGTCGCCATTCATTAACTCATTTAGGATATTAGATAGCATTTGCTCGCCTCATAAAGTTTATGACCGCTCGTCCGCAAGTAAATCCTAGGTCAAATGGCACAAGCAACCGCTGCAATGTTGGCGCACAAATCCGACATATTCGGCCTGGTATAATATGTTCCTTATTCCGGATTGACGCCAGCAAACGAGATCGTCATGTAGCCTGCGAGTAACGGTCGGATTTGCTGGCATCACCGTCCGATAATGGACATGTATGTGATATTCGCCAGAATCGGCCGTACGCCGAATCAGAGCACCAGCACCGCTTAACAAACACTCTTCCAAACATCATACAAAATTTTCAGATCAGGGTCAACTGCTATTCCCAGGATTAAATCTCTCCCGTGATCGCAGCGTACCAGCTCACCCGAACCGCAACCACTCACTCACTAACTTGCTAACCCGGTTCCCGCCCGCCACCCACATAGAACAATCCAATGGTCCTAAAAGTCATCCAAGAACTCCCAACCCGCACACCCAGAAAAATTTCTGCTATTTTTTGTTACACCGGTAAAAAGTGCCCTTGGGAACGTACAATATAGTGTAGGGCGTTGTTTTTATGTGAGCTTACGTCCGATTCGCACGCACTAGGAGCCTGTCCCGGAATAAATCTTTTATCGCCAGAGAGTCATTTCGTTAGCAGATGGTGAACTTACTCTTATGGCACACGAATTTCGCGAATATGCTCCCGACCAGGCATTTCTCATGC
>CAIXIX010000206.1 GCA_903919615.1 uncultured Chthonomonas sp.
CGGCAAGCTGCACCTCCAGCTCAGTTGGAGCGCCGAAGGAGGTACCGCTCTCAAGCTGCGCTCGTATCGCATCGATCACTGCCGGGAAGGCGTGTCCGAGGATCATCGGCCCCCATGACCCAATGCAATCGATATACTTATTTCCGTCTGCATCGAAAAGATAGGCGCCCTTGCCAGACTGTATAAATAGCGGATCGCCGCCAACCGCGCGAAAAGCGCGCACTGGCGAATTTACGCCACCAGGAATTACCAGTTTAGCCCGGGCAAACAGCTCTTTAGAACGTACTCGTGTCACGTTTAGCTCCATCACGACGAAATCTACTCGCATCCGGTCCGATTATGGGACCGTAGCATCCCCTATAGTTTACTGCAGTGAAACAGGATACAGTGGAGATTGTTTCAGGATGACAAAACGCCTACTTCAACATCTCCAAAAATCGTAAAACTGCCCCTGTACGATACTTGTCTGCACGGTAGATAGCCGTGACACTCCGATGCGCGTTTGGCAGATCGGCAAGCGGAAGTGCGATAAGCGAACCTGCTCGAACCTCTGCCTCCACGGAGATCAGCGGCAGGAGCGATATTCCCAGTCTGGCTTCGATCATCTTCTTAATCGCCTCAACATTATCGAGCTCCATCGTCACCCGTTCCGCAACCCCGGCCGTTGAGAGCAGACGATCCACATATCGCCGAAGATTGGTGCCCTCCTCCATCAGGATTAACGGGCTGCCCTCAAGTTGCTCGGTGCGAACAGGCGTCGCGGCACAGGCAAGCGGATGGTCCGGGAACACGACGACAACAGTCGCATACTCTGTCAGCGGGATCTCCACGAGACCAGCCTGCCCCATAAAACCGGTAACAACGCCGACATCCACCTGGTTTGCCACAACCATATCGGCAACTTGTGCTGAGATACCTGTGTGAACAACGAGTTCAACACCAGGATTTGCCTCACGAAAACGCCGCAACAACGGGGGAAGCAGATAAGTTGCCGTAGTGCTATTCGCGCCGACAGAGAGTCGTCCCGCTGCCCCTGTTGCAACATCCGCCACAGCATTGCCTGCTTCATGGGTCAATCTCAGTATTTCGGCAGCGTAACGATGCAGTGCCTCTCCGGCCGCTGTCAGCTCAACAGTTTTGCCGAGCCTGTCAAATAGCCTTGTCTTAAGCTCAGCTTCAAGTGCAGCGATCTGCCGTGTGACTGCGGGTTGTGTTAAGCAGAGCGCTTCGGCGGCACGCGTGAAGCTGCGATGCGCCGCCACCCCCTCGAATGCTTCAAGTTGATGCAGTTCCATAACGATTCCTGGACTGGAGTAGAGGATCAACTGGCGCAGTATCCCTGGCCAAACCTTAAGCAACTATACCCGCTAGCTTTTAAAGTCGCTGTGGTCTGGTATCAACAACTTACTGGGCACATTGGCGCAAGATGCTACAAGTATCTAAAGCAATCAATGGTAACCGATAAGCGTACCGACCAGCACACTCAAGATACACTTCACCTATATCCGCTACTTAATTCCAAGCATGTTCAGCACAATGTAATTTCCCATAGCAAACGTGATCGCCCCTAGCATAACGCACACCGGAAGAGTTAAAACCCATGCGATGATAAGGTTACGGACGGTCCCCAACTGAACACCGGAACGGTTGGCAGCCATCGTGCCAGCTACTCCTGACGTGAGGACATGCGTCGTGCTCACCGGCAGGCCAAAATGATCGGCAACCTCGATGGTTACCATCGTAACGAGTTCGGCTGTTGCGCCCTGCGCATACGTTAGGTGATCTTTGCCGATCTTCTCTCCAACGGTGACGACGATGCGCTTCCAACCAATCATCGTTCCGAAACCGAGCGCAAGTGCAACAGCGCACTTAACCCATAGTGGTATGTAGAGCGTAACCTTGTCGAGTGACTTCTTGTATTTAAGTAGTTCGTCCTTGTAGGGTGCGCCCTGCAGTTGGTTTGTCTTATTGAGGCCGCCAATCGTTGACGCAACAAGGTAGATTGTGCTCCGAAGATCAGCTCGTTCCGATTTTGAGAATTGCATCAGGTTGTCTTTCCGAGCGAGCATGTTCTCGATCGCGTGGTTTTCGGCTGCGAGCGCAGGGTAAAGATCTGGTTCTGCTGCGACAGGATGTTGTGAGAAAGCAGATAGCACGGAGGCTGCCTTAGCGACCGGCATCGCTGCCTCAGTGCTCATTTTGTCGAGCCTAATGCAAATCACATGCGAAGTAGTAGCAAGGTTGTGCAAAGCTTCGGTATCGACGTTCATATTTAGAGCGTAAGTCGCCGGCAGGACGCCAATGAGAATGAGCATTATTAATCCCATTCCTTTTTGACCGTCGTTGGAACCGTGTGCGAAGCTAACTCCGGTACAAGTAAGCACTAGCAGTGCGCGAATCCAAAGCGGAGGGCCCTTTTCAACATCTGGAGCACAGTACAGATCGGGGCGCCTCACCAACTTCTTCATCGTGATAAGCATGAGGGCAGCGAACGTGAAACCGATGAGCGGAGAAATCAAGAGGAACGAGAATACTTCCCTTACTTTTGCCCAGTTCACACCGTCACCAAAATGGTGGCCAGATGCAAACATCGAGTTTGCGAGCCCAACTCCAAGTATTGAACCGATGAGCGTATGAGAACTGGAGGCAGGAAGCCCTAGATACCAGGTGCCGATATTCCAAATGATGGCCGAAATCAACAACGCGAACACCATCGCAAATCCCTGGCCCGTGCCTACTCGGAGCACAAGCTCCACTGGCAAGAGTGCGACAATGCTGTACGCAACCGCACCACTCGAGGTCAGTACGCCGATCAAGTTCCAACAGCCAGACCAGACCACGGCAACAACAGGCTTTAGTGAATGTGTGTAGATGACGGTGGCAACGGCGTTCGCCGTATCGTGAAATCCATTAACAAATTCGAAGCTGAGAGCCAGAAAAAGCGCAAGGATAAGGAAGCATCCGGCTCCCATAGTGAGAGTTTCACCAAGAATATGCATCGACTGTCTCCGTACGGGATTATTAATAGCGTATTAATGCCTGCTAAATAGCCACGATCAATATTAAGATGCATTAATACCTACCGAGGGAATTATCAGATTCAGGCGTCAGAATTTTCGATACAGGCTGATAAGTCATAGGGCCAACTGCCGAATAATAGCAAAACTATGTTAAGAACTCATTATCAAATTATTAAAACTACATTTGCCAACATTCGCTCAGTAGATGGACGCAAGCCGCCTATGTGGAAGTGACGGTAGTGGTTCGCACAACGTCGGTATCCGACCGAAGTTATTCTACTGTGAGATTCTAGCCCGAACGGGTCTGCTTTATACTTCCCGGTCGACATCTGCCTCAATAGTTCTTCCGTCCTGCCTATCTCAGGCGCCTCACGCGTGGGCCTAAGGAGTTGTGAAGGCGGGGCGGATGCTCCGAAGTAGCTCGCGACCAAACGTTAGCTCCTGGTAGTCCAGTTGCGGAGCAAGCAGACGCACCAAGAGAATGGGATCGCGCGCGGACCGCTCCGCAAGTTGCGGACCTGCCATTGGACCTGGGCCACCGGCTAGAACGAGCAGGCCGGAATATGGACCAGCAATGAGCGATCAGTTGGGTTTTCGATGATTATTGGGTGCATGACTCGTAATTTCGGTCTAGTCAGAATCTACCGCATCGGCACTTGGGCCGGTGATTTACTTTCAATTTGCCGCTGTCTCAGAATGGGCAGCAACTCCAACGCCAGAGCGCCGATCTTTTTCGTCGGCGCATTTAGTAGAAGCCGCTCAACGCTTTTAATAGCTCGACCATCCCCAACAACGAATAGGGAGCGGAGGCTAAGCTCGACTGTCTCGTTATCTGCAATTGACAGCGCTTTACAAAGTGCTGTAACAGTCTCATCGGGCACAGTACTTCGGTACTCGGGCCGGACTGACTTGACGACTTCTATAAACGCATCCTTAGCGGAACATCGAAGGTGTTGATTCTTACATGCAGTCGCGATTGCTCCTAAGCTTTCCGGTTGTGCGAGAATTCCGAGAGAATCGAGGAGCAATCGGCATTGGTGTGTTTTTCCATTGGCTTCGTAAAACTGTTCAACAGTCAATGCGATCATCGCGCCTGTGAAAAACAATGGAAACCCAAGCTTGTTTGGCTCGAATGCATACAGCATGCAGAGACCAAAGCTGGTTGCTATGAGTACAATCAGCTTGTTCCATAGATACGATGCGCCTCCGTTCCGGAATGCTAACGCTACCTGCAACGCTCGGCATAATTGCAGTGATATTTGCTGTTTATCGTGATCGGACCACCTGACGCGTGCGATCAGATCCGCCGCTAATCGGTGTTCCTTGCAGTTGAGAACGCTCCATCGACCAAATGCCATCAGCATCGGCTTGAGATCAGTTATCTCCACTTCAGGATCTACCTGAACGATATTAACCTGCCGTGCAAGATCTCGCCTCCACGTCAACCTTTCAATTGAAGTGCGTAACCGCTGCCTAATTCCTATCGAAGTCATAGGTTCGCGTATCCTGTAGTGAAGACAGTTGCAATGTTACAATTCTCGCATAAGATCAAAGCATTTTCGAATAACTGGCTGACCATTTATAGATGGTAACCATCAGTGGCATTGCATTTTGCAATCAAAAACCCTCATCTTACAGCCCAAAAGGGCGGTGAGATGAGGGTGAGAAAAAGGTCAATGCGCTACCTCGATGTCGGCAGCGTCAGCTCTGCTGTCGCCTGCGCGCCAAACCAATACCACTCAACACCGTGCACGCCAGGAAGCTGAGCGCGCATGGTTCGGGAGTAGTCACAGGAATCGACGGAGTGTACGAAATCAGGATCTCGCCGTTGCCGCCGCCGCCTGCAGCGTCCACCAGGTCATTGCTGCCAAATTGTATGGCCGTACGTCCCCCACCACCACCGCCGACAGACCCCGCGCCGCCGCCACCAAAGCCTCCTACGCCGGCATTGGCCCTGCCTCCACCACCGCCGACGAGGAGGGTAAGCACTTCGCCAGAGGTAACCGTTAGCCGGCCGGTGACGAGCGCACCGCTGCCGCCGGCCCCATAAAATCCCCCGCCGCCGCCTGCACCCAACAGCTCAACGGTAAGACTCGTCACGTTTGTGGGCACCGTAAATGTCTGCAACGCACCCGTAAAATTGAACGTTTGGTCGGTTGCGCGCGCTGACGATGTCATGCTGCTGAGAGCGAGACTTGCCAACCCCGCTAAGGTAATTACAGAAAGAAATCGCATATGAACTTTCCGCTTTCTAGAACAGAATTCGGCCGACAAAATGGCAGCCGACCCAAGGACCTGTCACTACAGCTGCCCTATTCAAGTCATCGTAGCACACCCGTCGGAACAAGATTGTGACGGGATGTGAGACTTAGCCGAAGACAGGCAGAGGATTGTGACTGTTTTGTGACGACTGCCAAATCGTCAGCATGAATTCAGCGGAAACTACATTCATGGCGTTGCCGACTGCCGCTTTCAGCGACCAGTTATTGCGGGATACGATGCCTTTGCAGTCGAGGCTGGTTGGGACGCTAGGGAGCGCTAACACTAAGATTGCATGTATACACACACCCACAGCGTTAAAATAGAAGGATGATATTTATTGACATATATAGAGATTTAATAACCTATTTATACTGCTAAGATTCCCTAACATTTCATTGTTTTTGTGCATACGAATGCGAAGAATGCGGAAATGACGCCCTGAACAATACTGTAGGATCTTCTGTCACTCCTCTACTCCCGGCTCTCAGCAACTCTGTCCGATCTGTTACTGCTGCCGAACTTGCTCGAAGAAGGTGTGATGGCGAGTTGCTCTCGATCTCACGCTGCTTCAAAATAGGCAGCAGTTCCACTGCTATAGCGCCAATCTCACCAGATGGGGGCTTGAGTATTAGCCGTTCAACACTTTTGATTGCGCGACCATCTCCTACAACTCGTAGCGCGTGCAGGATGAGTGAAGTCGTCTCATGGTCCTTTTGGAAAAGTTAGTTGCAAAGCAATGGCAAACCGAATTACCCACTTACCCACTTACCCACTTACCCCACCGGGTTCGGCAGCGGCTTCCCCTCCAATCCCGCTACAAGATTGCGTGCGGCAAGCACTGCCATTCGCGTTCGAGTTCTAATGGAAGCGGATCCAATGTGGGGCAGGAGAACGACGTTGGGAAGGGACAATAGAGGATCGTCTAGCGGCAGCGGCTCGATCTCAAACACATCCAGGCCAGCGCCCGCGATCAGGCCCTGGCGCAGCGCTTCGACTAACTCAACCTGATTGACGACCGGACCGCGCGACGTATTGATCAGGATTGAGCTCCGCTTCATTTTCCGGAACTGCTCCAGACCAAACGAATGGCGTGTCTCAGGCGTAAGTGGTGTATGGATGGAAACGAAATCGCTCCTCTGAAGCAGCGTGTCTAAATCCACAAACTCGGCGCCGAACGCCGATTCAACCTGCGGGTTGCGGCTTCTGCCGCTATAGATAATCTCTTGCTCAAAGCCATGTGCTCGCCGTGCGACCTCATAGCCGATGCGCCCCATGCCTACGATCCCGATCGTAGAGTCGTGCACATCAACACCCGTCCATTGCATCGGACTCCAGGTTTTCCACTCTCCGCTTCTGAGGTCGTTCTCAGCTTCTGAAAGCCTCCTTGCCGTGGCAAGAAGCAAACCGAAGGCCAGGTCTGCGGTTGTTTCTGTTAGAACGCCGGGCGTGTTTCCAACTGCGATGCCTCGCTGCTTACAAGCGGGCACATCGATATTATCGTATCCCACCGCCATCTGACTCACTACCTTCAACCGCGGCGCGCCATCGAGAAGGGGCCCGTCGATCCTATCCGTAAGAAGACAGAGGAGCCCATCCGCATCCGTGATGCGAGCTGCAAGCGCCTCTCGCGTGGGCGGCGTAACATCATCCCACACGTCCAGTTCAACGCCCTGCACACCCTGTATGATATCAAGCGCATCCTTTGGGATCGCGCGCGAAACAAAAACACGCATGGTCTAAACTCCGACACACTAACCTGATTTACTAATGAAATTCGTAAGGCAGAGAACTAATATCGAGCAACACCTTCTGCAGTAGTGCCTATAGCCTCTGCAACCGTCTTCTGCGCTCCCTGTACCATAAAGGCGAGTTCGCTCCCAATCGCAATAAATCTCCAGCCTTCGGCCTGCCGTCGCACTGCTGCCCCGGCGTCCGCAACATGAATGCCTGGCGCGATGCCGTTGTAAACAGCAGTCTCTCGCAGGTGCCGCAGCGCGGCCACGAACTGAGGATCGTCCGTCTCCATTGCAGGAGTCTTATGCATCGAGCTCAGCAGATCGTTAGGGCCGACAAACATCCCATCGATCCCCTCAACCGCAAAGATCTTCTCGCAATTATCGACTGCATCAATATGTTCGGCCTGGACGATAACGAGGATCTCATCATTTGCTCGCTTGTAATATTCGCCGGGGGACGTGCCGAAATTTAAAGAGTGCATGCCGCCGCCCACACTGCGAGTCCCCTTGGGTGGATACTTGCAGATTTCGACCGCCTGTTGCGCCTGCTCCACCGTGTTGCACATGGGGAATACGATCCCATAGGCGCCGGCGTCGAGGCATCGCTTGGCATTCTCAAGTGAATTGAAGGGCACTCGCGCGAGAGGAATGCCACCACCATCGGCAATGGCGCCGAAGATGTAGCTGGCGACTTCCCAATCAATTGGGCTATGCTCCATATCAACAGTCAGCCAGTGAAACCCGCATCGCGTAATATATCGGGAGGCCATCACATTCCCGAGAGAGAGCCACGTACCTATTTGCGGCTTGCCCTGCTTTAGAGCATGCTTAACGGTATTTGATTTCATCTCATTTCTCCTTACATCAATACTATTCGGCAACGGCAGGCGCGCGCAGCGCTGCGCTCTTTAGCACAAGCGGGTTACAGACATTCGCAGGACGCTTGCCGGAATGCAGTTCAAGAACCGACACTGCCGACTGTCTGCTCATCTCCATTGTGCTTTCAAGCGCATTAAATGCGTTGTGTGGGCTAAGCACACAACGCTTTGCAGAGCGTAATGGGCTATCTGCCGGAAGAGGTTCCTTCTCATACACATCTAACGCAGCGCCAGCGATAGTACCGTTGTCCAATGCCTCAATAAGGTCTGCAGTATTTATCAGACTGCCGCGGGCCGTGTTCACGAGATATGCGGAGCTCTTCATCTTCGCGAAGGCCGATGAATTGAACATGCCAATCGTCTCAGGGGTCGCCGGGGCGTGCAGAGTGATAAAGTCGGATTCTGTCAGAAGGGTGTCAAGATCGACGAACTCGACACCTTCGACAGTCGCACCAGAAGCCTGGAGTACGGGATCATACGCAATCACTCGCATGCAGAAACCTGTTGCGCGCTGCGCAACCGATTGCCCTATACGACCAATGCCGACAAGGCCAAGCGTTTTCTTGAAAACGGATGCACCGCGAAGTTCACCCCATCCGCCCGTTCGCATCATCTCGTTCGCGGCTGGGATGTCTCGGCAAACGGCAAGCATCAAACCAAAAGTGTAGTCGGCAACGCCTTCAGCCATGGCTCCCGGTGTATTCGTAGCAATAATTCCGGCGCGCGTCGCAGCGGACATATCTACAGAATCGGTCCCGACCCCGCAGCGCGCAACAATCTTCAACTTCGGACACGCCGCAAATACCTCTTCGCAATAGGGATCGCTGGATCCAATTACTGCGTCGCACCCGTCTAACGCCTCTATCAATTCAGGTATCGTGAGCGGACCAGCCTTACTAGACCATACCACCTCACAGCCAGCGGCCTCGAGCGCAGCTTGAGATTCATGACCGCTCACCCAGAAAGCTCTTGCAGTAACCAGCACCTTCCACGCCATTGTCGTACGCCCTCCCATCGCGCATTATTGGTTGCCGGGTGGCCGAACTCCTGCGTCAATCGAGCAGTATAACTGAAGTTGGCATTCAAATGAGGTGCAGATTCAACGGCAGCAACAAGGATAATGCGCGTCGAATGCCGCATTTGACCCAAGAAGTCGACCTTGACTTCACATCGCCAATCGATGTCTAAGAACCTGTCCCTTTTCATGCTTATATAGATCGCTAACCAATGACACTGGCAACCATCGCACTAACCATACTTCTAACCGCTCTATACGCAACCGTCGCCGGCGCGGAAGAGCCATCACGTGAGAATAAATTACCGACTGCAATCGATCTGCGACCAAATTTTGAGGCATATGGCCTGCCAAATCGATGCCAGGGTGCGCGTGGTACCTGCTCCGTCTTTGCGGTGACCGGCGGGATCGAATATGCCTATGCAGTTCGAAATGGAACAGGATTCCGACTGAGTATTGAGTTCCTGAACTGGGCAGCGCATCGCGCCGTCAACAGATCTGTCGATGGAGGCTTCTTCTCGGAGCTGTGGAAGGGTTACGAAACCAGCGGGATCTGTCTGGAAGAGGATCTCCCCTATCGTACTGAGTTCGATAACAGCTTGATCCCAACAAATGCGGCGTCAGATCACGCGCGCAAACTCCGCACTACTGATTTGAAATTGCATTGGATCAAGGAGTGGAATCCAGAAATTGGCCTCACTCCTGCTCACGTCGCCTCAATTAAGCAGACAATTGCAAAGAGGTGGCCCGTACTCGGCGGATTCCGCTGGCCGAAGAAACTGGAGTGGCAAAATGGGTTGCTCGCAATGTGCCCAGCCTCGGAAGTTTTTGACGGTCACAGCGTAATGCTGGTGGGATTCAAGGACGACGCAGCACTCCCCGGCGGCGGCGCATTTATCATTAGGAATTCTGGCGGCGATGGTTCGGACGGGCTGCTCTCGTATACGTTTGTCTCACAGTATATGAACGATGCAGCCTGGGTGGAATCGGCCGGCCACTCGCCTCTCACAATCCGCACTGGAGGATAATGAATGTCTCTCTTCGACGACCCGCTTGGTCGCCTCGCTACTCCCCCGACTGGTCGCAATCGGCGGACCTCCAGCAATGAACAGCCACTGTGGAACGACAGCAATTTTGACATGACGCCGCTGGTTCCGGGGCAAACTCTGGAATTGCCTCTTCTTGAGGGACCGGGCGTAATCAACCACATCTGGTTCACCAGCCATGCAGGCGGCGTAAATGAACTCAATGCGCTCAGCATGCGCATCTACTGGGATGGACGAGATGAGCCTGGTGTCGAGGTACCGCTGGGCGAATTCTTTGCGGTAGGCCAGGGTAAACCTGCCGTTGTGGAGAGTATGCCAGTTCAGGTATCACCAACTGGCAGCCTCACATGCTACTGGCGGATGCCTTTTGAGAAATCTGCTCGTATTGTCATCCGCAACGATAATATGGATCGAACCTCTGGCCTGTATTGGCAGGTCGACTGGATAGAACTGGACTCGCTGCCAGAAGACACGCCCTACTTCCATGCAAAGTACAGACAAGAGTATCCAGCGCAATATGGAGCCGACTATCTGATCGCCGACATCGAGGGCTCGGGAAATTACGTTGGAACCGTGATGTCGATCACGATGGCGCAGGACGGATGGTTTGGCGAAGGGGACGATTTCTTCTATATTGACGGCGAAGAGGTCCCCAGCCTACAGGGCACAGGCAGTGAAGATTACTTTAACGATGCATGGGGATTTCGAACGCGCTCTAGCATCTGGTTTGGCCAGCCCCGCTGGACCGGCTGGAAAGCGGGCGATCATGGTATCTGCTATCGATGGCATGTGCTCGATCCCGTTGCCTTTACGAAGTCTCTTAAAGTCACCATGGAGCATAAAGGCAATCGGGACGACTCGGTAAATGGATGGTACATCGAGAGGCCCGATTTTTTCAACAGCATCTCCTACTGGTATCAGTCAGGGCTGCCAAAGCAGTTTGGGCATCTGCCCGATTGGCCGGACCGAGCGGTGCCGTGGAATAATCAGAATTTGGTGAAGCAGTTCCGATTTGCATCATTGAGCCCGGTTCACGATCGCTCAGCGCTAACGGTGCAGACAACTGGCTTTTTCGGTGGCCGCCCGGCTCTCGCATGGAGTGCTGCACCTGGACAAACGCTTTCTCTCCCATTCAATGTCGCCGCCGCAGGTCGACACGCAATACGCCTTGTTGCACTCAAATCGCCAACTTCTGGAGCATTTGATCTTGCAATTGATGGTCAGCCAATCCGAACCAATGTTAACTTGAATTCGGCAGAGGACGATGAGGAGGACCTGCTTCTTGGAGTTTTGGATCTCTCCAAAGGTGAGCATTCGGTAACAGTGCAGCTTTCCCCCGGGCAAACCGCATCGACGCTCGCACTAGAAATGATTCGATTGCTCGCTCTTCCGGCTGAAGCCGAACGTAAAGTCAAAGACCACAACGAAGCCCATTTTATCCGGCTGGGCATCGGCAGAGCCACATATGCATACAGACTCGCCTATGGCAAACTTCCAGAATCCCTGCAGGCGCTAGTTGACGCTGGCATTATGGAAGCAAGATACCTTCATGATGAAAACGACGTCCCACTCCGCTGCCATCGTGAAGCCGATAGGCTTGTCGTCGAATCCGATGGCGCACAGCCGTGGAGGCATCACTGGTTTGGCACGGATGCGCGGCGTTAGGAAGAGAAGTGCGCTGCAAGCAGCCGGGAAGTATGCCGCACCTGATTTCAGTTCCGGTCTCTTCAAATGGGCTCGGATCTGCAGCCCTACGCCCTTCATCGCTCATTCGTCGCGCGGGCGCAGCTCATCTCTTTCTAAACTGAACGCCGATACAACATATCGCGGCGCCGCCACAGATACTTTGCGATGATCACGCTCCGTTACTGCCATAATCCCAACATAACATCCGGAGGAGCGTACCATGTCAATTCGCAAATCGCCTCCCAACACGTCATCTCGATATGAGCGAAAGCATGTAAACAGCTGAGTGAAGCTGACTCGCGATTGAGAGAGCCCACAACTGCCGGTTCGGTCTGCCTCTATTGATACGCAATCCCTACTCAGAGTCATCAGTATGCGCACGAGACCGTATTTGGCTTCCGACATCTTTACATCAAACTGATGCAGATAGATGTTCGCAGAGAACTTTCTGCGCGACGTATTGAGCGCTGGACCGAGGCCATCAAAAGAGGTGGAAGATCTTGCCAATGCGCACGGTATCGCCAGTCGGACGCTTGTCCCGGCAAATCGGGCCGTATCACGATCCGTAAAAGTAGGAGCGCCGGGAATGGAGCAATCATGGCAAACGGAGCTCAAGAGCTAGTCGACAGACGAAGAACGCCACTGGCATCCACACAACGTTGGCGTTCTTCGAGATATTTGGCGTCCTTCGGAGTCGAATAGTAGGTAATTCCTCAATCGCCTGATGCTTATGTCGGACTGACGGTCCCGTGGCGGCATGCGGCTCGTCACAGCGAAATATGAAACGCATCCTAGATCCATTGCAATTAGCGCCGCCTCTTTCCGCTAAAATCCCTCGTTCTTCGGGCGCGGTACACTCGAGATACTATGTCCAATTCCGCATTCGACATCAGAAATCATACAAGAAAACACGGTTCGTAAGATGATAGCCAGCGGGCAACGCCCCTGGAATGGGATGGTAAACCCAAGCCCCAACCCCTCCTCCTTCCCTGCACGCCCTCGGCGCGCGCCTTAGCGTGCGGGGTCGCGTCCCGCGTCACGCGCTCCGCGCTCCCACCGCTGCGGCGCCGCCTGGCAATTACGCCTCCGGCGGTTGACCGGTGAGCAGGCGGAAGCCGAGGTCCCTGCTGCGCTCAGACGGCTCGTCCCCGTTGCGGGACGCGGAACGGCAGTCCCAGGCGCGGTAGTTCCAGCTGCCGCCGCGGAGCACGCGGACTGCGGATTTGCCGTATTGCGCCACAGCAGGATAGGTAGCCTTATCATCGCGTTTGGCAGACCAGGCGTTGAGACACCATTCAAAGACATTTCCAGAAAGATCCATAACGCCATACGGTGAGGCGCCCCCGGGATAGAGGCCAACTGCCGTGGTTTGACCCACGCTGAATTCGGCGTTGGCGCGGTTTGTATCCCACTCATCGCCCCATGGGTAACTGCGCCCGTCCGGGCCGCGCGCTGCCTTTTCCCATTCCTGCTCGGTTGGCAATCGAACGTCGTAGCCCAGTTTCGCAGACAGCCATCGGCAGAATGCCACCGCGTCGTACCAGGAGACCGTCTCAACCGGATGGTTATTCCGTTTGAACGCTTGTTCCATGGGTCCGCTCTTATGCTGCTCAAGTGCCCCGGGTGGCAAGCCGTCCCACCATTGCGCGTTCCCGTAACCATCGGGATCATCAACGAATGCCTGGAATTGGGTATGCGTAACAGGATATCGTGAAATCCAGTAATCAGGGAGTGTGAGCTTTCTATGCGGACGCTCATCCTCGTAGCCATCCGGATCGCTCTTGTCCGTACCAACCCGGAATTCTCCGGCAGGTATTGTTACCCAGTCGATATCTGGAAGCCCATCGGGCCGCAGGCCGACGCCACGGCGCTTATCGCCGAGTTCAGAGAGGACGCGCCCGCAGACGGCTCGCTCCGGCGGATCGAGAGCCCCGTGCGTAACGACGAGTTTCAATATTCCCTCGCGCAGCGACCGCTCAACTAACCTTGCCGGGGCCGTGTTCGGCGACTCGGAAAGTTCCAGATCCAGCCAGATCTGGCTCGCGGCCCAGAGACGCCACCACTCTGGACTGTCGGCTGAAAGCGTCGCACATTCGCAATCAAGGAGCTCCTGAAGGAACGACCACAGTTCCGGCCGGCCCGATTGATCGCAGATCGTCTCTGCAACCAGTCGAATCGACTCACGCCACACGGGTGGCTTTTCAAGGAACAGCGACACCGCGTTAGCGAAACCGCCAGCGTCCCGCGCATCGCGCAGGATACGCTGCGCCGCCAGATACTCCTGGAAGCTGCGGTGCGCGAATCGATAGGTTTCACCATCGGCTCCTGTGCCGAGACACAACAGCACTCCCGCATTTTCGGTTAAATAGGACGCCACGTCCAAAGCCAGGTGAAGCCCGTACGTGCCGGTCGCAAGCTTACGCAGGTGTTTCAGCACAACGTCCTCGTCGATATTAACCGTGGATGCCTCTTCGTCGCACATGCTATGTGCTGCGAACGCAAGGTCCTCGAGCCGGGTCATAAACACAGCATTCGAGATGCGGCCCAATATATCTCGCAGCGACTTGCCATTACGCCTCCTTGCCCACCGATCGAGCAGCAGCTGGATGCTCTCCTGATACAGGGCGCCGCGCTTTATCGGCAGCTTCTCTTTGCCGCGAGCAAACAGGGTGGCCATCAGGGTGATGAAGAGGGGCGCCACCTTCAGTCCTACGTCGACAGGCTCTAGCGCAGCCGTGAAACGACCTGCCCTGCTGCTTGCGTCCTCATCAGATGAGCCGCCAGCCGAAAATAGCTTGTGCGCCAGCTCTTGCCGGTGATCGTCTTCCATGCCCGCTAGCTCGACAGATGCAAATCCTTCCAGCCGCCATCCCTCATAGGCGTGGGGGCGGCTCGTTACGAATATCCGCGCTTTCGGATGAGTCGTGCTCAGCGACCAGGTGAGCTCGCGCATCTGCCGGCGGCGTCCTTCGCAATTGCCTGCCGTGTACGACACCTCATCCAGACCATCCAGGATGATCAATGCATGCCCATTGTCCAGATCGTGTTTCAGCTCGACGCAGAATGGCTGAAGCTCTGCTGCAGACAGGAGATGTTGTTGCAGATAGCCCGTGAAATGCGAGGTGTTCATCACTGCATCGTGATCGTCGGCAACTGTTTTCGCAACAAGATCAGCGAGGCTGATATAGATCGGCGTCAGGGCGCGATGCGGCCAGCCTGGTAGATTTGCCAGCCCGCTCTGACCATTTTTGAGCTGTTCGCTTGCCAGGCAGAGCGCGAGATGCGATGCAACCGTGCTCTTGCCGCTGCCAGGGCCGCCAAGCAGAACGAGCCTGGAACAGGAGGCACATGCGACATCGGCAGAGATTGTTATCTGGTTCGTGTACGCGTTTGTAAGGTCACTGCCAATGAGATGCTTTTCCAGAACCGCGCGGTCGAAAAACGAGTCATCGCGTTGCGCAGTCGCGCTGCGAGACGTGGTCTTGCTTGGAGGATCAATCTCGAATTCATCCGGCATACCGACGCCAGCGCGTGTCGAGTTTCCCCTGGTCAGGTTCCAGGAAGTCAACTTCTTCTCGTCGTCGAGCTCATAGCGGATCTCGAGTTCGGTTGGCAGATCGACGTAGATCCGCTCGAGATTGACGCGATCGCTGTTCTCGGTGATCTGGGCAAGGTTGACAAAGCCGGTATTTTCTACAAGGTTGGTAAGGTACTGACGGCGGGCGTCCGTGAGATCGGCTTGATCGGGTGTGGAAAGCAGTACCTCGCGAAGATCATCCAGGCAATTCTGAGCATGGTCATCATCCCACTTGATCCTGTGCTTCTCAAGGAAGGTCTTAAAGGCGTTTCTTAGGGCTTCAATTGGCTCGATAAAGCCAATAGAAATTGGAATGACATTCTTGCCCTCGGCTACTGCCTGGTTGATCTCCGCATGGAAATAGTCGACCTGGTCTGGCCTGCAGTGCGACGTTATTGCGTCGCCGTCCATCAAGACCACGACATCGGTAGCTGCGTCCACCGCAGCGCGCAGCGCCGCGGGAAATGACGAGCCGTACCTGAGTTGGTCACGATCTCGAAACACGGTATAGCCGTATTTGGTTAAGTGCTCGTATATCGCGAACGACAGGCGATTGTCAGGGCCGCGCCTGTAACTTATGAAGATATCTTTTGGCGAGTTGTCGGGCATGGATCGATTGCCTCGCAATTAATAACAAACAGAAACGCCAGGCATTACGCAGATGGGCGGGTGTTACAAGCGTCATCGGGTGTTAATTAGATTGTGTGGCGTCGAAATCCTGCGGGGTGGTTTGGCGATGGACGAAGCTGCAGACCACGGGAGAGGGGCCAATGCACCGCCTACCGGACACAGCCCGATTATCTCTAGCGCTATGAAACAAGATAAGCTTTCGATGGTGGCGGCGTACGTCTGGAATGAGGACGCAGCGATGGCTTTCTTGGACCCACACCGTTGCCGGATCTATCGCGGCGCCCCTACAAATGCGCGAGTGACCGGAAGCTGCGTGCGGATTGTCAGGTTTTGCCGCGTTGCCCTCCCAAGACGACCATCTCGGGTCGTTTTGGCAGTGACCCCCCCGAGGTCTCCATCGGCGGTATTCGCAGTAAGCAGCGCAACTACCATTCACTGAATAACTTCCTCGCTCCCTAACTCACTCGCTTACTAACTTCCTGTTATTCCCCCATCCCGAAGGATAGACGGGATGTCCTGCATAATAAGACCGAGTATTCTTAAGCCACAATCAGCCGATCCTTGCCAATCCGGGAGACAAAGTCCCTTGAAATCTATCATCACTCTTCTCGTTGTCACGATCTGCGCCTTGCCCTGCCTTGCGCAGGATGATCTCCTGGGCACTCTTGCTAAGCCGCACTCGGGCAAGAGTATGCGTGTCAGCTCTACATTTCGGCAGGGCAAGGATGGAAAGTACGATCCAAATGCGCCACCTAAAGGTGATCTTGAGGAGCGCAGCAACTCAGATAACTTCTATGTCGCTCCCGGCAAAACACATGTTTTGATGGACGTTAAAGGTCCCGGCGAGATCACTCACATGTGGATCACGTTTCTTGGACCGGAAAAGCAGGGATGGGCGCCAAAAGGCTCAGCAACACACCAGGAGATGCTGCTCCGCATCTTCTGGGATGGCAGCACCAAGCCAGGCGTTGAGGCGCCTCTCGGGGACTTCTTTGCGGGATGTTTCGGCAAGCGCAGTGAGGTGATCAGCCTCCCGGTCGCGGTTGAAGGCGGCGACTCCTACAACTGCTTCTGGCGCATGCCGTTCCGCAAATCGGCCCGCATCGAGATCGTTAACCAGAGCGACCGCCCGGTCAATCTACTTTACTATAATATCGACTGGATCAAGCAGGATCACATGGGCAAAGACGTCCCTTACTTTTATGCCCATTACCATCAGGAATACCCATGCAAACATGGCAGCGACTACGTGCTGCTGGATACAAAGGGCAAAGGCCACTATGTCGGCACGGTTCTGGCGGTACGTACGCGCAGTCCAATGTGGTTCGGCGAAGGCGACGAGAAGATCTATCTTGATGGTGAGCAAACCGCTTCTATCTGGGGAACCGGAACGGAAGATTACTTTCTTTCCGCGTGGGGACTAAAGAAGACCAGCGCCCCCTACTTCGGCGTGCCCTACTTCGATCAATGGGGCATCGTTGGCGGACACACGAGCGCCTACCGCTGGCATCTTAACGATCCAATTGTATTCAGCAAGGGAATCCGTGTCACTTTCGAGCATTTTGGATGGATCTCGGCTGACGAGAACCCGAAGCATCAGACGAACAGCTGGAACGAACGCGAAGACGACTATGCAAGTGTCGCGTTCTGGTATCAGACTGGCGAGCCAACGTTTAACGATCCCGTCCCGCCAGGCGCAGAACGTAAACTACCGAGTCTGGAGCGCGAGACAGCATTTGGCAGAGACTTTCTTGCTGGCCAGTATCATGGAGCTGGAGAGGTGATGAAGCAGTCTCTTGGTTTCTATGACGACGACCAGTTGCTCTTTAAGCCGGAGAGCCAGAAGCAAGGCTGGATTGAAATCCCGTTTGAAATCAAGAAGAAAGAGCCGCTGCGGCTCGTGCTAAACATGACCAAATCGTACGATTTCGGCAAGTACCAGGCCTACTTAAACGGCATCAAACTCGGCGAACCGATGGACTTCTTCAACAGCAGTGTCGCGAACGAGGAGTTCCAGCTACTCGATTTCTGGCCTGTTCCCGGCAAGTACACGCTGCGGTTGGAGTGCGTTGGGCAGAATCTGCAGAGCCAGGGCAACTTTATCGGCATTGAATCTGTTCGCCTGCGCGAACGCCGACCACGAGTGCTGGAGTATGGTTTTGATAAAGGCAAGGATTGGAAGGCGAAGCAGGAACTTTACCAGTAGGTGAGTACATGGGGACAACCGGTCATGACATTGAAAAGGTCCGATAATTGTTCCCTTTCAGCCATTCCAAGGCGCACATTTATACTCAGCACTGCGGCTGCGCTATGCAAAGCGGATCTCTCTGGAACAGTCACCAACGACCGTGCTGATGATACTTTTACTCGGCCGACAATCCCTGGTGATCCGCTCATCTATGGCGTTAGGAATGGCATCCACATTGCGCTTCATCCAGCCGCGTTAGATGGGCGGCCGCTGGGCGGCCCGCGAGGCTTAATCCGGGTTGGCTACGTAGAAAGTGGCGTTTACCGACTCATTAACTACATCGCCGTCGAACCTGTTGTCGGCGGTGTACGGGGATTCTCAGAGCTGGAGCCATCCCTCGATGGCGCCCGCGGCAAACAGTTCTGGATTGGAGACACCCTTACAGATAGAGGCCAAGATAAGCACGACGCCATACAGGGAAGGATCGAGACCACAGCAGACGGCCGCTCACTCAGCTTCGTACTACATATTGAGCCATTTAACAATGGGGCCAAACCCGTTATTCAGGTAACGCTCTTCGAGCAACATCCGGAGCGAGTTCGATTTCGAACTTACGCAGCCAAAGACAGCTCAGAGATGAGTACCTGTACGCTAACGGCCACGATGGGAAATCAGTCGCGATGTAGACAGCTCTGGCTTCATAACCGAAACGTTTTCGCTCAGGACCTCTATCCAAGCTACACTGGCGACGGCTTTGTTGAACGAGACGCTCACGGCTTTGAGGACCTATTCAGAATGCCAAATGGCGACGTACTGGCCGCTATCTCGCCAGATGAGTTTGAGCCGCGCGAAGTGTGGCCACTAGAGAACGACGGCTGGCATCACCACGGAAGGTGGATGGCTCAATATTGGATGAAGCCCGCAGGAGACATCAATATGTCACTGCGATGCAGGGTGAATGGCAGGCGGGTCTATTGGGCTGGGGACATACCTATTCCAGGTGGAACGGCATACGAAAATTTCGAATTTCGAGAGCGATTTCATCAGGGGCAGGAGCTGTGGTTCGGTTACACGGCCGACAGTCCTGCAAAGCGATTTGGGTTTAGATACGATGCGGCGCCAACAGCATATCCCTCTCGCTCGATAAGCGCTGCAGAGAAAACATCACTATTAGATGCTGCCTCGAACCTAAATGAAAGTGCGTTCGTGAATGGAGATTTCAGCCAGGGCTTCCACGGTTGGACCAACGATAGGAATGGCGCCGAGTTTGAGATCCTCACGGAACGCGATGCCAAAATCCTAACCGTGTCGAGATCGCCGTTTGTTCCGTCTGGCAACAGGCTTTACCAATGTTTTAAGGTGCCAAGAGATGCTGCAGAACTAGCGTTCTCTATCGCAGGTGGCGACGCATCAAGAAAATCGTACGTGGCGCTTTGGCTAGGAAACAGGCTTTACCGAAAGATGCATGGGAGACATGGCATCGCCCCGTTCCGCGTACGATGGAGCCTCCGAGAAGCCCGGGGCAAAGTCGTTAGCCTTGAGGTCGTTCAGGGCGGGGATTCCATCGCTGAGACAATCACCGTATATCCGTTCAGCTTGATCGTCGGAGATTAGTTCAGATTATGTGCAACACAGCTAGTGACAAGGCTCGATTGAGCCTCTTGCCAAGGCGACAATTTCTTTTTCAAATGGCCGGAGCCGCTTTCGCTACTGCCGCAACTGCACGGCGCACTGCCGCACAGGAGACTGACGCATACACGCGCTATGTCCGCACGTCAAGGGATTTCAAGCGCGTGTCGCAGGACCCGATAGCGCTTCGAAAGGCATTCCCGGCCTGGCTGTATCTGCCCTGGACTTATCAATGGAACATCGGCTACACGGAAGCCTCCGCCATTTGGTGCGAAAAGAACGGTATCAATGGCGCGTTTCTGGATGCAAACGCAGGCGAGCCAGATACGCCAAAAGGCAAGTTAGCATGGATTGATGCCCACCATCTGAAATTCTACATGGACCATTCCGCCGCCAAGCACTACTTGCACCTTTGGGATGGTGGGCAGCAGAAACCCCACCTTAATGAACTCCATGGAACGGGTGTGCGAACTGTTCCTGTGAACCTCGATTTGAGCCGGAAGCTCAAACTTATTCTCACCGACAACATCGAGAAAGTACGCAACTCGCCTAGCCGAGCTGCGTATGCGCTCGACGACGAGATCTCGTGGGGGCATTTCGTTCATCCTGCGATGTGGCAAATTACGGATGATTCCAATGCCTATCCGATATGGCTGCGATCCATATATGGAGAAAGTGCGCCTCGCAGAGATAAATGGATAAGTTA
>CAIXIX010000207.1 GCA_903919615.1 uncultured Chthonomonas sp.
AGAGGGCACCTTCACGGTAGACGCCGATAAGCAGTCCATACCGGTTCACATCCACCGGGAAGCTGGAACAGGAGTGAACAAGAGCTATCTGTACGTTGCCGGAAACTTCATCGGTGAGAGTGAAAAGCCCGATTTTGACATAGCTGTTCCAGTAACAGAAGTGAGTTCCGGCAATATCTCCATCGAGGCAGTTGGCGTCGGCAAAGATGGGTCGCTTTACCCCCCGGAAGCTATCCACGTCAATCTTAAAAACGTCTATACCGATAGCGCGGCTGCGAGCAATAGAAAGTACAAGGACCTGCAAGGCGTTATCGCTCAGATTGGCGCAATCGACCAGGAGATCGAATACTGGTACACGCGAGCGTGCAACGAGCCGGACTTTATCACATTTACTTCCGGCAAAGAGATCGTCTTTTACGATGGCTTTTTCCGGGTAGCGAGTGTCGCCTATATTAACAGCATAACCGTGCCTGGAATGGTTGGAGATTACCTCGGCAGGTGCAAGGCTGCCATTATCAAACGCGCACAGCTAAGGCTGGAGATCGGTCGCAGGTACAAGGAGTTGGGAAGGGGAGATGCCGCCCGATCAAGTCTCCAGCAGGCCATTCAAGAGGCCGGTGAGGACAGCGGGATTGGAACTGCCGCATCGCAGGAGTTGCGGGGGCTGTAGTTGGCAGAGCCATAGCTTGCTTCGTGGCCTTGACATGTGATGTGGTAGCAGGACAATGGGCCGGTCCTGTGCAGGCTCGATGCAGGTCGAGTTCCCCACTTGCGAATACCGTGAGTTATGCATGGACTCTATATCTACACATAGGAATGTCTACGAAATTGGGGGAGGATCAGAACTATGAGCAATCATGTAAGACAAATATATGTTAGTGGGTCGGGCCTTCCAGCTTGGCAAGCACTCTTGGCATCGCCAAAAACTCATTGGAAGCGTGGTAACTCGGCGTACGAACTAGCGGTCAGTTGGGAACTGGCGGCGCTTTCACATGAGAGCGGATTACCGGACGGTGTCTCCGCGATCCTCAGTCAATCGTCAGATCTAAACGACGCCAGGGTCCTATTCGCAATTCCAGAACATAAGGTAGCTCCTCCAGGTACGGGCCGCGCCTCGCAAACAGACGTTTGGGCGCTTGTCCGGGTTCGGAATGGCATAGTTTCCTTAGCTGTTGAGGGCAAAGCTGGCGAGGACTTCGATCTACCGATAAGTTCGTGGCTCACCGCAGGAACGAGCGACAATTCACCTGCCAATCGCAAACACCGCCTCGATGGAATATGCAAGGAACTATGTTTGAAAACCTCGCCGCCAGACGATCTCCGCTATCAACTTTTTCATCGGACGTACTCTGCTGTACGTGAGGCGGATCGCTGCGGCGCAGCACATTCCGTGATGATTGTGCAGTCATTTGGCAATCCGCCCAACGACCACTTTACAGACTTCGAGAAGTTCGCCAAGTTCCTGGGAGTAGCAAGCGTGCGCAAGGACCGACTGTACACGGTCGGGCAGGTTGGCTCCTCGATTTTGCATCTTGGATGGATTGATTGTCCACTGGCAAAAGATGATCAGGTTGCGCGTGTATCCTAACGAGTACCAAAAGTCCGTCATGATTGCGTTTTTGTGTTAGGGTATAATACAAATACGGCGCAAAAAACAGCACTTCCTTTCCTGAAAACTGAGGGTTTTCGGGACATCAATTTGAGCGTAAAACGGTCGATTTGAGCACAAAATTGAGCACTTCCTTGACACGGAAGGGGTCATTGGTTCAAATCCAATACCGCCTATTACAATTTCAGTTTGAGCTTAAAGTGAGCGCTTCCTTTTTGTAAGGGGAGCGCTTTTGGTTTATCTGGGCAAGTAGGCAATGACTATTCATGAGGAAAGTGACCACTTCCTTTCTGGGGATGTGCTGTTAGTGACCACTTCCCTTCATGCAATACTCAGCACTCCGTGGTTTTTGATTGGGCCGGAAATGACGAGCGTTTTAAACGAGAGGAGCAACTGCCGATATGCCGAAAGGAATCCTGTTTACCAAAGAGGAGTACTTGCTTTGTACTTATGCCGCAACGTACGGAGGCCACGATCTTGGCGGGCTTCAAGCAAAGAATCTGCGTAATCATCCACCGTCATCAGTTCTCAGCAAGGTCCGAAATATCGCAACAGACATCCGTACAACGGGGCGAGCCGCCGATCTAAAATGGAAACGTCTAACGGGCCGCACGACAGGAATGGGCTCCCGGTTTACTGGCTGGCGTGAGTTCGAGGCTCCAGTTGTTGATTTACCGAAAGCGGAATTGTTGCGGGTTTGTAACGACCTGTTGCAATGAGTAAAAAGCCCCGTGGCTATACATGAGTAAATCTGACCAGTACAGACGAAAGTGCCACATTGCGACGGGTGAATACAATGAGTTCGATCAATTGGGCCGGTGGAAATAACAAAACTGGATTCTGCCCCGAAAAGTTATGCTGTACAGTTGTGGTTTATGAGATAATCGACTGAATTCGGCTGACATGTCGTAATATTGAGGAAACGACCAGGTGTACATCGGTGCCAGGCATGGCAGGGTAGGACCTCCCAGTTCCCGCTCGCAATTTCTTCGCCCGCGCTACGGCATCGCGTATTTCAATCAGCAGTTCACCCGCAGGTAGTCTGGAATACTGGTATCCACTCAGCCGCGAATTCAAAATATCCTTCATTTGCTTCGGCCGCTTGTCAGCATCTAATGCGTGAATGTCAGCACCTATATCACTCACTTCGAGCTTGTGCAGGAACAACCAGAACTCGAAACATGGGTTGCTGATTGCCGATCTGATCCGCTTCTTGGTCATTTCTTCAAGCAGTGAAAGCATACGCTCATGAGACCTGTCATCGACATCGAATACCAGCCAGTATTCGTCCTCCGGTTGTATATCCAATTCAGTACGCTGTAGTTCTAGTCTCTCTACAATGTGTTCTGGCTGAGAGAGGCCGCCGCTAGTAGGCAGAAGATGCACTTTAACGCTGCTAACATGAAACAGTGATATTAAATGGCTAAAATAGTCATATTCCCGTTTTTCGCCTTCAAGAGAAACTACAATCAGTCGCCATTCACGCGGTTTGAATAATTGTCGCTGTTGTAAGGGCTCCCTCTGAATATTGCCGCGTCGATCAGGCATTGGCGAGAGCCTGAACTTCCATTGTTTCCAAGGAGACCTCTGACCGGGCTATATCGCCAACAATTGGTACAGCCCCAAAACGGCCATTAAGGTAACCTTTTTGGATTTGCAGATCGGGCCGCACTTTGAACTCTTCCAACGAATAGAGGTGCGAGCCGCCTTTCTCATCCTTTTCGACAAACCAGATCTCGTCGCGCCTAAGCAGATTAAGGTCTAGCAGGTTCGAGTCATGCGTTGTGAAGATTATCTGATTCCTTCCGGGACATTGCAGTGCAGATTCGACGATAAAACGTGACAACCGTGGATGCAGTCGCCGGTCCAATTCGTCGATAATGATTACACGTTCGCGACCTCTAACCAGATCGTAAAGCATCGGCGCAAGGTTAATCATTCTTTCTGTCCCGTCCGATTCTTCATTCACTTCAAAGCTGACCGTTGCGTCATTTTCGGCCGCATGCTGCAGAAGCAGGCGGAATACCAACAGCGCGCCGTTCTCGGACCTTCGTATAAGGTACCGCCGGCCGTTAGGTGCCTGAAATTCAACAACTGGTTCCGACGTCTCATCAACGTCAAGGCTCAGTTCCGTAAGCACTTTAGATACACTCTCTCTAATCTCAATCGGAACATCAGGAAGGTCTCGCTCCCAGTCCAATGTTGTCTCTTCCGTCGTAACTTCTCGGATGCCAGTGTCGGCGGCATGCAGAAATGTACCGAGAAATGTCCTCAGAGCGATAGTTTGATGGGTGCGCATCTCAAGGCCACGGTACCGCGATTCCGCCGGGATTATCGTTAAGACATTTCTGAACCACTCAATTACCGGAACTAACTCTGGAAGCAATCCAGCCAGGTTGCCTTCGTTAAGCGATGTCAATAAGAGCTGTGTGCCTCGTGTATCGGCCTCTTTGTACTTCAGATAAGAACTCTTGCCACGTTTGAGCGAGTGCCCAAAATCTGCTTCGACAATTCCACTATCCGTCGTAGTTCGTTCAAACAGCATAGAGTCCCGTCCTCGCCTATTCGCGCACAGGAACTCCTCGAGTACAGCATGTGGCGCTACTTTAAATCCGTAGCTGTAACGTACACCATTCTGCAAGAAATCAAACTGAAAGCGGGACCATTGCGGAACATGGGTAGAAAGTTTAAACGGCGAAAGTGAAATCTTGGTATTCGGCTGGGTTCCTGAGAGTATCAGGTCGCGAGCATGATCCATTGCAGTGATGATATTTGACTTCCCGGCCGCGTTTGCACCGTAGATTGCAGCACATCGGAGAACATTTCCAACCTTTTGGTGGGATATTAGGTGGCTTCCGTGCGCTGAATCGCTCGATGCGATCATACTTAACGTCGTACCTTCGCGTAAAGATAAGTGATTCTCCACTGTGAACTGAATCAGCATGACATTCCTCAAATCTTAAACCAGATCATGATGCATAACACATTATACGTTATATTAACGCTCATTTCGGAGTGTTTTTCGCATGAATGCAATTTTAAATCCAATATCGTGCAAATCGTAAGCGGTCGAATAGTTTGAGTTGTAAAACCCTTAATCTCCTATCTGGTAAGAGTGCGCGAACGATCAAGCATGCTTGCAGACCATAACAAGAGTCGGTCGCGTGAGGCATTGATGAACAGCATTGCTTGTTCATTCGTTGTATTTCACTCCGGCACTATTCGCGCAGATGCCAGATTGGCGAGTCTGCCCAACATGCCGACTGTCGGCAAGATAGCTCTTGTAATCGGTAGATTCCTTGGGAGTGCTGCGGAGGCTGAACCAAATGACGGCATATAACCTCGCCGAAGCAATCAAGACACTTCTCGACACCTTAAAGAAACATAAATGAGTCAGGATGCAACAAACGGATCTGCCGGCTCGAATTCTGGATCTCGACGCGCACGACAAGTGTCAGTGTTCAATCTGTCGGAAGGTTAGGCTTGCCCAAGTATCAGAACGTTACCTGCGCCGTGTCGAGCGGGAAGGGGCGCCATTCTTGCTGGCACGACGGCTATCCAAGCTTTACGATTGCCCGATACAGGTGTTTCTACCCGTGCGTCGAAAGGAGGGCTAGGCCGGAACCAATACAACTGTAAGGAAGTTCGGTGCCGCCGCAGAGGTTGCAGTCTGCGGCGGCCATCACTTGCGCCGTTTTCTTGTGTCAAAATGTAATTGCGGGATCAGGATGAGCAAGGATCACATTCAACAATACAACATCAGTACCATCCGGTGCGAAACAGGGGATGGTAGGATCGTCAGTAACGAGGTCGACCGGTGCAAGTGAACACAGTACGTTTGCGCGTGACGGATCTCGGCTTTCCCGAGGGAGCGCTAACGCGGGAAATCATCGGTACAGAACAGGACAAGGATCTGTTTGGTAACTCGGCTCCATTCACTGGCGGCACTGGTAGCAAACTTGGCTTGAAACTCTGTCCGCCAGAACTGGGACCGTATCTTCGTTTGGATTACATGGATCAGCCACCAGGCGAGCGGTTGTACATCGCCATGAAACCGATCATCTCGTCTGACGGAGAACCACGCATATTCGTGGTTGCCCATGAATCGACGGGTAAGTCATTAGACGCCTGTTTAGCACGGCCCGGCGACATGTGGATGCCGAACGATGTATTTGTCTTCCGCCTGGATCAACCCACGGATCGCGAGAAACCATGATTGAGGGAGTTTCCGTCAACCAGAGCCGTATTGACCGCTCGCACGTCGGTGATCAGGGAGAGCTGTGGTTCGCAGCAGCACTGCCGCAAGGTTGGGTATGGCAACCGCCCCGCCGTGACTTTGGTAAGGACGGACTAATCGTTATCCGTGATGGATCCAATCTGCACAACCTCGAATTTGCGGTACAGATCAAGACGTCTGTCCGACACCGGATTCACGAAGGATGCGTCCAACTAACTGGAATTCCGCTGTCCTCAATTAAGTACTGGTTTGCGAGCCCGTTGCCAACTCTTGTGGCGGCTGTGGATATCGTCAATGGTACTGGCTGGTATGCCTGGCATCTCGACCTATTTGAT
>CAIXIX010000208.1 GCA_903919615.1 uncultured Chthonomonas sp.
GACGCGCAATCCAGTGCGTTTACAGCGGCCAAAGACGACATTCTGGGACCAAAATCACGTCCTTAGACCAAGAATTCAGAAGTGCAGCTTAGACGCGCCAAATCACGGGAGACTTATGAGTCACTCTGCTTGCCGCGCCCGTTAGGGTTGGATGAGCTGTGGTAAAGCGACGATAATTGCCAATAATGCGGTTAATTCGTGTTTGGTTGCGGCGTGCAAACTGCCAGCGGACTGTCTTCGCCTGCCGGTAGTTCGCGCCTTCTGCGTCTTTTGCGGCAAGAATCTTCATCTTCTCGCGGCTTTGCGTGCGATATCCCCATGCCAACTGGTGAAATTACCGTAACGAAATGCCCGATTGGCGCCGTCTATACTGTTGACCACCTCACGGTAAACCCGGTGGATTATTGGCCTGGCCATCTGCACCAGAACAGGCGAGGAGGCCTGCACATGACACGACCACTCGTCGCGGTTGCGCTTGCGATCTTGTGCACAGTTCTTTCGACATCCACGGTGCGCGCTGAAGACCGCTCGCCAGTTGTGCCTGGATTCAAAATCGCAAAGCCTCCGACTATCGATGGCGTGATTGGCGCTGAGGAGTGGGCCGGCGTCCCATCGGCCACGGCGGCGTTCGATAGTGCGGATGGAAGCCCGGCGACAGACCCGATGACGATCTGGCTGGCTTACGATTCCCAGTACATCTATTTCGCCGCGCGGCTTGCAGATCGAAACCCATCCCTCATTCAGGCTAACCAGTACCAGACCAACACGTCTCTCTACGGCGACGATTACGTTACCCTGGGCCTTGACGTAACAGGCACGCAGTCTGCGTTCAGCAGGTTCTTCATGAACAGCAGGGGCGCCTCAAATACGAATCTGGATGGCGGCCGAGCCGGCAAGCTGGAGTGGAACGGCGAGTTCATTACCAAGGGGCGCATCACAGCGCAGGGATGGGAGGTGGAGGCCCGCATTCCATGGCAAATGCTGCCGCTTCCAAAATCTGGGTTTCGGGATACGCGTTTCACTGTAACTCGCTACGTGCCGCATTTACAGCGCGGCTATGTCTTCTTCTTCGAACCTCCGGACCGTGCAGGCGAATGTGCCATCTGGCGGCATGTGTTGGTGCCGGAAAGGGAGCAGAAGCGGTTTATTAAGCTGCTGCCTTACCTGTACGGTGGTTACTCCAGCAACGGAGGTCACATCGCGAACCCGGTCTCGACTTGAAGGCGGAACCCATGCCGGGCGTGACGCTGGTCGGAACGGTCAACCCGGATTTCCGGGATATTGAGGACCAGATTCTGTCGCTCGATTTCAGCAGGTTTGAGCGGTTGGCCGGTGAGTCGAGGCCCTTCTTCGCCGAGGGCAGCGCGTACAATTTCTCGAACAATATCTTTACGAGCCAGCGAATCGGCACGGTGGATACCGGCTTGAATGCCTACGGTCACCTGAACGATCGTACGAAGTTTCTGGTATTGAACACCACGCAATACGGCCGCGAGAACGACATCTTTGCCGATATATCGCTTAGCCCGGATCCAAAGGGATACTACTCTCTCGGAGTTGCGGATAGATCTGCTAGTTCGGCGCACAACACCGCAATGGAGTTAAACGCATCCCGGCAATTTGCAGAAGGCGATGTGCAGCATTGGTGGCACCCACCTGATGGAAAAGGGGTTCGCACGCATTGTTCAGATGATCTCTTATGGCTGCCCTATACTGTACTGCGATATATACAAGATAGCGGCGATAAAGATGTTTTAACAATGCATATCGGATTTCTTGAGGGCAGGCAACTGCATGCAGCAGAAGATTCGCTTTATGAACTCCCGTCATCAGGAAATCAGGGTGGTACATTATATGAACACTGTGTTCGTGCGATAAAAAAAAGCATGCAGTTTGGAAAACATGGATTACCGTTGATGGGTTCGGGTGATTGGAACGATGGAATGGACCAGGTGGGTATTAAAGGTATCGGGGAAAGTGTTTGGCTTGCATTTTTTCTATATGATATACTGGTGCATTTTATACCAGTGGCTGTTGGCCATGGCGATGAGTC
>CAIXIX010000209.1 GCA_903919615.1 uncultured Chthonomonas sp.
GAGCGGGAGGAAGTGGTGCATAAAACAGAGATGCAGCCTTGCTCTGAGCCGCAGGCTGTATCGCCCAATTCCAGAGCTTAACGGCATCTGCTTTCGCTGAGTTCCGATAAAGCAGTACGTAAGTTAAACTGCAAATAGGGTAGCTGGCCTTGCCTTTCGCATCTACGGTAGGCGTCTTCACGTCTCGCTTTAGCTCACCGATGTAGTCTGCGATTGCAGCGGTTGTCGACTCCGACGAAGGCAGTACAAATACCCCTGCCCTGTTTTGAACTGCTGCAAAAGGCAGCTTTTGAGTGATGGCGTAAGCAAGTTCAACGTAACCGATTCCACCAGGGGTTCTGCTAAGTGATGCTGCGACTCCCTGGCTGCCCTTGCCTCCGAGCCCAACGGGCCAATTTACAGACTTTCCGGCGCCCGGGCCAGCAGACCATACGGTGCTAGCTTTCTTCAGGTAGTTGGTAAAGATGTAGGTGGTGCCAGACCCATCGGTACGGTGAACAGGCTGGATTTTAAGTGATGGAAGCTTCGCGCCCGGGTTGAGCGCCTTGATTCTAGGATCGACCCAGCTCGTAATCTGGCCAAGGAAGATGCCCGCAATAACGTCGGAATTTAGGTGGAGTCCCGTTGGCACGCCAGGCAGATTGTACGAAAGCGCTACGGCGCCACCTACTGTTGGAATATGCACGACAGGTTCCGGCATCGCGGCTTCTTCTGATGCAGTTAGTGGTGCATCCGTGGCACCAAAGTCGACCTGTCGGTTTTTTAGCGCATTAATACCTGCGCCTGAACCAACTGCCTGATAATCTACTGATGTGCCACCGGACGCACGGAAACCGGCAAACCATTGTGTATAGATCGGTGCAGGGAAAGTAGCTCCAGACCCACGTATCTGCCCAGATGCGCACGTAGCGCCTCCTGCTAGAATGGATACGGCAATTACAGTCAACTGCAAATTGTTGCTGCGTGCAAACATCATAATCTCCTCTATTTCGGATCTGCCTGCAACATGATGGCTCCGGAGCATCAACGACAGGCCCAAAACAGCATTGTCTTGATCTCAATCCTTGTCGGCGAACGACTCGCGCTTCTATATGTTGCGTCAATTCGACGTCTTGCCATGTCAGCCTAAAGCATCGGAGTGAAGGCGCTTCAGGTAACTCAGCGTACGATCCGAGTATGGTTAGCAAATGTTAATGCAAGATTAAGACAATGTTAACCGAGCGTGAAATTTAGGTAAGCGGAGCGCCTGATAGTACTGCGATTACGTGAGGGGAATTGTCACGATAAAGGTCGAGCCTCTGTTGAATTCAGACTCAACGTTAACGCATCCACCATGCGACTCAACAATGTGTTTAACGATCGCAAGACCGAGACCTGTGCCGCCAGACTCACGCGATCGCGCTTTGTCGACACGATAGAATCGCTCAAATATCCGGGGCAGGTCTTGGTTCATTATTCCAATGCCTGTATCGGTGACACAGACCCGCGCGCTTCCGATTTGTGCCTGGGCTCTTACTACAACGCGTCCGCCTTCAGGTGTGTATTTGATAGCATTATCAATCAGGTTGATAAGCACCTGCTCTAGCTGATCGGCGCTGCCCGACACATTCAAACCTGGTTCCGTTTCTGCAAGCAATTGAATTCCTGAGTTGGCAGCTTGTTTCTGGAAGCGCTGCGCAATCTGATCCACCATGAGAGATAGATCGACGGGCGACAGCTCCGTTGGACGCGATTCGGCATGGCTCAGAACAAGCAGGTCTTCGGAGATGCGAGTAAGACGCTGCGCCTCTGCGGAGATAATGCCAAGGAACCTGTCCGCAACGGTTGCATCATTCAGGGCGCCATCTTGAAGTGTCTCGGCCATCGCACGGATCGATGTTAGCGGTGTTCGCAGTTCGTGGGAGACATTGGCAACAAAATCGCGCCGCATAGTTTCGAGACGGCGAAGCTCAGTTACATCATTAACAATGACTACACATCTGCACGGTTGTTCGGTCGATCCCACTGGCACGATCGTCACTGAGAGAGTGTTTACCGCACCAGGAGTTCGAAACTCGCATCGCCGAATTTCGCGCTGGCTCCTCGCAATTTCGAGACACTCATCGAGATCGGGAGAGAGTGTTGCATGTAAGAGGGATTTTCCTTTGAGGTGCAACTCGGATGCGCTGAGCGTTTTTGCTGCTGAAGGGCTAGCCTCAACAATGTTGCCAGCGCCGTCTAACAAAAGCACGCCCGCGCCACAGCCCGATACCAGCGCAGCGTATTCCGAACTTGCACGTAGACCCTGGGCGCGACACGCCGTCAATTGCGCGTTGAGGTCATTAATCTCACTTTGTGTCGCAGTCAGCTGGTGCCTGTTACGGACATAGAGCCTGTAATAATGAACCGCAACTGCAGCAATGGCTGCAGCCAACGTTAATGAGGAGATCCATGCATTCAAGTGCATTAGCTATGTTTACTGCTTAGAAGTGTATTTTGTCAAACGGGAAGGATGAAGCGCGAATGGGATTATTCCGCTCGAAATTTATAGCCGACGCCTCGAACTGTAAGCAAACGCTCTGGCTGAGATGGGTTCGTTTCCACCTTTTCACGCAGCCATCGAATATGTACGTCCACAGTCCGTTCTTCCACGTAAGCATCTGCCCCCCAAACTCGATCTAGCAGAGACTGTCGGGAAAACACTTGCCCCGAGTGTGAAGCCATAAATCGAAGCAGCTCAAACTCTTTCGGCGAGAGATCAACTCGCTTGCCCGATACGGTGACTTCGTAACGCACTGGATCAATTGTAAGTGAGCCAACGGTCACAATGCGACCAGTTGGGAGCTCTGCAGCCTGGGTGCGCCGCAGAATGGCCTTGACCCTTGCCATTAGTTCGCGAGTGCTAAACGGTTTCGTAATGTAGTCGTCAGCCCCAAGCTCCAGGCCAACAACTCTGTCGGTCTCTTCTGCTCGCGCGGTCAGCATAATGATAGGTACGGTGCTGTGCCGACGCAACGAACGACACACATCAAATCCGCTTGCTGCCGGCAGCATGACATCAAGAATGATCAAATCCGGATTTTCATTGCGCACTATTTCAAGGCAGCTTTCTGCATCTGCAGCCGTGAAGGTTTGATACCCGTCTTTACGCAGATTATAGGCGATTGCCTCGACGATAGGCGCCTCATCATCAACGACTAATACTTTCATACGAAGTCAACTCCCAGAACCAGTTAACCTTAATATTAAACGTGGTCCCTGTCCTACGGCCACCGGCATCGGTCTACGGCCCACAGTACCGCCAGCAGCCAGATTAGACGCTGAGGTGCGCTCGTTTTTTGTACCGCGCGCCACTAACTCGCATTATTACGAGGCATCACAATGCAATGTGCAGCAAGCCGCGCCACTTCCACGCATGAATAATGTTTTCAAAGTTTAGATCGGTGGAGTTAACGCAATGTTATGAAAATATTAAATTACTATTAACACAAGAAGGCAGGCGCTGGCTTCAATACTTGGCAAGGTGGTGTGCGTCTGCTCCACCTAGAAAGCTGAAGATCTCACGGGTAGCTGTCGACCTGTTGAGAGTGTAGAAGTGTATGCCTTTGACCTGATTGTCCAACAGATCTCTGCACTGTTCTGTTGCCCACTGAATTCCTACTTTTCGAACGTACGACTCAACTCCGTTGCAGCGACGGATTGCCCGCAGAAGCCGCGCAGGGAAGCGTGCGCCGAGAGCAAGTTCAGACATGCGTTGTAACCCCTTTTCGGATGTTACGGGCATAATGCCCGCAAGTATGGGCACGGTAATCCCGGCAAGGTCGCAGCGCTCCCGAAAATCAAAAAAATCACGATTATCAAAGAAGAGCTGGGTCACGATGTAGTCTGCCCCCGCATCGACCTTCGCCTTTAAATAGTCCATCTCGAGCAATCTGTTAGGTGTGGCAGGGTGCCCTTCTGGAAAGCCTGCTACGCCGATACCAAACCCACGCGGATCAGGATGAGCGCCCGTATCGTTATAATCCTTCAGATAGCGTACCAGGTCAGCTGCATATCGGAAGGCATCCTTCGATCTATCATACTCTCCTAGCGCTCTTGGTGGATCGCCAGCAAGGGCGAGTAGGTTAGAGATGCCAATAGCCGCGTACTTATCGATAATAGCGCGGACCTCTTGTTCGGAGTGACAGACGATCGGCAGGTGCGGGATGGGATCGCATGTCGTCTCACTCTTTAATCTGGCAACAAGCTCCTGAGTTAAGCGTCGCGTCGCTCCGCCAGCGCCATAAGTAACTGAGACAAAGGACGGCTTTAGCGCTTCTAGCTCCGAGATATTCGCAAAGAGCCGCTCTGATGCTGCGTCGTCAACCGGAGGAAAGAACTCGAAACTGAAGGTGGTCTTGTTATTAGCGAAAATGTCCTGAATATGCATCCGTGCTCCATAGAATGATGCGAAGAATTGTTATAGCGTGATGGTCATATGATACCTTATGCACATTTTTGCAGCCAGAGCCGGGGGACTCATCGGGCGTCCAGCGCGTTGACAGGTGAATGTCCACCGTGTCATACTCTGCATTCTGGAAGTGCTAATTACTTCCGGGCAAAGGAATCTAGTCGCATCCGTAGCCTACATATAAATGAAACGATCACCCTTAATTATTCTGTTCATAACCATCTTTATTGACCTTCTTGGATTTGGGTTAGTACTGCCTCTCCTGCCAATTTACATTCAGCACTACGGTGGTAAACCGTGGATCGGCGGTGTATTACTGGCGTCCTTTTCAACGATGCAGTTTATTTTCTCGCCGATTTGGGGCAGAGCTTCGGATCGCTTCGGCCGCCGACCAATGATACTGTTGAGTTTACTCGGCTCTGCTGTTAGCTTTATGGCATTCGGTTCCGCGCGGACCCTTGCAATCCTCTTTACAGCGCGTGTTGCAGCTGGAATTTTGAGCGCCGCTAGCCTACCGGCTGCATATGCGTATATCGCAGATGTAACCACGCCCGAAAAGCGATCCGGCGGCATGGCGATGATTGGGGCGGCCTTCGGGCTTGGATTCGCGCTTGGACCAGCGATTAGTGGTCCGCTGTCGCAGCACCCGATCCTTGGTATACCTCCTCTCGCAATGCCTGCGTACTTTGCCGCGTTGCTGTGTCTGTTCAACTTTACCTGGGCAATATTTAATCTGCCAGAGACTCACACTGATCGAAGTCAGCACAGTGAAGCAAAGGGCGTAAAGGATATCTTTGTGGGTGTCTTCATGGCCCTCAAAAATCCGGCGATTAAGTTCCAGCTAACCGTGTTCGCGTTCACAACGTTTGCATTCACAGCCGTTGAGTCCTCATTTTCGTGGTTGACGCTTTTACGATTTAAGTCAGATATTGAATCTGTGGCTTCGGCCACATGGCACAGTTACGCTTCGCTTCCATTTGCATCGGTACCTCTGGAAGTTCGAAAACTCATCCCAGCAGGTATTAACTGGAGCCAGTACGGGCAATTGGGTCTCAACGATATTGCTGCGCCAGTAGCTTCACTCTTACGCGAAAAGGCGGAAGCAGGGATAAACACGCACATCTTTATGATCGTAGGGCTTACGATTCTTGTCGTCCAGGTTGCAGTAATGCGTGGTGTTGCGGCTCGGGTTGGTGAGAAGCGGTTGATCGTGCTTGGCGCACTAATATTGACATTAACGCTTTTTGGGATCGCGCTTGCACAAAAACTGCTCTATATCGAAATACTTAGTGGATTTATTGCGATTGGCAATGGCATTCTAAACCCCTGCCTCAGTTCAATTATCAGCCAGGCTGCAGGCAAGGAGAATCGTGGTACGGTTAGTGGCGCACAGCAGGGAATTGGTAGCCTTGCACGCATCATCGCACCGCCGATCAATAACTATATGGTTGGCCGTAATAGTGCAATCCCATTTCTCACTTCTGGCGTATTGATGGCGACAGCTCTTTCTCTCTCGGTTAAGCTAAAGCAGCCCGAAAAGGGCAAATCAGACCACGAGCAAACTGCTGGTCATTAGTTTATAACTTTCACTTATTTGAGGTTTTGCTTCGTTTCTATTTGCCGCCGTCACAACTACGTTTAATTTAGATTTGCTTAAGTTCTATAAATAATCGAAAATTTCTTTAATCTATGTGAAGTAAGGGAACAACCGAATGAGCAAATACGTCACCAAAGGTACTGGACTCAAATAACGTAGATTGTTCCACGGCATGTCTGTGCCACATAATTTTATCACGGTTTTCGACAGCACGTGAGCGAATTGAGTGGAGATTGATTCAGCCGTAATTCTGATCAATTGCAGGATGCCGTGCAACCTCATCCCTGTTCGGTTGCTTGCAAATATAAGGAGCACAACACTAATGACACAGGAGCTCGTAGCCTCATCCAGGATTGAGGCAATTTCAACTGATGACGGTTCACGTTCTGGCCGAGGATGGCACGGTAACTCTGTTGGCCATGCACAGGCGGGGCGTAAAGGCGGAAGCAAGGTGTCGCAGGACCGTGAGCACATGGCCGAGATTGGTCGGCGCGGTGGTTCAAAGGTGGCGCAAGATCGCGAACACATGGCGGCAATTGGTAGGCGGGGTGGTTCGAAGGTCGCACAAGACCGTCAGCACATGGCCGACATTGGCAAAAAGGGCGGAGAAAGCAAGTAGCTTGCATAATAACGAGCCCGGATAAGTGTTACTCACACTTATCCGGGCTCGTCCCTCTAGATCAATTTTTGCGTAATTCTATTCAGCTACTAATTTGCAAATATTGAACCCGGCCTAGCATTACTGATGTCCGGGCAGGCCTAGAACTACCAATCAGCAACGGAACCGTCGTCCTCGTGGAACCATCTCCCTACATCAGGCAAAGGCGAGAGAGGGTGATTTCGAACGTACTCCTCGTCAAGCTCGATACCGATTCCCGGCGCCTGGGGCACATCAATATACCCATCCGTTACCGCAAACGGTGTCTTCAAGTAGCCCGATCCCAACCCGATTGGATCCACAAACTCCTGAATCAGGAAGTTGGGCGTGCAGGCATCCACCTGAAGGCATGCAGCCAGATTTATAGGACCATACGGATTGTGTGGAGCAAGTGCTGCATACCAGGTTTCGGCCATCGTGCCAATCTGCCGGGTCTCAAAAATACCACCACAGATACACGGGTCGGGCTGCAGGATCGTTGCGGCGCCCTTCTCCAACACCTCTCTGAAACCCCACTTTGTAAATAGGCGTTCGCCCGTGGCGACGGGAGTTCCGGACTGTGCCGTGAAACGCGCGAGTGCATCCACGTTTTCTGGCAATACTGGCTCTTCGATGAACATTGGATGAAATGGGCGAACGGCAGCTTCCAGCCACATTGCCATCGTAGGGCTCACGCGCCCATGAAAATCCAGCATAATATCAACGTCATTGCCCACAGCCTCTCGTATTGCCTGAACACGAGCGGCGGCATCCTCTACAATGCCATAGTGATCGACGACATGAACCTTTTCGAACGGGCAGAGCTTCATGGCTGTGTAGCCCCGCGCCACGACCTGTTTTGCAGATGCGGCCAACTCTTCCGGCGTGACACCGGATGGACGAGTGTAGACGCGAATCTTATCACGGACGGCGCCTCCCAGCAATTGCCACACAGGAACACCAAGCGATTTACCAAGAATGTCCCACAAGCACATCTCGATACCACTGATTGCTGCGCATAATACAGGTCCACCTCGCCAGAAGGCGCCGCGATACATGCTCTGCCAGTGATGAACAACTTTGCGAGGATCCTGGCCGATTAAGGCATGTTCATAGCTATGAACTGCTTCCGCGATGACAAATGCCTTATCTCCTAGGCATTCACCGTATCCGATAAGGCCGCACTCTGTTTCAATTCGGACAAACAGCCAACGTGGCTGAACTGGAAGAGTCGTCACTGACTGTATCTTCACCGCTAACCCCTTTATGGCACGTAAACGACCTGAACTCCGTCTGTATCAAACGTATTCCTCAGTTGATCTACCAGCCTTTGCATCCCTGGTGCAACCGAAGGTCCGAACCCTACATCGATCACGACGGTTGGACCGCCATCTGCAAGCGCCAGGTCGGTTAAGGAAACGCCACCTACGACCATTGCCCCGGCCTCTTGCCTGTGCGCCGCCCACAGGAGCTGTTCTCCTTCGCCGGTACCGCTGGCGACTGCGAGCGATCCGATAGAGAGTCCGGGGCGGTGTGAACACCTAGCCCGATTATCAATATCCAACTCTAAGGCATCATTGACCTGCGCTAAGACAGTATCCAGCGACACCTTTAACGGAAGTTCACCTATTCGGCCACGTCCATACAAAATGCCAGGATTGTGAAGTGGGTAGATGTCGTAGGCGACCTCTTCATAGGGGTGAGCTTCCAGAACAGCAGCAATAACACCCTGAAGTTCACGCTGCGGAACAAGCATTTCGAGGCGCATTTCTGCTACTTCTTCGAGTTTCCCTGCTTTGCCGATCGTCGGATTAGCGTCTGGCTGAGGCACAAAAGTTCCAGTACCTGATGTAGAGAACGAGCAGTTTTGATACGCGCCGTGAACGCCGGCTCCTGCCTCTGCTGCTGCCTGGCGGACCTGTTGAAGCGCAGTAACAGGAGTAAAAACGACGAGTTTGAGCTGCGATTCCGCTCTGGTTGGTGCAAGCGCTCCACTTGGCGCCAGGCCCAAGCGTTCCGCGAGGCAGTCATCAAATCCTCCAGGTGCTGCAGCATATGCGTTAGAGAGGGCGTAGAGAGACACCTGGCGCTGCACAAGATGTGCAATTTTGGATCCGATAGGATCATCCCACCGCAACGAATTTAGAGGTTCAATGAGGAGCGGCGCAGCAGCAATGACAAGGGCTGATTTATAAACTGCCGCGCAGGAGATTGCGCTGTAGGTAGGAAGCGGCGTAACGATTAAGGTCTTTACCTGATTTGCCGCTGCGCCAACCTGGAGCCCAAAGGGCCGACGAGGCGATTCCAGTGAGGGTGGAGCAAGATACTCCAGGAAATCAATAACTTCTGAGATGCTAACCAAACGCCTTCGGCGGCGCCGGATGGGTTCTTCTGATATTGATGATCGCTTCATCGTCTGCTGACTAATCCTGATAGTTTAAAAGGGAACAGGGGTTGCAGTTTACTGCCCCCTGTTCCCTGAAGTTACACTCTAAGGTTTGGAAACGCGGAACTGTCAGTCGGCTCCAACGCCACCACGTGGACTTCCACCGCCACCAGCAGACGCTCTACCTCTGCCGCCACCTGCGGGTCCGGCAGGTCCGCCGCCCTTACCAGCGCCACCGCCGCTGCCATTGATCGGGAAGAAGGGAACCGTCTGGCTCTCTTCGAGCACAACGCCAATTCCCACGACCTTATCTTTAATAATGGCAATCTTCAGGTGGTATTTAGAACCGTAGTCGAGCACGTAACCTGGCTCGATCTCCTGGATGGTGTCTGGCCAGCCATAGGTCTCATACACGCTTGCGAGCGAGCTGCCAAGATGGAGGCCGCGCTGAGTTGGCATGCCACCGTCTCTACCACGCTCGGCAACGTATACGACACGACCCTCGAGGTTAAAGTCGAACAGGTAGAAGATCTCGTGCCTTGGATCGTGGTAGACCCACTTATAGGAGCCAGACTCTCCAAAGCTCGTATCCGCACCGCCATCACCAGCGCCACCTGCGCCACCAGGGCCTGCGCCCGCTGCTGCGCCACGGCCTGGGCCTGCGCCAGCAGAGGATGGGCCCATGTCACCCTTTCGGTTCGACATACCCATAGGCCCTGGGCCACCGCCAGATCCGGGAGGCGCCATTCCTGTAGCCCCAGCGCGACCACCTTTGGCGCCCATGCCGGGGCCGCCGCCAGCGCCTGCTCCGCCAGAGCCACCAAGATAGCTAATACTATGTATACCGCCGAGATCGTTGCCTTCGGGATCTAAAACGGGCTCATAAAGGAGCGTTTCGCCGCCTCTTGCAATCAACTTTGGCGGACCCCACTTTGCCAGAACATCTTTGTAGTTCTGCAATATGCGGATGCCCATCAGGCTTTTCTCAATTGTCACGGGCGCCGCTGCACGCGCAGGGGCCAGAGCAATAAGGCCAATTGCGGCAGCTGAGCCTAACAGGATTCCAGATGCAGTACGCATTTATCTATATCCTTATCTTGCAGCGCTGAGGACCGAGAGCTGAGCTTTCGCCTCACGGCTGCGTCTGGACGGACAAGCCGTTACTTCGTCACCCCGACAGTAATGCCAAGTACGGCATTGTTAACCATCTGGAAAGCAATCTTGGGTCCATGACCAAAACGCATAATCACGTTTTCAGCATCGTGGGCGCCGTCAAGGCTAAAGCCATACTTGCCAATTACAGTGCCAAGTGACCCGCCGAGCGCAACTCCCTTACGGGTTGCACCACCATTGGGCACGGCTACCTTGTTGAACTTCTCCATCTTGCGCGGGCCGTATTCACCGATTTGGATGACTTGGCCATTGCGATTGAAGACGAAGGCCATGTGCATGCCCTTCAGGTGATCGTGATACCACCAGGTGGTCTCTTTCAACGGTCCAGTTGGATCCTCTTCGGTACCTGTGCCGGGAGTATCACCTTCACTGCCATCACCACCAGGGCCGCCAGGACCACCGGGGCCAAAACCTGGGAGACCTGGGCCGCCACCATCGCCGCCCTTGCCCTGGCCGCGTCCTGGGCCACCACTGCCGGCTCCCATCATTGGTCCACCGCCCATGGGTCCAGCGCCTGCTGCGCCGCCGCCGCCAGCTCCACCGCCATTACTGCCCGGGAAACCGTTCTTGCTTGTCTGACGGCTTCCTGCACCACCACCCGCTGCACCGCCGCCGGCTGCGCCACCAGCAGAGCCCGGGCCAGACATACCTTTGGAGCTCATACCTCTACCGCCGCCCATACCCATTGGGCCCATGGGACCGCCAGGTCCTCCTGGCCCCATGCCTTTGCCACCGCCAGCTGCATCTGCACCATTGCCTGCTGCGCCGGGCGGAGGTGTGGGTGAATACGGACCACCAGCCTGAATCTCAGTCGGCTGACCATATTTCTTCAAGACGTCACGAAACGTCGAAAAGGTCAGGCGAATTCCCAGAAGAGAGTCCTCAGAATTCGGGTCAACAATATGAACTTCTGGTTCGGGTCCCTGCCGTGCTAGCAACGGGCTAGAGGCCAGTGCTGCAACGGCTGTCAGCGCGGCGACTCCGCCCAGGCGACCGAAGTTTTTGTACATGTTCCAACTCCCCCCTGAGAGATGAGTGTCTAAAGTATATCTGCCCCACCTAGACAGAGGCATAGTATTGTGTCTAATTCCCGTCAGTGACGCACGAATCCTGCTACATCATACCCCGATTCGGTTCGAATATTGCAGATGTTTCGCAATAGTTCGCCTGTCATTTCTCCGCTTCATTCAGAATGAGTTCCAATTCGCCCTGTGGCGGCAGAATGCACGTTCCCGGCTTTGCTTGCCAGATCGCTAACCGTAACGAATCGATATCCGCGCTGCCTCAGCGTCTTTATAATTGTAGGCAGCGCCTGCAGGGTAGATAGTTTGCCATTATGCATCAGCACAATCGCTCCAGGCTTAACCTGCGACAGGACTGCTTCGGTTACCTTCTGCGCCGAAATGATCTCCGAATCGAAGACGTCCACGCTCCACATACAGGGAGTTAAACCTATCTGTCGAGCGGCTTCGGCAACCTGATTGTTCCAGTTGCCACCCGGTGGCCGCACAAATACCGGTCGCTTCCCGGTAAGGGTCATCACGGCTGCCTGGGTTTGCAGCATCTCCTGCTGCGCCTCGGCAATGGTCAAACTTGTTAGGCTTCGATGCGTATAGCTATGGTTCGCTATTTCCATACCGGCGGCCGCAATAGAGCGAGCCAGATCCGGATACTCCTGCATATGTTTGCCAATCACAAAAAACGTGGCGGGCACCTTCTCCGTCGTGAGAAGTTCCAAAAGCGGTTCGGTTATTCCGGGCTTTGGCCCATCATCAAACGTAAGGGCCACCATCCGAATATCAGCCCGGCCACTGTAGAAGGCCCGGCTCTCGGCCTGAACTCTGTCGCCCGCTGCCTTCGCCACAATCCCTGGCCGGGTAGGGTCGATTGCCGCCGCACGTGTAAACCACGTTCGCTCAGCTCTCACGTCCCCTTGCTTCCGCCGGACATTTGCAACAGCGTCAGCGCATCTCGCCCGATCGGGCTTTAGCGCAAATAGAGACCAGAGCCACTGATCTTCAGCTCTGCCTCGTGAGCGACCTTCATCAAGGTTAGCGCCAACCTCGATTCGGTTTGCTACATTGATCTTTCGAACCGCCCTGCTTATCTCAATTCCAGAACGGTCGTAAAGCACGATTGATACGTCGTGCAGACCATTTCTCGCTCGAGTACTGTCCCAGGTATAGGTGAACGGCTTCGATCCGACGATGCTCAGCGGAGCGCCATCCAACTCGTACGAAGCATATGCTGCCGACACCGGCGCATCTTCCGGCGAAAGTGTCACATCTCCGGTCACACTATCGCTTTTTGTAGCCTGATGCTTCTGTGGCTCGTGCGACTCGAGCAGCGGACGCTGCGCATCGAACGACATAATTGGCGCATCGCTCTGCACGAAAGGATCGCCCTCTGCCGTATCAAAGGCGTGCTGCATCTGAACTGCGCCCGCTTCCCCTGCGCCTTGCCGTATCAACGTCATGGCCTGCAGCGCGATAGCTCCAGTTCGAACGCCTTTTCCTATCGAAGCACTCTGACCACCACGCAGCCAGACGATATAGGATTGGGCAAGCGCAATCACCTCTGGATCTCCGCCGAGCTTTAATGCCGCAGCAAATTTACCGTCCGCCGAAGTAAGATCACCGCCAGCAAGTGAGCACAGACCCAGCGCATATTCCGCAATCGAAGAGTCCGGCGCAATGCGCTCAATATTGCCGAAAACCTGTGCAGCCGTCGCGCGGTCTCCCAGAGCAAGCGAACAGAGACCCGCTGTCATCTGTAGGTCCTGATTATCTGGGATTTCGCGCAATGCGCTCTCAATTTTAAGGCTCGCATCGCGGTAATGCCCGTAGTGCATCAGCTTCGCGACTGACTCCAGGAGTTCGTCTTCAACGGCAGGAACCATGACGGTGGTGCATGGAACCGGATCCGCGAAACTCGCAAGCGGAATTAAACAGCAGCACAGAACCGAGGCTGCAACCCGGTTTATTTTTCGTTTCTGTATTATTTGTCGGTTAAACATCCGGGAGGGTTCACGTAGATTGCACAACAATATATTCTCCGGTCCACACATGACCAGAAGGCATCAAGGTGCCGCGTCGCGCAGATTTGTGTACGCATCGATCATCAATTGCACGGTTTCGAGAATCTCGGTCGCAAGCGCCTTCGTCTGCTCTGGTTCGGTGTGCTGCTCGGCGTGAGACCACGCTGCAGCCACATGGTCCATTCTTTTAGGCAGATAGCTAATGTCTCGTGTGGCACGCTGCCATAGCGATTGGTTTGCTGCGTCGGCATGTTTTAAGGTGGGTGGAACTCGAAAACTGGCAGTTTCGTTGGCAGTCCTGGCCAAAGCTCGGACATAACTGGAGACACGTTTAAGGTAACCCGTTTTGCTTTCGCCAACAAGTGGCGCCGAAATTCGTTGGATGTAGGCTGGCAGAGTCTCACCCTGCTGGCGAATCGCCGGTGTCTCGATGAGGGTCCTGCGGCACCGATCGAGGGATGCTGCCATCTCATTGATCTTGCGTTGGGACACTGCAGGGCCTTGCTGTGCCCTGCATCGTGATGCATTACCGCACACTACCGCGGCGATACACACGACGACCAGGGTTATATGCTTTGCACTCTTCACAGACGCCATTATACCTGCCATGCATCTGAGCCGCAATTTGGTTGTAATAGGGGCTCAAAAGTGCTAGAATAACCTGTCTGGCATTTTACTGCCAAACCAATTTATTTTCTCGAATGAGGTACGTGTACCATGACCACTCAGGCGGGTGGGTTGCGGGGTGTTGTCGTAGGCGAATCGGAGATTTGCGACGTTCAGCCCGAGGGCAACCTTTACTATCGCGGTTACAACATTCACGATCTTGCCGACCACGCCACCTTTGAGGAGGTGGTCTTTTTATTGTGGAAGGGCAAGCTCCCGAATGCAGCCGAACTGGCCGAATTTAAGGCAGAGCTTGTAGCAGAGTATGCTGTCCCTGAAGGCGTAATCGCGATTCTGCGAGATTTCCCAAAGAATGCCGTAGCAATGGACGCCCTGCGTACAGGGATCTCCGCACTGGGTATGTACGATCCGGACACTGGCAACAATACTCCTGAGGCGACACTGCGCAAAGCGCTCAGATTGCAGGCGAAGATTCCAACGATCGTGGCTGCCATTGAACGGCTAAGCAAAGGTCTTGAGCCTGTTGCACCACGTACCGATCTTGGTATTGCTGCAAACTTCCTGTATATGTTGAACGGCGTGGAGGCAGATCCGCTTTACGTTCGCACGATTGATATCGACTTTACGCTCCACGCAGACCATGAGCTGAACGCATCGACTTTTGCGACGAGAGTTACGGTAGCGACGGGAGCGGACATCTATTCCGGTGTCGTTTCTGGCCTCGGAGCGCTCAGCGGCCCAAGACATGGCGGCGCAGCGGAAGAGACCATGGTGATGCTGCTTACCATCGGCTCGCCTGATAACGTGGACGCATGGGTTCGACCGAAGCTGACTGGCGAAAAGCGAACACCTATAGCAGGTTTTGGTCACGCGGTATATCGCGCACCCGATCCTCGCGCCACACACCTTCGAGACATGAGCCGACAGCTTGGCGAACTGCACCATGATACGAAATGGTGGCAAATGACGACAGCGATCGAGTCGATCGTTGATGAGCTCAGCAACACTCCGGACAGACTGGCTGCTGGCAAGCAGGGCATCTACGCGAACGTCGACTGCTTCTCAGCTTCCTGCTACTACGAGATGGGTTTGCCGATGCATCTATACACCCCACTGTTTGCGATCAGCAGAACTTCAGGCTGGTGCGCGCACATGATCGAACAGTACAAGCCCGGCCAGAAGATTATTCGACCACGAGCCGAATACGTCGGCCCGGTCGAACTTCCGTGGCTGCCTCTCGAACAGCGCTAGACCTGGCAGATACATTCGAGTGAGTAAATAATGAGGCCGCTGCCTGAATAGGGCGCGGCCTCAATTGATTCCGTATGTGCCTTGCTTCATGCAAAGGTGATTTAAGCAGCCAGAAACTTAAGCGCTGCTCTAACAAATATTTCAATACTGTGGGGCAATGCATCGTCCGCGAAGTTATAAGTAGGTGTATGCAGTGCAGTCATCTGTTCTCCTACTCCCAAGCGGAACATCGCGCCGGGCGCGTGCTTAAGGTAGATCGCAAAATCCTCAGCGCCCATACTGGGTGAGTCCAGCGTGACGACATTTTCCGGCCCGAGCACTTCCACTCCCGTTTCGGCAACCAGTTGATTGATAGCGAAATCGTTGACTGTTACCGGTGTTCCCCGCTTAAACTTGAACCGATATTCCGCGCGAAGACCGGCGCATATACCTGCTGCAATCCGCTCTATTCGTTCAGGAATCTCTGTGCGGTGCTCTTCTGTAAGGCACCTTATGGTTCCTTTTAGCTCTGCGACCCCCGGAATGATATTATAGGCGGTACCTGCATGGAACTGGGCGACGGTAACCACGACCGGTTCTGTAGGGGACATCTCACGACTGGAAACTGTCTGAAGCGCGAGGACAACATGCGCTGCAGCTACAATGGGGTCGATGCCATTATGCGGCTGCGCAGCATGTGCCCCTTTCCCAGTAATCGTGAGGTCAAACGTATCGGATGAAGCCATCATTGGCCCGGGCCGCACCGCGATCCTGCCTACCGATAGTCCTGGCCAACCGTGGAGCGCAACAATGGAATCGACACCTTGCATCACTCCGTCTTCGCACATACGCTTTGCGCCGCCGACGGTCTCTTCTGCAGGTTGAAAGATCAAGCGGACCGTACCGGAAAACTGATTTCTCAGCCCCGCCAATATCGTTGCTGCCCCGAGTAGATTCGAAGTGTGGCCATCGTGTCCGCATGCGTGCATTACGCCCGGAACACACGAGCGGTAGGGAAGGTCGCTGGTCTCCTGAATGGGAAGCGCATCCATGTCGCCGCGCAGCGCAATGGTCTTCACTGGCCGGGTTGTCGCCGCCGTTCCGCGAATCTCGCCGACTACTCCGTAGCCGCCAACATCTGTTCGCACTTCATCGAGTCCCAGATCGCGTAAACGTTTAGCAACAAATGCAGAGGTCTTGTCTTCCTGATGACTTAACTCCGGATTCTGATGGAGATATCTCCGCACGGCCACGATATCTGAAACAATATCGTGAATCGCCCTCTTAATATCTGCAGGCGCAATTAGGTCTGCTTCCGAATCCAGCGGCATATATTTCTCCCGGATAGCTTATAGCGGTTCTAACGATCTCTCACCATGAGAGCCTATATGGCTTTCAGAGCGGCTTCGATATCATCCCACAGATCCTCTGCGCTTTCCAACCCGATATGCAGCCGAACAAAAGATCTGTGTGCGGTACCCACACCGCCCAGGCTCTTTTCCATGGCGCCAGCGGGAATTGCGAGGCTCTCAAACCCACCCCAGCTGCAACCGATTCCAAAGTACTTGAGGCTGTTGACAAATCGGCGTACCGCCTCAGGACCAGACTGCTTGAACTCAACCGAGAAGAGGCCCGAGGTCCCACGCAGTTGAGTGCGTGTGATCTCCGGCTGACGGTCTGTTCGAAGGCCCGGATAGTAAACTGCCGCCACTGCAGGGTGATCGAGCAGGGCATTTGCAATCTTTGTTGCGCTCTCCTGATGTCTCTGGAGCCTTACTGGCAGCGTCCGTAACCCACGAATCAGCAGCCACGATGCAAACGGATCCAGAATTCCGCCCAGCAAGCAGCCCTCTTCCGCCTGCAGTTTTTTCATTCGGGCTTCGCTGCCGGCTACAACGCCAGCGACGATATCGCTGTGCCCACCCAAATATTTTGTTGCGGAGTGAAGCACCAGGTCTACGCCAAACCGGATGGGATTCTGGTACACCGGCGTAGCCCACGAATTATCAGCAATAGTTGCGATCCCATGTTCCCGCGCGATGGCAGTGATCGCGCGCAGATCTTGCTGCTTGAATATCATACTGGATGGCGTTTCGAGATAAAACAGGGTGGTATTGGGCAGCACAGCGTCGGCCCATTCGCCTGGATCATCTCCATCAACATAGGTAACACTGATACCGAAGCGGATAAGGTAATCTGAGAGAAACTGTCGGGTCGGCCCGTAAGAGGTCTCGAGCGCTACAACGTGATCGCCCGATTTGACGCACGAAAGTATCGCTGCAGAGATCGCCGCCATCCCGCTGCCGAAACATCGTGCACGATCTGCACCCTCGAGAGCTGCAATCTTGGCTTCCGCAATATCCGTTGTAGGATTAGAAACTCGGGTGTAATCGTAAATTTCTGCATCGTGAGGAAGCCATTTTCGGCTTCGTTCTTCACAGCTGGGAAATGTGAAAAGTGAGTTCTGATAAATCGGCGGAATAACTGCGCCGCGATGCAGCTCACGGTCCTCACCATGGTGAGCGCAGATCGTCCCGGGATCTGGCACATTTAAATACTCAGGTGCGCTATTTTCGTCGAAAATTGGGTTTCCACCATTGTGTGCAAGTGGCATCGGTCGCGTTACGTCTCCCCACAATTCATATGTTGGAGCAATAATACCCGATCCATTTGCGTGCCAATAAGGGAACTGCACCTGGCATGATGACAACCAGTTATCAGCGCCAACCGTAGTAACCTAGGCACACGGCCCTAAATGCTCAATAAATAGCGAGTTATCCTGGAGGTAAAGCACATCGCAGCAGGAACAGACATTGGGATGGTGTTTGATACAATCGTTCGTGGGGGAACGGTATTTGATGGTTCTTCGTCGGCGCAGGCTGGCGCTGTAATCGACATCGGCATTAAAGACGGCCGAATTGCCGCCACAGGCAACCTGTTGGGCAGCACGGCCTCAGAAGTATACGAGGCACGTGGACTGGTTGTTTCCCCTGGCTTTATTGACATTCACACACATTCTGATATCTCTCTGGGTTACAATCCCGGGCAAGCCAGTTCCATTAGCATGGGTGTAACCACTCAGGTTGTAGGTAATTGCGGCCTCTCGATGGGACTAGCAACCGATTCGGACACATTCTCATTTGAAAAGCGCTGGTTGGCGCCGCATCGAGCGAGAATTACATGGGACAACTTCGATGAGTATTTGCGTAACGTCGAGGCAAAAGGTTCTGGCAACAACATTGTGCCGCTCGCCGGACATGGAACCCTGCGCAAACGCATTACTGGCGATGCAGATAGAGCGGTAACATCCGATGAGCTCGCCGAGATGGCTGCCTGCCTGCGGGAAACCATGGAGTCGGGCGCATGGGGAATTTCAAGCGGACTTGAGTACCCGCCATCATCTTACGCCAATGTAGAAGAATTGACGAGCCTTTGCCGCGTAGTGGCGGAGTTCGGGGGGCTATATGCCACGCATCTGCGCAACGAAGGCGACACCCTGATCGAATCGGTGCAGGAGGCGCTGCAGGTGGCTGAAGCATCTGGAGCGCCACTACAGCTATCGCATCACAAAGCAGAGGGCCGTAACAACTGGGGCAAAATCAACAAGACGCTGGCCATGGTTGAAGCGGCGCGAGAGCGTGGGCTAGACGTTCAAACGGATCAGTACCCCTACACCGCCTTTATGACGAGCCTGAGCATACAGGTTTTGCCGCGCAGAGCGCTCACTGGTTCGCCTGACGATGTATCGGCAAGGCTTAAGGATAACGAGTATCGCGCACAAGTTCGGGCGGAGATTATTGCTGATCGCCCTGAGTTCGGAGACACTGGAGAGCAATCTCCATGGAGACAGATGCAACTTGGCGTGTGCCGGCCACGGCCAGCGGCACAGGGAAGCGTTATTGCCGACATCGCAGCACGAGAAGGCGTCCATCCCCTCGATTGGGTGCTCGATCTGCTATCAGAATCTGGCTACATTAGTGCAGTCAACTTCGCCATCTGTGAGGAGGACATCGCTGCGGTTCTGCGATATCCGTGGACGTCGATTGGGTCGGATGGATCTGGTTCGGATCCCTCCGGGTCAACCGGCAAGGACCAGATACATCCGCGTACCTACGGCACGTTTCCGCGTGTACTGGGCCACTATGTGAGGGAACTCGGAGTACTAACTCTCAGCGAAGCAATCCACAAAATGACGGCGCTGCCTGCAAGAAGGATGGGACTCACTCATCGGGGAATGATCGCGCCGGGGTATATTGCCGACCTGACGCTCTTCAATCCTGATACTGTTTGCGATCTCGCAACTTTTGATACTCCGCACAGGCTCGCATCCGGGATCGAAGCAGTCCTGGTTAATGGTTCGTTTGCCCTAAAATACGGAGAGCTGACCAAGCGGTTGGCAGGTAAGGTAGTACGAAAAAATCGTACCTTTGGGGAGTGACATGTTAGACGAATCTGCTCAGTTGGATCAGAAAGATGAGCTAGCAGGATATCGGTATGAATTCTATGTGCTGCACGATACGATTTATCTGGATGGTAACTCACTGGGATTGATGTCTCGTCCGGCAGAAGCCGCGGTTCTGAGAGTCCTTGACGAGTGGCGCAGGCTCGCTGTTGGTGGATGGGCAAACCAGTCAGCAACTCCTCCCTGGTTTTTCCTCGCCGAGGAGTTGGGCCGGTCCATGGCGCCACTAGTCGGCGCTTGTTCGGACGAAGTCATCATTACCAATTCCACAACGGTTAACCTGCATCAGCTTCTGTACACTCTGATCGACTGTCCGGACAGCGATGAAGCACAAAGGGCCATCCTCACCGATTCATTGATCTTTCCGTCCGATCGGTACGCTATAGAGAGTTATATAAATACCTATAACGTGGCACGTGGCTCCAAGGCATTTACGCACAAAACAATCCCTCCTCGGAAGAACGGGCTGCTGAATGATGAGGACCTGATTGCGGGCATGACGCCTGACGTGACGGCAGTGTTGCTTCCCTCGGTGGTCTACACCACCGGACAGCTATTGGACATAGAAAAGCTCGCATCAGAGGCAAGAAAAAGAGGTCTGCTCTTCGGTTTGGATCTGTCGCACTCTATTGGCGCAATCCCACATCGCTTGAATGAGTGGGGAGTCGACTTCGCGTTCTGGTGCGGATATAAGTATTTGAACGGCGGCCCGGGCGCAACTGGCGGGCTCTATATTAACCGACGGCACTTTGGCCGTAAAGCTGGCCTTGCAGGTTGGTTTGGGTCCAACAAACAGGTACAGCTTTCGATGCCCGATGCCCTACAGCCTGCGGATGGGGCTGGTGCGCTGCAGATTGGAACGCCAAACATACTCTCGATGGCGCCATTATCTGGAACGTTACAGACCATTCTTGCCGCTGGAATCGACCGCATTCGCATGCGGTCTCTGCTTCAGACGAAGTACATGATGAGTCTGATCCAAACCTATCTACAGTCGACCGATCTTCAGTTGTTGACGCCCCTCGAGGATTACCGGCGAGGCGGACATGTTGCCATTGCGCATCCGGAAGCGATGCGGATATGCAAGGCGCTTAAGGCACGCGGAATTGTGCCGGACTTTCGGACGCCGAACATTGTCCGACTATGCCCCGCGCCATTGTACACTTCGTTCACGGAGTGCCGTGTCGCCATTGAGACACTTACGGAGATAGTTCACGCTCGAGCCTGGGAATCGATCTCGCGTGAGACGCCCATTGTGCCGTAATCCAAAGCGCTATTTGACGCTAACGTTGCGGCTCCTCGCCTCTCACAAGAGCCAGATGGGTATACTCATGGCGGCACTGCCAATTGCAAACTACAAATGCCACAGGAATCGCGACTAGAGGGCAATGTGCTTTGAACTGCATCGATATTACACTTCCATTGTGCCCCGAGCTGGCAGTTTGGCCGGGAGATGTGCCCTATAGCAGGCTGCAATCGCTAGCTCTAGACAGTGGCGCCTCGGTTAATCTGAGCAGCATCACAATGAGTTTGCATGCGGGTACCCATTTTGATGCCCCATGCCACTTTACGGAAAGTGCGGGTGAGGCTGGAGATATCTCGCCGGAAACGGGTATGGGCCTCGCATTCGTGGTTGATGTGCGAGGCAAGCAGTGTATAGGTCGGTCGGATTTGAGCATCGTTGAGACTGCTTCGGTTGAGAGAATTCTGCTGAGAACCGATGTTTGGAGCGATTGGACGCAGTTCCCGGAGAGCATACCAGTCCTCGATTTGGATGTGCCTGAATATCTGAGCTCTCATGGAGTTCGGCTAATTGGGATTGATTTACCCTCTGTAGATACGATTGACAGCAAGACCCTTCCGATTCATCATGCATTGCATGATTATGGAATTACGATTTTAGAATCTCTGAAGCTTACTGCCGTTGCAGAGGGCTTCTATCAACTTGCAGCGCTGCCGCTGCGGATCGTTGAAGGTGATGCTGCGCCCGCACGTGCGCTTCTCTTCAACATAGAGCGAAAGGACTAGTTTTCACAATGATTGATAGGTATGTAACGCCAGAACTCAGTGCACTCTGGAGCCCGACAAATAAGACTCAGCGCTGGCTTGATGTTGAGATTGCAGTGTGCGATGGTCTCGAGCATTTTGGAAAGATCCCGGCTGGAACAACGGACGCGATCCGCAGCGGTGCAAAATTCGACCTTGAGCGCATGGCAGAGCTTGAAAAAGAGACTCGACACGATGTGATGGCGTTTGTAAAGAACGTAGCCGAGAATCTCGGCCCTGAAGGCCGATATGTTCATTACGGAGTCACTTCGTACGATATTGTTGACACGGCCCTCGCTCTGATTTTGCGCGATGCAACTGATACGATCATTGCGAGTGCAGAGCGCCTCACGGAAGTTATTCGCAAACGCGCCAGGGAACATAAGAACACCGTGATGATTGGCCGCACTCATGGCATTCACGCGGAACCCATTACATTTGGCTTCAAACTGGCCACTTGGCTCGATGAGATGAACAACAACCTGGTACGGCTAAAACAGGCGCGCGAAGCCATCGCTGTTGGGAAAATCTCGGGAGCAGTTGGCACCCACGCGAATATCGGGCCAGAGGTCGAGCTGTACGTGTGCACAAACCTCGGTCTGAAGGTCACGCCGATATCCACACAGATCGTGGCAAGAGATCGTCATGCGCAGCTTATGTGCACACTGGCCATCCTTGCCGCCTCACTGGAGCGGTTTGCGACCGAAGTTCGCAATCTTGCACGCACCGAAATTCGAGAGGTGCAAGAGTATTTCGCAGTCGGCCAGAAGGGCTCTTCCGCGATGCCGCACAAGCGTAATCCGTGGAACTCTGAGACGGTGACGGGGCTGGCGCGTGTCGTTCGTGGAAACCTGGTTGCGATGCTGGAGAGCATGGCGACGTGGCACGAGCGAGATCTGACAAATAGCAGCGTGGAGCGAGTGATTCTCCCGGATACAACCATGCTGGTTGACTGGATGCTCAACAAATTCGCGGGCATTCTCGATACCCTCATCGTCTACCCTGAGAACATGAAGCGCAATCTGGAGCAGATGGGTGGCCTCGTCTGCTCGGAGCAGATCATGCTGGCGCTAATTACGACAGGACTGTCGCGCGAAGATGCCTATGCTGTTGCGCAGCGCAACGCCGCAAAGGCGTGGGATGGGGCCGGTTTCCGTGAGGCTATAGAGGCAGATCCCGTTGTGCAAGAGCGGTTAACCGCGGAAGATATCGAACATGCGTTCAACGTGGAGTACCACTTAAAGAACCTGACTCACACTTTTGAAACACTGGGCATCTAAGTCCAGCGTTTCTGGTGACGATTAGCTGGCCGGATGTACCTCGGCCAGCTCTCCAATGAACCCTGTTAAGTGGGCTTCTCGAACTTTTACCGGTACGATTTTACCAATCAATGACGACCTGGAACGAGTTTCGGCTTCGGGCGCCACGAAGTTCACGGTTTTGAGGGTGCGAGTGTTCCCCGTGAGCCTTGTTCGATCTTTCGGGCTTAAGCCTTCCACGAGTACGTCGACGACGTCTCCGATCTTCTGTTTGTTAATCTGTACGGTGATGCCATTTTGCAGCGCGATTAACTCGTTCAGGCGTTCAATCTTCACAGGGTGCGGCACCTGATTTTCAAGCGAAGCTGCCTTAGTGCCTGTTCTGGGGCTGTACGCAAACATAAACGCGGAGTCGAATCGGGTCTGCTCCACGTAGTTCAACGTATTGCGAAACTGCTCATCGGTCTCACCGGGATAACCAAGCATAATGTCGGTTGTAATTGCGATGCCCGGAACCTGGGCACGCAGTTTCTCAACGATCTCCTGGTAACGCGCCACTGTGTATCCCCGGTGCATCTCAGTTAACAGCGCATCGTCCGCAACCTGCAGCGGCAGATGGATGTGCTCACAAACTGATTCGAGTCGTCCAATGGCATCGATAAGTTCGTCGGTAAAATCGCGGGGATAGGGCGACGTAAAGCGAATACGCGAAACTCCCTTGATTGCGTCGATACGCTCGAGCAAGCTCGCAAACGGGACTCGGCCTTCCGCGAGATTCTTGCCGTAGGAATTTACGGTCTGACCCAGCAGGGTTATCTCTCGGGTGCCATTCTGAGCTAGCGTCTCAATTTCGGCGATAATCTCATCCGATGGCCTGCTTCGTTCGCGGCCACGAGTTAATGGCACGATACAAAAGGTACAGAACTTATCGCAGCCATACATGATTGGCACATGCGCCTTGAGCTTGGGTTTCCGCTCTGCTGCGCGATCGGGAATATCGGTGACGACTGCCCCCTTGCGCTCCGGCAAATCAAGCGCAGTGATCGTCTTGGTGTTCGGTGCAGACTTCGTAACCCGAAGTTGCATAAGGTTGCGGTTGCGAAACGTCGATTGGGAGTCGTCAGCCCCAAGCTCCGGCTCCAGCCCTTTAACACGCCGGATAATATCTGGAATCGCCGCAATGTTTCCCGTACCAACAACCATATCAATAAATGGCGCGCGTCGCTTTAGCTCAACACTTTCGACCTGAGCCATGCAGCCACACACACCAATGACCATTTCGGGTCGTTCCTGCTTCATCTCTCTGAGGCGTCCGAGCTCGCTCCAGACCTTCTCCTCCGGCTTTGCGCGCACCGAACAGGTATTCAGTAGAACCACTTCGGCATCGGCAGCGTCTGCAACCGGGCGATAGCCCATGCGCTCGAGATAGAGGCTCATCTGCTCTGAGTCTTCCTCATTCATCTGGCATCCCCATGTCATGATGTGGTAGCCAGGCGCAGCAACCTCTGTTGCAGCTGCAGAATTCACATTGGTCTCGGCCCTATTTGTGGGAATTTCTTGCTCGATGACTGCCATAAGCAACAGGATCTCCGGATAATATGCAAGGATGAATCGACCCTACAGTATACCAGTACGGCAGGAAGTCCAAGGTGAAACAGACGCTATTCGCCACTCAAGCGCTGATAGAGGAATCGTGCCGCGATACGCAACGTGCCGGTTTTGGCAGCGCTTTGCACTGGCAGTGATGTGGCATCGGGAGAGGCATCTGGCCCGGCCACAAATTCGTCGTACCGAGACATCTCTGCCCTGATGTTGTACGGAGTAAACGGTTCTGCGGTGGTTGGTGCCGTCATGCAGTATTTCAGTATTGCCGTGTTTACAGACTGTAGCTGCTCGAGATAGTTCCGTCGCGCGGCAGCATGCCAGCCAGCGTAGGCGGACATATAGGCCTCGGCCTGTTTTGCGGTTGCGTCCTCGAGAAGCGCCTGTAGCCGCGCCTTTCGAGACCGATTTTCGCGAATGGCTTTCTGGAGCGCATTCTCCGACGCTTTGCGTTCGTCGAGCACTTGCTGGCGATTCTGGATCCACTCCGGCGCGATCCCAGCATTGCCGAGCACGCGATTCGCGATGCGAACGTGAGACGGCAGCGACGCATCTTCCACAAGGTTCAGTGGCTTGCCTTGCCCGGGCAGGTTATCGAGCTTGCCTTGCTCGATCGCCTCCTGAATATGACCCTCTGCAACATGAGCAACGAAATCGAAGGGCATTTTATACCCCACTCCTCTCCCTGATCGCGGAGGAAATATGGCCGCTTCCTCTCTGCAATGCAGATTCAGCTTCGGCGGACGTGCACCCAGTTAGTATAACCACTATTGCAGGCTTGACCTGCCACTCGTTCTGCTCGAGAACGTGGCGCGCCTCATTGTTATCGATCCCGGTCGCAGCCGAGACGATCCGGATCGCTCTGTCTACCAGTTTTACATTAGATGCCTTAACATCCACCATTAAGTTACTATACGCTTTTCCCAGCCGAACCATCACAGCAGTGGTGATTAGATTCAGCACCATCTTCTGGGCAGTGCCGGCCTTTAATCTGGTTGAGCCTGTAAGCGCTTCCGGCCCCGTGACGACCTCGATCGTAAACTCAGCGTGACGCGACAGTATTGACCTGGATACATTTACCAGGACGCATGTAAGGGCTCCAGCGGAGCGAGCTGCATCCAGAGCTCCCGCGACATAAGGAGTTCGGCCGCTGGCCGCGATTCCAATCACCACATCCTTCGCACTAACTCCGCGATCAATAATATCACGCGCGCCCTGATCTGGCTGGTCCTCGGTGCTCTCTACCGAACTCCTGAGTGCGATATCGCCACCCGCTATGATTCCCTGCACAAGTTCTGGTGGAACGCCGAACGTTGGTGGGCATTCACTCGCATCCAGCACACCAAGTCTTCCACTGGTTCCGGCGCCAATGTAAAATAGGCGCCCACCGCGCTCCATCCGTTCAACGGATTTTTCTACAATCAATGAGACAGAGTCGAGGGCGGTCTCCACCGCTGCGGCTACCCCATAGTTCTGGGCATGCAATCGGCTAACCAGATCGCGCGTCGATAGCTGATCTATATCCAGTGTTACGGGGTTTCTCTGCTCTGTCTCTAGCTCAGCCAGATACTGCAGGTTTTCAGGCTCCATATCTATTCCTCGGAAGAATCGCGCCACTAGACGCTTGCAGTTATTTCGCGCTCCTCTAGGAGCTTTTCGATATACTTGCCGAGTAGGTCACATTCCAGGTTCACGCGATCACCCACTTTGAGGTCGCCGAATGTAGTAACTTCTCGCGTATGGGGAATGATCCACACGGTGAACTGATTGCCTTCGATTCCGGCAACGGTAAGGCTGACTCCATCGACAGAGACGGAGCCTTTCTCGATGAAGTACCGGCGCAAAGAACCTGGGATTTCAATGGTATAGATCACTGCATTTTCATCAGGTGCCACATTCGTCACCACGCCAACCCCATCGATGTGCCCTGAGACAAAGTGACCGCCCAACCTCGCACCTACCTGCAAAGGACGTTCGAGATTCACTTTGGCGCCTGGGTTAAGTGCTCCGAGGTTTGTGCGCGCAAGCGTCTCTGGCACGGCATCAAACGTCAGCTGATCTCCATTAACTGCTACTACTGTAAGGCAGGTTCCGTTAATCGCAACGCTATCGCCTATTTGAATACCATCACTGACTAATTGCGCTGCGACGGTTAACGACGCACTCCGACTCTGAACTTCGCATCCAACAACAATGCCTGCCTCTTCAACCAATCCTGTGAACATTTTCAAAACTCCTCAGCTTCCAGAAACCCCAGACGGGACAATGTCTGCTTCTAAGGTAACATCCGCTCCGTAGCGCTTCGAGACGAGTTTCCCGAGCCGAATTGCGCTTTCAACCTGATCAATACCGCCGCCTTCAACCGGCGTTCGTGCTTCCTTACCTCCAAACAAAAGTGGTGCGACGAACACAACCATCCTCTGCGCGAGGTTGCCACGAATTAATGACGCATTGAGTTCGGCCCCGCCTTCGACGAGAATACTGATAATCGACCTTTCTGCAAGGGCACGCATCAGATGCCTGAGGTCGACCCTGTTGTCGGTGGATGGCAAACGCAAGACCTCTGCGCCCACATCAATCAGTCGCTGCCCGGCATCATAACTTGCGCCTTCTGTGGTTGCGATCAACAGTTGAGCCTCCTCAGAAATTGCCCGAACTGCACTGCAATCTACCGGAGTCCGCAGGCGGCTATCGACGACTATGCGCATTGGCTGCACGGGAGGTGGCGGGGACAGCCGAGCCGTTAAAGTCGCGTCATCTGCTAGCAGGGTGCCGACGCCAACCATTACCGCGCTGCTGCGGGCGCGCATCTTATGTACTTCTCGGCGCGATTCCGTACCGGTGATCCACCTCGACTTGCCGGTACTTGTAGCGATCTTGCCATCGACCGTCATGGCAGCCTTTATTATTGTATACGGTGATCGCTGCGTATGATAGTGAACGAATGCCGCATTTAGTTGGTTTGCGCGCTCAGCAAGCACGCCGCTTGTCACATCCATTCCGGCAGCCCTAAGTATTTCCAAACCTTTGCCGGAGACGCGAGCGTCGGGATCGACTGCAGCGACAACTACGCGCTTAACACGTGAGGCAATGAGAGCATCGGTACAGGGGGGAGTTCGGCCGAAGTGACAACAGGGTTCAAGCGAGACATACGCCGTTGCGCCTTCAACGCTCTCGGTTAGGCTTCGGAGCGCCTCAACTTCTGCATGTGGCTGGCCGGCAAAATGGTGGTATCCTTCACCGATTTTCCGCCCATCTTTGACGAGAACGCAACCGACCATCGGGTTGGGACGGGTGTATCCCTTTGCAGCGAGCAGGAGGGCGCGTCTCATCCACTTTTCGTCTTCGCTATTTGCCGCCATTAATCCGGCTTCCCGGGCAATTCCTGATGTACTGCCGTAGATGGCTGCTCAATCGTCGCCTCGGAACTAGATTCAGCGATCGATCCTTGCGTACCTGAAGGTTTGAGGGCATCGGTATAGAGCCGCTTACGCTGCATCAGATAGGCGCGAGATACTTCTCTGAGATCGATCCATGCGAGTAATATTAGGGTGAGAACAAGCAGAGTCCACACTGTCCAATAGGCGTAAGCAAACAGTATTTCGAACCTAACAACCTTCACGAGATGGGTTCTCTCGGTAAGATCCGATGTGGAGGGGTGTGGAGGGGCTATCCCTGTTGCATCATGACGCTGTATCGCAGAAAAGTTGCGGGATGTATTGCGCACTTGAGGCATCAGGCGTAGCGTGCCGTAAGCTCCCATGAGTATGACCGCTGCCAGAACGACAGCCGCAACGTACCTTATTCGTCTCGAGCGAGCTGAAACGATACCTTGCGAATAAACAGATGAGGGTCCGAGCATATCGAAACTACCTCCTCGTGCATTGAACTAGTATTAAATCACAGCCGCAAGTTGTGACCTGTAACTCACTCGCTTACAGAGACATTGCGGTGTTTCGTAATGCTTCGATGCCTGCTGCGAATCCTTGCGGGTAGTGGTACAGCGATGTCCCGGCTACGAGCACATTCGCGCCTGCACGAACTGTGGCACCCGCTGTTTCGTGTGTAATCCCACCGTCGACTTCAAGGTGTATAGGTCTGCCTGAGTCCGTAATCATCTGTCGCACACGCTGGATTTTAGGCAGCGTAGCTGGTAGTAGCTTCTGGCCGCCAAACCCAGGGTTAACGGTCATCACAAGAATGAGATCCAGATCATCCATCACGTACTCAAGCTGCTCTGGGATCGTGGCCGGGTTCAGTGCAACCCCAGCCTGGGCGCCGAGAGACCGGATAAGGGAGAGCGTTCGCTGAAGGTGAGTGCAGGCTTCGATCTGGACCGTGATACCATCTGCGCCTGACCGGACAAACTCTTCGATGTACTTTTCAGGTTCAACGATCATCAGGTGGACATCGAAGAAGGCTCGGGAAACAGTTCTTAGGGCCTTTACTGCGGATGGCCCCATAGAGATATTGGGGACAAATCTGCCGTCCATTACGTCGAAGTGCAGATACTCGGCGCCGCCGCTTTCTGCTTCGCGCGCTGCATCGGCTAATCTCCCGAAGTCGGCAGCAAGGAGAGACGGGGACACTATCAAGCCGTCGCTAGAGCTCATCAGTTCGTGGTCTTTCTGCTCGTGTCGGGTGATAGTGTCCACGAAGACTTGAGAACGTCGTCGTAGTAAACCTTCAGGACTATCGTTTTCCCGGTGTAATCAAACTTGATCTGAATTCGATCGCCCTCATCATGGCCCTCATCAATCACGGGAGGGTGCGTTCCAGTGGCATCAGAAAACTCAACGCGCACACGTCTTCGGCCTCTGCCATCTCGGTTAATACCGATATAGCGCGAGAAGGAGTGCTGCTCTGTATCTGCAGCGCCATTATCGGGTGCATGCGTACCGTCGCCGGCATTGCCGCCGTCGGGGTTGGTTGTTGGCGGATTTTCGGTTGTCGATCCGTCGGGCGCGCCTCCAGGAGGGGTATCGGAAGCGTGAGGCGAAGCGGGATCCGGACCATTGCTGACAGTGAGGCTCACTACCGTATCGTGGAAGACGCGCTTTTTGAATGTGACGTCCTGATTGATTACAACGTTTTCGGCTATGTGGTCATTATACTCAGGAGTAACCCTGCCTACCTTGAGGCCTGCGTCCTTCAGTTTCTGTTCTGCTTCTTCACGTGACATGTTCACTACGTTCGGAACATTTACGTATTCTGATCCGCGGCTGAACCAAACATTTATCGAGCGACCGGGCCGCAACCGCGCGTTCTTTTCCTGGTCTGTTTGGTACACGATCCCGCGGGCATTATCATTGTATTCTGCGTGCTCAATCAGCTTGAACTTCTTCTCAGCAGCGATTTTACGGACATCTTCGATCGTCTTTCCTACGATTTGTGGCACATCCACGGCTGCAGGTACGAACTTAAGGGAAAGGTATATTCCATATAACCAGAAGAAGCACACGAGAATAATTACTGTGACGGTGCCGATGGCTACCTTAATGTATACAGATACCTTCTCTTCTCGTGCCCGCAATCTGTTCCTCTCAGTCGGGATAGTTGGGGTTTCAGGCGCTGATGGTCGGTTAGGTGCTGCAGTCGGTCGTTCTATCCCTGAGACGGCCGATGCAGGTTGATTTGTTCTGGACGCCTCTGTCGCGCTTGTGCCGCTCGTGAGGGGCCGTCCAAATCGGAGAGCGTCCCTCATGCCCTTAAGTTCCGCCAGTAGCTCCGCTACGGAGTTGTATCTATCGGCGGGTTTCTTTTCCAGACATTTTAGAAGAATAGCTTCCATCTGACGCGGCACACCCGGATTTATTACCCGTGCAGACGGGATAGGCGCTAACGCATGGGCGTCTGATTGCTCTTCCGGAGTCGCTCCCGCGTACAGAGTGACACCCGTCAGCATTTCGTGAAGGATGGCGCCCATCGCATAGACGTCTCCCTGAACGGTTCCAGGGCCGGTGGTTGATAGTTCCGGGGCATGGTAAGGGGCAGATTGGGATAGAAGTGCAACTTGCGCGGCCGGACACCTGCTGATTGCCTTCTGAATGCCAAAACCTGATACCTTAACGACACCTTCGGGTGATACGATAATGTTTTGCGGTCTCAGGTCGCCGTGAGTCTGGCCTGTACTGTGGGCATAATGCAGCGCCTCGGCGATGCTGCATCCAAAATCAACTACAAGCGAGAGCGTAAACGGCGCAATCCTGCGTATGCGCTCTTTAAGGTCGATGCCGCGCACAAATTCAGTTACGAGGTAGCAGAGTTCGCTCTCTTCACGGTACTCGTAGAACCTTGTAATTCCAGCGTGATTTAGCGCAACCGTCTCGTTGAGCGCAGCGCGCAACGATCCTCGTAGTGTGGCGTCGCCCAGAAATTGGCTGTGCAAAACCTTAACCGCGACCACGCGATTCATTGCCGTGTCCCGCGCTTTATACGCTGCAAATAACGGCCCCTCGCCTACCTTCTCGAGGATCTCGTATCGCTGGCCGATTACCTGGTTTATCACGTGTGCTAAACCCTAACCCTTCCGCTTATGGGTGGCATGCAGGCGCCACAGACGACCGGACTCTTCATTCTCTAATTCGACTTTTGACTTTGGTTCGACGTAAATCGGAGCGCAGCTTTGATGATTAGAATACTCGCAAGCAGTAGATATGCAATCAGCAAGGGACCGCGATCCCATATTGCAACGCGAGCCTGCAATCCTGGATCTCCGAACATAATCAAGGGAGTGGCAACCCATCTCACACCGATCAGGAGAAGCCACAGCAGTATTGCTGTTGCCGTAAGCGCGTCGCCCTTATCTGATGTTATGCTATCCTTCTGCATATTACACCGCCAGTTGCCACTCAAGGCACTGTTTCGCTAGCTTAAGTTCTTTGTGTCACCTGATTACTAGACGTGGATTGGTTCAGTTGCGTTTCTGCCGTGCCAGTGCACGGAATACCAGCTCTGGCGACACGTTGTCGACAATACGAACGTTTCCAATCCGCTCAGCAATAACAAACCTGAGTTTGCCAGATTGTGTCTTTTTGTCAAGAAGCATTGATTGATGGATTGCTTCAAGATTGAGAGTCTGCGGGAAATCAACCGGAAGTCCTGCCGATATCAAGCATGATCTGACATCACGTGTTATTTCATGCGGAGTTATTCCCAACTCTTCACCTACCAGGCAAGCCGATACCATTCCAATCGAGATCGCCTCACCGTGGCGGTAGACGCTGTAATTCGTTACGCTCTCAATCGCGTGACCCACGGTGTGACCGAAATTCAGAATAGCGCGTAGACCCTGTTCTGTCTCGTCTTCAGCTACAACTGCAGATTTAATTTCGCAGGAGCGCATAATCGCATGCTTCAGGTGCTCGTGATCTCTTGCGAGCAATTCTCCCATGTGTTCTTTCAACCAATTGTAGAACACATTATCAATTATGATGCCGTATTTAATAACTTCTGCTAGTCCGGACGTAAGTTCACGCTGGGGAAGCGTGCCTAGAGTATTAAGATCGATGATAACCGTCACTGGCTGATGAAATGCACCAACAAGGTTCTTGCCTGATGGCAAGTCTACACCTGTTTTGCCACCAACACTCGAGTCTACCTGTGCAAGCAATGTGGTGGGCACTTGAACAAATCGAATCCCGCGAAGGTAACTCGCGGCTGCGAAGCCGACCATATCGCCAATGACACCACCGCCTACCGCAATCGCGACACTCTTACGATCCAGAGCCGCCAGAACAAACGCGTCATACAAACGTTCCACCGTTCGCAACGTCTTGTACTGCTCTCCCGCGGGAATGCATCTTATAGAGCTTGAAATGCCACCTGCTTCCAGCGCAGCGCACAATGGATCTGCATAGGCGGCTTTGAGACGAGGGTGTGTAACGATACAGGCTCGGTTTATCGATCCACATTGAGCGACTAAGTTACCGGCAACGTCATTTAACAGCTCCCGTCCGATGTGAATGGGATACGATCGTTCGCTCAACGGAACGACTAAGGTTGAAAAATCCGAACGTCTGATCTCTCTGTCATGAATGTACTCCCTCAGCCGGTTAACAATCAGTTCAGCTGCAGCGCGCGGTGACAAAGTACCAGTATCTATGCTCCCATCCGCCAGCCGCGAATAGCTCCCTTTGCGAAGTTCGTGGAGTTTGGTCAAGTGCGCAACTGGATCCTGAGCAACCGCGAGTATTGGTCGGCTCGCAGGATCTCCAATCCGTTGCGCTAAAATATGTGGACGCGCCTTAAGGTAATAGATCAGGCCAGTAGCCTTCAAATATTTGGCGTTCTGAGGATCGATCGGAGCCCCACCGCCTGTCGCTATGACGACATTGTCGCGTATCGAAACCTCAGCAATTACACTTCGTTCAAGATCGCGAAAATGGGCCTCTCCAAACTTAGAAAAGATCTCAGGTATTGACATTCCCGTGGTAGAAACAATTAGATCATCGGTATCCACGAAATCATAGCCGAGGCACTCAGCACACAGTGGGCCTATTGTTGACTTACCAGCACCCATGATACCAATCAAAACGAGATTGTTACCGGCAGTCGATGAGGATCGAGGTCTAGTGAGCGGAGGGGATGTTTGTTGCGAAAAGCGGTTCTCAATCAACATGCAATCAGTCTCTATAGCAATTTGAAAAAACGATCCGCCTCCGGAGGCTCCCGGAGGCGGATCGTTACATACTAGCCGCCCGAACTAGGTAGTTAGTTCCCGGTTGGGCCAACGGAAGTCGTAAGACCGCCGCTAGTTGCGGTAACAGTGGTACCTGGCAGTGGGTCTGGCAGAATATTCGCAGTGATGAACACCAACAGCTCAGAATCGTTGGTATTGACACTATGCGATTTGAAGAGGCTGCCGATAAGGGGCAGATCACCGAGCAAAGGTACGCGCTGGGTGCTCGTGTTATCCTGCTTACGGATAAGGCCAGCCAGTACCATCGTGTCTCCATTGCGGATAATTCGCGTAACTGGTGTTGTCTGCTGGATAAGGATTGGGTAGTTTGTTCCATCCGGGCTCTGTGCGGTACCGTTCAAGTCAGTAAAGAGAAGTGTACCGTTCAGCGTAATGGTATTGTCACCATTAATTCTCGGCGTAACGAAGAGCACAGACGTTGCAGGGATTGGCTGCGGATAGTAAGTCGTCTGAGCTGCGCCACCTGGTCCAATAAACGTTTCCGGGATAAACGAATAGTAGGTGGTAGTGTTCTGGAAGGTAGCAGGTACGTTGTTAAACGTTGTCGCCATTGGCGCTGCAACAACCTTACCTCGGCCCGTTGTGAGAGCAAAGTTCATCTGGGTCTGCAGGTTGCCGGTAGCATACTGAAGTACAGCTTGACCGGTAGGAGCATACCCAGCGTTGAGTACTCCCAACAGGTTGACCTTCTGGAACTGCCAGTTGATACCGAACTGATCGGCATCATTCTGGGTCACAGTTACGAACTGTGCTTTGACCTGGATCTGCTTCGGCTTAATGTCCAGCAACCGAATTCGCGTCTGGAGTTCACGGAAAGCCTGCTCGCCTTCCGGATCATCACGATATCGTACGATAATCGTGTTACTGTTTGAAAGAGCAGTGAGGTCTCTCGCCTGAATACCATCAGGCAAAAGGTTAGCTGCAGTCCCGCCGCCCTGACCGTTCTGGCCGCCGCCTAAACCGCCAGCGCCATTGCCGCCGCCGCCAATTCCGTTACCGCCGCCGCCTTGGTTGCCACCAAAGCCACCGCCGTTGCCCTGACCAAAGCCACCGCCGCCCATACCACCGCCGAAGCCCTGTCCCACGCGATTAAACCGGGGGTCGCTCGACCGATTAGCCGTAGCTTCAACTGCGCCTGGAGTTGGGACTGCGGGTGCAACCTTCACCGGGTTCTCATAATTGGAATTAAAGCCTGGCACGAGTTTCGGCGCAAGATTGGGAACTGCTGGTAAGGTTGGTGCGATGGGACTATCGTATCCCATAAGTTGAGACATGATCCCCGGAGTATTTACCTGAACCGCCGGACCACCCTCACCTATAAGCTGTTGTTTAACGACTCGGGCGTCCGCATAGTTAAGCTTGATTTGGCCAAGTCGGGTTGGCACAGGGGCTGAAACATTGGTCGGAGCTACCGGAACGGAAACCTCTGTCAATACTGTGCTGGTTTCAACGTGTGTGCCCTTGGGCGCAATATGATACACACCAGCGTCCTGCCAAATATCCGCGCCAGCGGAAGCTGCGATATACTTCAGCACTTCGCTAACCGGCTTTGCGTGAACCGACAGAGTTACTCGATTATAACTTGTTTGATCGTTGTGAAACACAAAGCTGATAGCCTTGAGTTGTTTCTGGATCATCCCGATCGCAGCAGGCAACGACGTATCCGACAGCTCAACATCAAGCTTCGGGTCGCTGACAGGTGCTGCAACTTTGTGGCCAGCCGGAGAATCGTCATCGGCCAAGGCCTTCAGCGCGGCACCATTGAGCAGAGCAGCGCTCAATATACCTGCAAAAAGCAGGCTCGTCGCGTGCCCTTTCTGCCGTTGGAATCCCATAAAGATGTCCCCCTTATCACGCGGGTAGTGAGCCAGCGTGGTTGATCGTGATGTAACCGCATCACTAAACGCTCGTGCGTTCTTTATCCGTTCGTAGTGTATTTCGTACCAGGAACCAAGCCGTGAGCTCACGTTGGCTGATCGTCAGCTCTCATTGATTTGACGCACAGTGTCAGGCAGAGCATTCTGCCTGACATAAATTACACCATGCGGTACTTAGAATCCTCTGCCGCCGCCACCGCCGCCAGACATTCCACCGCCCATGCCGCCGCCACTCATGCCGCCGCCCATGCCGCCCATGCCGCCGCCCATGCCACCCATGCCGCCGCCCATACCACCCATGCCGCCGCCCATGCCGCCCATGCCGCCGCCCATGCCACCCATGCCGCCGCCCATACCACCACCCATGCCACCACCCATACCGCCCATACCCATCTGCTGGACGCGGTACCCGACGTTAACGATATTTCCGCCGAATGCGGTAACTATATCGGTGGCGCTGAGGTTAGTGACATTGATGCGACCTAGCTTGTAGCCGCCGCTGTTGGGGGTATCTTTTTCTGGCTTCTCGGTACCTTCGGAGCTAAGGCTCTTATCGTCCTCTACCTTCGGCACCACGCTGTAGATGCCGTTCTCCACCTTGTATGTCAGTGGAGTATTGGTTGATTTTAATAAGGTCTCAAGTGCAACACGGAATGGCACCTGGGTCAGGTGAGCCGTGACCGTAAGCGCCTTGAGGGAGTCATCGATCGTAAAGTTAGCCTTTACCTGCGAAAAGAGCAATTTGAGACCGTAGTACAAATTGGTCGATTCAAGATCCAGGTCGATCTTCTTGTTTGCCGGGTCGTTCGTAGCTGTGTTCGACTGACCACCATCTTGTGCCTGCGCATTCGCGCAAACGGGCATAGCAACTAATCCCAGGGCCGTCAACGCGAGAGCTGACAGGCCAATTTTGGCGAATCTATCTAACATCGTTTCATCTCCTCCGAACCATCGAACAGCATATAACAGATGCCCGGTGTTTCGGTATGTCCCGGGTGTATCAAGGTGCAGGCGTCTCTGCCTGGTGCGTAACATCTTACTGTTTAGCATCAGGATTTGATTAACGTAACGCCTACATAGTGATAGACGGGTCCAATAATCGAAACGACATTGCTAAACGAACATTCAACGATTCACGATTCTACCAGATTATTCCTGCTGACTGGTGAGGTGACCGCTGATTTGTTTACATTGGAAACGAATCTTTTAGTCCGCTCCTTTACCACGCCCGGAACCTGGACCACCGCCAACCGGTCCAGCACCCCTTCCGGCGCGTCCACCAAATGATCCAGGGCCGCCAGGTCCTGGTCCTCGCGGCGCACCGCCGGTTTGACCGAACGATGCAACGCTAGTACCAATCGGAGCATCGCTAAGTGGAACCTCCTGACGGTAGGTCACTTTGCCTTCTACACTCTCAAGGGTTACTGTCTGATCCTCGATGGATACGACTTTGTAACTGCGCGAGCCTGTAGACACTCCGATATCGATGCTGCTGCCGGGCTTTACAATATCGACTTTGTTAGACTGCTCGAGAATTGCAAAGACGCCGTCACCGGTCATGATTCCTGAGACTCTCAGCGCTGGTTCCTCACGGATAGTAACTCGTTTTGTAGGCGGTGGCTCTACATCAGGATCTGCCAACCGTACTGGCAATATCTTATCGAACACATACGGTGGCGGTGGCGGGACTGTCCACGGGATATAGAACGGGTCTTTACCCACGTGATGTGCAAGTTTATACGGTGGAGCTGCGGGCGCCGCTTTACCGGCAGCCGGTCCAGCTCCTGGACCTTTTTGCCCGCCTTTTGGAACGCCCATCGGCGGTCCACCTGCCGGCGGCTGCTGTGCCAACGATACGCTGGTATGCATCACGCCTGCAACCAGTATCGCCGGAAGAGCCGCGGTCGCAGTGCATTTCAGTTTACGATTCATACTGTGCTGTGCCTCCGTACCAATCCGTGCCGACTAATCGCCGCCCTTTTTCGAGCCACTGCCAGGGCCGCCGCCGGACGCAGGTCCTCCTGTTGCAGGACCAGACATTCCACTCTTGCCACCCATGCCACCCATGCCGTTTGCGGGGCCGCCGCCCATGATACCAGCGCCACCACCTGTACCACCACCGCCACCAGCGCCAATTCGCGTATCGGCCGCAGGAGGAGCAGTCCAGGGAATGACGTACATTGCAAGTGTATAGCTTAGCGTGAGTTCTGGGCTCTGACCGGAAAGCGCTACTTCGCTGATTACTGGCATCCCATGTCCAGTCATACCGTTTATTCTTCGAATATGCGCCATTGCCTGGTCAAAGCTCTTGCAAACAAGAGTTACATTCCAGGGTTGTTTTCCTCCGGGGAAGGTAATGCTCGTAAGCGAGGCCACACCGTTTGGATCAGTTGCAAGTGGTCCGATGGGAAACTCAACGCCTTCGGCGCGAGTGATACCTTCGGATCGTTGGGCATCATACCATTTTGTGATCCAGGTGCCCTCTTCGGCGGGAATATCATTCACAGAGAGCTTCTGGCCTTTACCGCCACCGAAATAGGCAACGAGTGGATCTTTGTCCAGATTGTAGTTGGGCATGTATTTTCGGGCATAGATCGACCAATCAGAGTTGATCTTGACGGTATCCTGTTTCGCGGATACGAGATCCTTTTTGGCCTTGCTCAATGCCGAATCGGTACCGCCAGCTCCCTCAGCCGCGGATGCTGCCGCCTTGGCAGTCTCGGTATCCTGATTCTTCGGTTTGATCATGCCGAAGAACAGTATCAGGCCGAGAAGAAGAAATACGACGCCACCGATTATATGGACGTGCAAAGCGGATAATTTTGGTGATTTCATGTTCTAACTAATCCCCTTTGCCTCGGCCGCTACCCGGACCGCCACCGCCAGTTGAAGGCGCGCCCATTCCGGCTCCGCCTTTTCCACCTATACCGCCCATGCCACTGGAAGGACCGCCGCCCATGATTCCGGCTCCGCCACCACCACCGCCGCCTGCGGGCCAGCCTGGTGCAGGTTCGCCTCCATCGAGCGCTTCCTTGAACACGATCGTGGCAGTAAAGTTAAGTCCATGCTTGCCGCGAAGTTCACCAGGACCTACTGCATCGCTTGCTGCAGCGCCGCGGCCGGCGCCGCCACTTAAGCCTGCTGCACCTGCGCCAGTCATAACCGCTTGCATACTCTTAAGCTTGTTGCCTGCGCTCATGGTTCCACCAGAGCCTGGTCCATTGCCACCACCCATCATTGGGCCGCCGAATCCACCAGGGCCGCCAGCGCTCGCAAGTGCGGATTGTGGCGTGTAGGATTTCGGAATTGTATCGAAATTAACGTGGTCAAACAGCGGGTTGCTTCGGAGCTGCTTCCACCAATTAATGACTGTTGCTTCGTCTTTGCCAAATCCCACAATGCTAACAGTTTTGTGCTGCGCAGGATCGATGTACAAAGACTTCAGGATGATCGAAGCGTCTGTGGGAGTTACATCCCGCACAACTTCGAACATGCCAGCCCATGAGTCGTTATACTTGCGGCCAGCGACAACGAATTTCTGCTTAGTCTCGATGTCGGCTCGTCGCTGCTTTTCGTCGTTGATCTGCTTGGTTACACCATCGGTCTGGCTCTTGAGCTGTTCCTTGGCCGCCTGATCATCCTTGGCTGCCTGCAGGTTATCAGCGGCTGTCTTGTTAATGAACAGCAGGAAGAGCGCCAGTGCGAATACTGCTACTCCCCAGCCGATGCCAAGGTTGCGAATTTTGTTTTTACTATGGATATAGTCTGGAAGCAGGTTGATGCGTAGCATCGATATGTTTCTCCCAATGTTTTACGAACGTATATATCACGGCAAAGTCACTCGCCATGCGGACTGCGTCGTGCGTGAGTGTGCCGAGTTATTTCTTCTTTTTCGGAGCCTTGCTCTTGGCCTTGTTTGCACTTGGATCAGAGATTAGGTCCCGTGCGCCAAGACCGATGCTTATCGGGAATAGCGGCGACAACTCGTGAGCGTAGGTGGGCGACATCGACTTGGCCGTAAGCTGAATGTTACGGAATGTGTCGGGAACTCTAGCAGGAACCCCAAGCTCCAATTCCAGGAACTGTGCGAGGTTCTTAAGGTTAGACGTGCCGCCTACTAACAACAGTTCGTGAATTGGCACATCGCCGGCTCGACCACGATAGTAATCAAGTGAGCGACGTATTTCCTGAACAAGCTCTCCGAGTACCGGGGCAATCGCCGCAAAGACCTGTGCTTTGAAGGCATCTCGCGCAGGATCGGAAGCAGAAACTGACGCTGGCAGGTTATCGACCGGGGCAGGCGCCGCTTCAAGAGGCTCCTCAAAACCCAGCGGAGCTCCGCTGGGAGCTTCAAGCGATTCACCCGGTGTAGCAAAATCGAAAGGCATTCGACCGGAAGGTGACGCGGTTGCGGATTGATCCGGACTTGCAAACGGGTCGGTTGGGGAACCAAATGGATTTGGCGCTGGCGCAGAGAAATCCTGGAAACCGGGAGCGCCGAAGGCCGCGCCGCCACCAAAGTCTGGCACTGGCGCGCTTAGCTGATCGAGAAGGACTTCACCGTACTCAATCTTGTATTTCTCTGCAGTAGCCTGATCGACACCCAGTGTGGCAGCGATCGCACGAGTCAAATTATCGCCTGCAAGTGGTAGTGTTCGGGGAAAGGTCAACAGCCGATCTCGGAATATACCGATTTCGGTATTTGACGCACCGATATTGATGATCGCTACTGTGTGCCCTATCGGACTTTGGTCGGCATCCATATCGAGAAGCGTTCGTCCGAGAGCCAGTGGCTCGACGTCGATGTATTTCGGCTTTAGCCCTGCCGCATTCAGCATCTCGATATGGCGATCCACAAAATCCTGCTGAGCAACAGCCAGCAGCACGTCCATGTTCTGACCCTCGGCGTAACCTTCGGGCCGATCGATCGGTGCATAGTCCATGATCACTTCGCTGTTCGCGAAGGGTACATGGCGCTCAACTTCCCACTTCATCGTTTCGGCCAGCTCTTTCGAGTCCATTTGAGGGACCTCGATTACGCGGACAACGACCGCGGACTGCCCTGAAACCGAACTGACAACATCCTTTGTGCCTATACCCGATTGCTTGAGCAGCGCCTTTACGGCCTGTCCTAGCAACTGAGCATCCACGACGTCACTCTGAGCGTAAGCCTCGGGAGGCGTCGGAGCAACACCTAGCGCAACAACTTGCACCTGATTGCCCGATCGGCGAAGCTCGGCAACCTTAATCTGGTTGGAGCCGATATCCAGCCCGACATATGATCCACCCGCCATGCTGTATCTACCTCGATTCGGCCGCCACCTATGCAAACACTAGATTTGCGGCAGATTGGCCTGAGTATATAACGGTTTCCGGGGCTCGTGAAAACCCCATCACTGCGCTCAATAGACGTGGTCAACCGGCGTGCTGCCAGCACACGTACCCCGCATTGTATCAGCTTTGCAGAGGCATGTCAACTGTTCCAGAGAGGGGCCGCGATTTTTTCGCCCGCTCGATGTCGCACATCTGTTTGTTTTGTTGCAGGAAAGCTCTTCCGGGTTCACATTACCGGAATTCATCGCACACGTTATGGGAAATTGACGAACGAAGGAACTGTTGCGATTCGGAAGAAACCGCTTGTGGCTTCAATTACGCTTCGTCAGAAACCCAATGATTACCTACCGCCATTGATACCATCGTATAGTTTCGGATAATCGGCCTTAACCCATTCCCGAAGCGACTTGCCCCTCGATGTCTCGCGGTATAGGTCAAAGAACTTGTTCATCGGGCGGGTATTTGTGAACTTAAAATGGCCGTAACGCCAGGTCAGCTGGTTTGTTTCCGCCGTATCGATAGGCTGGCCTAAATAGGCATTCGCGTAGACCGTACAGGCAAGGCCAGTTCGGTCTGCCCCAGCTTGACAGTGAATCAGAATTGGGTATTTCGCATGATCGAAAACATCGAACAATCGCGCGACGACTTCCGGGGATGGCAGCGCGCGTGCGCTGAATGCGTCGTCGATGTGATCGGCTCCGTCTTGCGAGCAAACTGCTATCTCGTCGTGATACCGTTTGTCCTTATCGCTTCCACCGCGCAGGTTGAGAACCGTTTTGATTCCATATCTCTTAATGACGGAGTCGAGTGAATTGCCGAACAGCCCGGCTGAGACCGCGTCGTATCCGTTTCCCGTTAGCTGAGCGCTTCGGTAAAGCTTCCCAGGAACCACCTCCCGCACATTCCCACCGAAGACTCCAATATACGTTAGAGCGCAGAGCAACAGGGTAATTACGATTACTGCAATTCGCCATCTGCGGCGCGGTTTTCGGTAAGATGCGTTGTTCTTGTTGTCTACTATAACGGTTTCGGGTTCGTTTAAGTCCGACGAATTGTCCAGCTTCTGCAACTCATCCCTCAATCTTTTCGTCACGTATTTACTGAAGTGTACCACGCTGTTTGCAGGCGCAACTCACGTGGTATGTATCATAATATACTTGACACAGTGACATCCGTAAGCCGAGAGGTGATACTTCTGAAATCATCGTTAATCGTTGCCGCAGGCTGCATTCTGGTTGTAGCCGCTGTCCTTGCGCCATCGGTACTGTTTCACTGTGTGTCCGGCGCGTTGAGAGTTGCCATTCCGGCAATGCTCTCCGGATGCCTACTTGGCGCTTGCATGGCTTTGATCACGCGAATACGGCGACCTGCCGTTATCTATGCATCGCTTCTTATCGGCATCGCTACTGCCTGGCCACTAATCCATCCTTGGCCCGCGATTCGGCTCGAAGATGTTGTGTCTGCTGAGGGCTCTATTCAAAGAGCTATCATGTACCTGGAGACTATTCGTCCGCTCGCGTTTCTTGCCGGTGTCCCAATCTTTTACATTGGGTTAGGGCAGCACAGTGCAGATGTGATCGCTTCAGACTCGACGGGCGAAGGTCCGTCTAGTGGTGGTTGAGTGAACTACTGATAATGAAAACATTCTGCCGTTGTGCCAGGATCGCCTGGTTTATCGGTTGGGAGGATATTGGTGATGGTTACCATTTCAGCGAATGAAAGGAAAGGCGGACGTAAGGCCGCACTGTTATTGGTTACTGGTTTCGTCCTTGGAGGCCTGATCCTGCCGCACATTCAGATCTCCTGGAGATGGCCGGCCGGCAAAGCGGATGGAGGCCCAACACTGGGCGTTGCACCTGGTGTGCAGAAGCCGCTTTCTCCATCCGAGGTCTACGTACACGCCGCTCAGGTAGCAAGCAGGTCAATCGTCAATATTGATCGCTTTCAGCGTTACCGATCGACGAATCTTGAAGATTGGTTTTCTGGCAACCGCACACATGTTGAAACCAGCGAAGGTTCGGGAGTGATTATTAACGCTACGGGCGATATTCTGACGAATGAGCATGTTGTTGGCCAGGTAAATGACCAGGGGAAATCGATTCATGTAACCCTGAACGATGGTACAGGCAGGTCTTTCACAGGTCGCGTTATCGGCGCGGACCACACCACAGATGTCGCCCTTGTCCACATCGACGCCACCAATTTACCAGCGGCACAGATGGGAACGGTTAACGGGCTGTTGCCCGGCCAAATGGCTGTAGCGATTGGAAATCCTCTTGGATATCGCTTCACGGTTACCCATGGAGTCATCAGCGCGCTTGGCCGACCAATTAACGACGAAGAGGAGAATCGGGTTTACGATAGCTTAATTCAGACAGACTGTGCGATTAATCCCGGCAACTCTGGCGGCGCACTTGTAAATATAGATGGCCAGGTCATTGGCATTAACACCATCGTTGCAACGCATGCGCAGGGTATCGGTTTTGCAATACCGATCGACACAGCGCTAAACGTCGCTACGGAGCTAAAGAAATATGGCCGCGTTAAGCGCCCATGGCTTGGAATGGCAGTCGTAACGAACACTCACGAGATCGCAGCGGCTAACGGAATACCGGACGTCGAGGGAGTTATTGCGGCTCAATTCGCCAGGGATGGAGCCGGCGTGAACGGCGGACTTCAGCGCGGTGATGTGATTGTGCGAATAAATGGTAAGCCAGTTCGCAATCAAGAAGAGTACAAAAATATCGAAAAATCCCTGAAAATTGGTCAATCAATCTCGGTGGATGTGCTCCGGCAGGATCAGAAGATGACGGGCAAGCTCACTGTTGGGGAAGCGCGTTAGTGGGGACTGGAGGTTACTTGAGCAGAGCGATTGTGCTTGTTTCGGGCGGTATGGATTCCTGCGTTACCCTCTCTATGGCTGCACAGGCAGGCCACGAACTGTATCCACTGCACATTAACTACGGACAGAGGACGGAGATTCGAGAACTGCAGGCATTTAACGATTTAGCCGCTCACTTCGCCGTTCCGCCGGAACACCGCCTCGTAGTATCCATTGCGCATCTGGCTGCGATCGGCGGAAGCAGTCTCACTGATCCGAACATTCCGGTATCTGCAGCGGACCTTAGCAGCGATGAGATTCCTACATCATACGTGCCGTTTCGAAACGCGCATCTGCTTAGCATTGCAGTGAGCTGGGCCGAAGTGATTGGCGCTTCTCACATCTTTATCGGCGCCGTGTATGAAGACAGCAGCGGATATCCCGATTGCCGCCCGTCCTACTACGCAGCCTTTAATGAACTCATTAAGCAAGGCACGGCAACAGAGCAGAGCATTCGCATCGAAACGCCAATCATTTACCTGAAGAAGGAGCAGATAATTACAGAGGGCAACGCACTCAATGCTCCCCTGCACCTAACATGGAGCTGCTATCAGAACAATGACGTGGCCTGCGGTATCTGTGATAGCTGTGCGCTTCGCCTTCGCGGTTTCGAGCGCGCCGGTCTGGCCGATCCGATCAGCTACAGCATTCGACCGCATTACGAATAGAAGATTCAGCGTACCGCCTGCTCGATACGGCGGCGCTTGTATTCGTATCCTAAAACATCTGAGGCGCCAATAAATTGGCGTTTGAATGTGGATATTATTTAGATGCGATTCACTGCGGACCGCATTGATTGGAGAATCAGGAATTGGAAGATAACACAGCATCAAATCTACCGGCCCTGCGCCTGGAAGCCCCTCAAATTCTGGAGGACACACGGCTCTGGGGGACGCAAACTCAGCTCACGCTTAATGAGTCGACGTCGGTTGCATTCTTAAAAGTCAATCCTGGGCAGGCGCTAAGTGAACAGAGTCACAAGCTTCGCAGCGAGCTCTGGATCGTCCTTGAAGGTGAGATGGACGTGGAACTGGATAGCAAAATATTGAGACTATCCGGTCTCGGTGCCAAAGTATTTATACCGGCAGGAGCCCACCATCGGGCATATGGGCTGGATCAACAATGCACGTACATGGAGATCGCATACGGACATTATGATCCAGAGGACATCGTTCGATACAAGGACATGTACAACAGGGCTATTTAGGGTGCAAACGATGCAGGAATACTGCCGGCTCGCATATCTGGTGGGTCTTGAAGGGCCGCAGTTTTTGACGAAGCCGCCCCACCGCCACGGATTAATTTTTGACCCAGTGTCAAGCGAATGGTGAGGCCATCCTGCGTGATGAAAACGGCGCCAGTTGAAATGCTTTTGAGCCGGGTAGAGGTATCAATTGCCGCTCCAGGAGAAAGATACCGAACCGTCTCTCCCTCACGCAACACTGCGACAGCAACCCCTCGGTCGTCGGCCATAATGCCTTGCAGTTCAAGGTCTTGCAGCATGGACCGGATACCTAGTGGGCCGCCAGGGCCACCAGCGCCCAGCGCCGGTAGGCCATGAACGCCTGCCGTGCCTGGACCACCCTTGTTCTGCTTTTCTGCGTGCTGAGAAGCGTAAAGCAGCGGATTCGACTTCGCAACCTCGTCAACCACATAGGGCCGCCAAAACGGATCTGTTGGTGGACCCGCTGCTATCGGCGCAGTCACAATCGGGGCTGCAGCGGCTACATCATGGGACACAACCGTTATAGGCGGTGGCGCATTCTGTGGCGGCTTAGCGGCGCTAGCGCTCAACCTGAACGCCACAAATACGATTGCCAGTATAATCAGCGGCAACAGAACCGCGATCTTGCCTTTGTCTCCAGGTTGAATGACCATCACTGTCTCCCTTCACAGCACAGCAACTCCTCGCGCACGTAACGCTCGATTCGTGTTTGCGCTACTTGGTGAGGTGAGGCGTTATAAACACCATGATCTCACTCTTGGTATGGCTGGTAGAGGTGTTGCGGAAAAGCTGACCAACCAGTGGAAGGCGGGATAAGCCTGGAACTTCCTGTACGGTTTTCGACATCTCATCCCTGATGAGCCCGCCGATAACGACTGTCTCTCCATCATGAATGCGTACAACGGTCTCAGCTTCTCTGGAGCTCGTCTGTGGTAGGTTGTCGCTGCCGATGCTTGTTATGGTGCTCACAACCGGATGCACACGCATTGTGATGTCTCCATCGGGATTCACGATAGGCCTAACCAGCAGAATTATACCGACTGGGAACTGAAATACCTGGACGGTTGTGCCCGAGATTCCGGATTGAGAGACTTCCACATTTAGAGTGTCCCCAATGAAGATACTTGCATCGTCCTTATCCAAGACTTGTATTCGTGGTGTTGCCAGAATTTTTGCATCGTTATGACTCACCATAGCATTGACGGTCGCCTGGATTGAGCTTGGTACTTTACTGAAATACCCGAACGGCAACGGTACTGTACTTGGTGAGCTAATAGTACTGCCTGTTAACGCTGTGCCAGGCTTAGTTTCTAATGCGTTTAGCGATGACCAGTTCCAGGTGACTCCGAGGTTTGAAGTAGATTGTGGTGAAATATCCACAACCTGGACCTCTATCATCACCTGCTTCGGAGCAATGTCCACCTCTGCAAGCAGCTTAAATGCGAGATCAACGTTGGAGTCTAAACCGCTGATGACAAGTGACGTTGCCTTTTCGCCTTCATTTGCTTTGCCAACTCCGCCCGTGTCGGCTCCTGCGCCAGAGCCCGAACCGCCTGTTGCTCCACCGCCGGACGAACTTCCACTCCCCGATGAGCCCGATCCTCCACTCCCAGAGCCACCCGGCGAGCTGCCGCCGGCTCCTCCGGAAAGCGCAGACGTAAGGGGTTTAAAATCCGCTTCGCGTGGTGACGCATGCTCGGGTCCAATTATCGCCGTAATGTCCGGCATCGCCTTTTGTATGAACATGCGCAGCGAGCCTGGTTGACTGTATTTAACAGGATAGATTCTGTAGACTTGCTTAGGGGTCGTAACGACGGGTGTCGAAGCGTCCAGCTTGGCAAGGGTTGCCCTGGCCGCTGCAACCTGGGTCGCCGGCCCGACGAGTCCCACGGCGCCGCCAACCTTTGCCGCGCCAGCAACAGCCTGAGCTTTAACATCTGGATAGAGGGTTTGAAGTAGGGTCGCTGCCTGTTCTGCAACGAGGGCATTTACTGGGCAGACTTCAGAGCGCTGTTCAACGGGCGCTGGCGGGCGAACCTCTGCGGCAAGGAGCGTTTTGGCAAGGTTAATATCCTCCTGCGCGCCTACGAGCATTAACTGCCTCCCGGCCGGTCGAACCGTTAGGTAGGGAACGGCGCCAGCCAGCAATGCAACTGCCTGCACTGTGGGAAGCCCGTCCAGGTTCACCATTGCGGTGTCACCAAAGGACTCGATCATCAGTTTCAAGTCGCCGCTTGTTGCGACAAAATACCTATGATTCATCTCGCGGAAAGTTAACCCGGCGGCAGCGGCGGCAAATCCGATCGCCTCATTTACGGAGTTAGCGGTCATGTTGATCGATATCGGTCTTTTCAGCAGGGCGGAATAGACGATACTTGCGTGGGTCTTTATACTGATAGCCTGCAATACATCGGAGACGTCGGTATTGACGAATTGCAGATGAAACTCGGTTCCTGGCGCACTTGCGCCTCTGGGACCGACCTGTGCCCATACTGGCCCACTCCAGGATGCAAGCAGCGACGAGACAGCACATATCGCAATCAATCCAGCTCCTGTGAATTGACGCTTGTTCGTCGTAGATGTCGACGGCGAAACTCGATTTTCGCGCGGATCGACCGTGTTGCATGGTCTAAATCGCATCATGCTCGTCCCTTCTGCAGCTCTGTGGTTAACGCTGTAAGCAGCCGATTCATATTTTGCTGACAAAGCGAGTGATGTTGAACATGAGGGACTCGTCCGGCGGTTTCGCATTGCGCGTCCATTTCAGGTGCCCTACCACAACAAGCCTGTCAACTTTCACGAGCGCCGCCAGAAAACTGCGCAGTTCTCCATAAGAGCCGCAAACTGAAATCTGGTTGCAGCTTGGCATTATGGCGCTCAACTGAGCCTTTAACTCTGGGCTTATATTCGCCGGTGTTGAAACGCTGTTCGCCGTTGCAGAGGTCCAGCGCGTCAGCCTGACATGGTTCTGGTCCGCAACCGTTCGAATAAGATTTAAAAACTCCACTTGTTCCTGCCGAGAGTCGTGAACCGCAGCTACGAACCCTGCTTTGCCCCGCTTTTCGACACTGTCTATCAGAGCCATGGCGGAATCATTGGATACAGTTACTGTCTTGATATCACCTTCGATTGTGCTGATGCGAACCGACTCGTAAGCGCTCACAGCCCAGGCAACTAAGAGGCATAATACAGCGCTAACTACGGCTGCAATCCTGTACTTAACTGTTCGGTTCATAGCTCGCTCCGAATTCTCATTGCAGGTTGAGTGAAACTTGATAGTGGAGCCTCGTGGTTTTCGCCGCGACATCGCGGTCGAGACTATCCAGAGAAACTTTGCTAAACTCAGGTCGCTGACGCATGGTGTCCATCATTCGCACCAGTACCGAGTCGGCGCCCGCATCGCCACTGACGGTTAATGTCGCATCGGAACCTTCCATAGAGATCTCGAAGACAGACGCCTGCTCCGGCACGGAAGAGCACACGGCATCCACGATTGCAGGTACAGGGGTTGCCCCCGGCTTTACGAGAACATCGCGCATTTCAGTCTGCATACGCAGGTCCTCGATTTTGAGACCTCTGTACGTCTCGAGCCGCCTGGCTTCGCGGCGTACTGCCGTTAGACGCTCGCGGGCAGTCTGCAGGTTATGAGTTAGTCTTATCGCATTAAGGCAAGATCCAACCATAATCAGGATGCAAAGCAGCAAGGCGACAACGAGATGGTTGTACGCGACCGGTTTTTTTGTCTCTTGTGGATCGCGCCACATAAGATCCATGCTTGGCACGTATGCGGGTATCTGGTCAATAACCTTTAACGCAAACCCACACGATGCCAGGTAACGCGTCTTCTCTTCTGCACTCACAGTTACAGACACGCGAGCGTTTTCGATCGAAGCGAATTGGGTTAACTCAACCCAGAACGCCTCTACATGCGTGTTATGTTTTAACCATTGCGCCAGTGGTTCCAGGAGATCTGTATCCGAGCACACCACAATCCGATCAAGGAGTTTAGCCTCAGGATATTCACGATAGTAATAGTCCATCGAACGGCTAAGCTCCATCAGGAGCTGGTTCGCTGATGACTCATCGGACTGACCTGCTGTATTAAAAAGGCTATCGAGTGGGTTAGACTCTACTTCTGGTGAATCGACGTCTCCAGCAAGGTTTGTGCGCTGTGGCGCAGCGGTCGGGGGAGAGGGTATGTCCAGATCACCTGTCTGGCTAATTGTCGCGATGTCGGTTAGCAGCTCTCTGCTGCCCACATCGATCCTGCGGTATAGCCGCAGCGGTCCATTCTCAGCTATTGCGAGCTCCGTTGCAGTGGAACCCACCATTAAGTACAGTGTAGGTTTCGGCTCTGGATCGAACGCAGCAGCACAGCGAAAAAGACCGATTAAGCCAGGTTCCAGCCCGATAAGCTTTAGTCCCGCAAGGCTTGCAATGGCCAGGTACGGTTGAATGGCGGCAAGTTCAGCAGCCATCAAGACGACGCGCGGTCGTCCACGGCCTCCCGCATCGCGGGTATCGAGATGGTGAACGGCATACTTTCCACCCGGAGAAGCAAGAATGCGCTGATGCTTGATCTCACCCTGCATCAGGGCATCGAATTCGTTTTCCGGCACCTGTGGCACATCAATCACACGCGTTGCAATCTTGTTGGTGGGCACTCCCATCACAACGTTACGCGATGTGACCTGCATGCTGGCTAGGAGCTGTGTAAGCGCCTTTGCAACCAGGTCGGGGCGTATGATTTCGCCATCGAACATACTGCCCGGCGGCAACGGTAGCCAATCGGCATTGATAATTTCTGGCTTCGACCAGATACCGCTAATCTCGATTGCCCGAATTTCAGTCGGGGTAATGTCGATGCCCAGCAGCGGCTTGCCCCGTTTTTGAATAGTAGCCATCGCGAATTGCCTCGTCTGATGAGTCGTTCTTTGTGTCTAAGGCGCGTATCTATTCTGGGTAATGGACGCGTAAATAGGCGTCTGCGTAGTGGCAGATTTTGAAGATTGGCTGAATAATCGTGCTGAGCTGCTTATCAGTAGCACATTAGAAAGGTGAAATTCGGTATGAGTGATACAGAGGTTCCGTGGAGGTCAGACGCATCTCTTGAGGATGTTCTGTCGATTATCGAGCTATGGATTAACAGGAATGACCTGTCACACGCCGATCCCGTAGAATTGAGAACATTCCCTGGCAGTCTTCACTGGCATCTTCGGCGTTCAGGAATTAGCGGGACCCTGGAGCTAACGGTGTGGCCGGCGCAACGCCGAATCTGGATGTCGCGACGTGCAAATCGGGATGCCCCCTGGATTGGTGAACTTCCGGATGAGTTTTTTCGATTCATGAGTAGGTCGTGATTTTGTGATTTCAGTGGCCCGAAACGGTTCGTGATCCATTAGCAAGTCGCACGGGGCTTGTGTAGGTGCGCGTAGTCTGATCAATTACATAGGTGATTGTAATATTTACCGCTGTCACTTGCGGAAGTTCTGCTGCCGTTGGTGCATTGGGGTTCGCCGTCGTCTTCCAGCAGGAGCCGACGGACGGAGTGTATCCAGTTGGGATGTAGTAAGTGAACTGCAAGCTCTTTATGGAATTTGACAACACGAGGCTCGTTCCTGAAATTGTGCTCTCCAGGCCACCTGGATCCGTAGTCGTATTGAACCAGTACTGCGCAGTATCACCAATCATGTCCGTATAGATCGTAATGCTGGTTGAGGATGCAGCCGATAGCGCGGCGCCGCCTGAGCCGTAGGGCTGAGCCTTACGAATGCAATCCACAAGGTTATCAAGCGGACGCCTGGCCTGAAAATCGGCCTGGTTCTGCTGCATTGTTTCTTGAATTGACGTGATATTAATCTGCATGAATCCCATGATCATCGTGCCTATCACCCCAAGGCAAAGGCACGTCATCAGCGTCTCGATCACCGTATAACCATGCAGTTTTCTCAGCCTCAGGGAGCGAATCTCTCGTTTCGAGCCATGGCCAACTCGGATCATCATAGTCCTCCCTGAGTCAGGTAGTAATTGACTGAGCAGATCACGGTGCCAGTTGCCTGCTGTTTTACAGATACTGTCACCAATCTTAAGGCTGTCGCGGACGGTTGCGCGGGTGTCGAGACCACGCTTGTGGAAACTTTAAATCGAGCATTGGACGAATTTGAGTCTTCGTTATCACCATTAATTCCATAATAGTGAACCGTGGGGCTTGCGACCGAAGCTTCAGGTGTGTTGGTCCATCCCATTTCGATCACCTGCTCGAGAGTCTGCCGTTCAAGGTTATATCCGACTGCCAAATCGTTCCCTCTCGCAGAGATGTTGAATAAGACCAGCCATAGCTGGATCATCACTGAGAGACATAGCATTCCTATTAGCGAAGCTACCAGCACCTCCACGTAGCTCATGCCTCTGTGGCGCCGGCGCCGCCTTTGCGAATTTGATGTGCTTATTTCTGTGAACTTCATGTACGTGGCTTACCCTTCAGTAGAAGCCGCCAACCTCTGTCCAGTTGTTGGAAACCGCATAATAGATGGATCCTCCAAGACTGAAATAGCCGCTTGTGTAGTTCACGGTTGGCGCGCCATTAAACGTAAACATGTTGGAGATAATTGAACCGTTAATCACCGGGTTGCCGTTTATGATGACTCGGCCGCTGCCGCTGTTGTTTAAGCTGTAAATGCCTGCATCAATTTCTGTATTACCGTTTTGCTGAATATCATTTGTGGTCCCGAAATAGATCTTTACGGGTTTCGTTGGGTCTGTGGCCATTTTGACAGTAGCGGTACCGCCGTTAAAGACAAATGTGGAACTTGAACCGCTAGGGCCAACCCAGATATTAATCGGCCCATTGGTGTTATTGAACGCAATCTGACTGCCACCGTTGCAGGTAAGACTTGTGAGGTAATAGTTCGCGCCTCCCGCTTTTCCAACAAAGGTCTGTGTTCCGCTGTTTATCAAAAGCGTTGTACTGACTATTGCGGGGCTAGCCAGAGCGTTGTCGTTATGGCTTGCAACATAACTGAATCCTGTTGAGCCGAAGGCTGAGACGGCGACAGCCTCCGCGGTTGGCCACGATTGGGCAGTGGCATTGTGAACAACGGTGTAAGTCTTGTTTGGGGGGCTTTGCCAGTTAGAACTGGCGCCATTAAATACAACGTTGCCATTTACTGTTGGCCCGTTATTGAAAGTGAAAAATCCATTCGTACCTACACTGCCATTCACGACTGTGGACGACTGATCCATGATTCCCTGGGATGCTCCAAATGCAGCATACGCGCTTCCGCCGCCGCCGCTTCCCACGGGAAGAGCCGTGACTTTTACAGTGCGGGAGATGCCGTTAACCGTGGCTGTTGAGTAGACATTCATGTTGTTTCCTGAAGTCCACGGTGTTGACTCGGTGCCGCCGGCGCTCACTTGCATTATATAAACAGAAAACGTGCCTGCGGCTGTGGTGTAGCTGGTGCCCGGCGCTCCAGAGCCGTTCTTTTGATCGGCATTCGCTGAATTAACCGCAATTTTATTGAGTTCATAATTCACGCCGGCCTGAGCCACATACAACGCGTTGTCGTACGCCTGACCTTTCTGAACCGCCATGTAGTCAGAAACGACAAGTGAGCCGATACCTGCAATGATGATGCTTGTGATGAGAACGAAAAAGAGAACGGTTAGCAGCACCGCTCCGCGATTACTGCTTGTGCTCTGTGGCACGCGAGAACTGCAGGTGATAAGTGTCGGCTCTGTTCTCATTGGAGTGTCTTTTGGGCGCACTTGATCTTCGGATAACCAGGCATACTGGTTGGGAAATCTTAAAAAAGAGATCTCCGGCAAACTGTGTCGTCTGCCGGAGATCCGCTAGATCAGCTCAACTGACCAACATCGCATAGTAAAACCATGTCGAGTTGTTTGTTTCGAGATTAGTAACCCGGCTCGAAATCGGTGTGGCCTGCGATACTGCAGTGAACTTTAAAGCTGGCTGCTGTGGTACCAGCTACGATCGTGTAGGTACCACCTGCAGGGCAGACGGGAACCGTTTTAAGATCGGGCTCGAGCGCAACGCCAACCGCGCCAGCTATGTAGGTCGAGTAGTCGGTCTGTGTGGTACCGGCTGCTGTTCTTGCTGCCTGAACCGCGGTCGAGATCGTCTGCATGTTTGCATGGCAGGTTTTCGTCTGTGAATCTGCTACTGAGCTCAGGTAGAGTGGCATTGCAATCGCCATCAAGATGGAGAGGATGAGCACAACGACCAGCAGTTCAATCAGTGTGAAACCAGAAGCCTTGCGATTCGTCCGAGAATTGCCGTACATGTTGACCTCCTTATGGTCTGCAAACCTTTGCTATAGAGTGACGGCTCTTTGTCCGTCGTTTGTTGATTACGTCCCCATTGTATAATATGCTGTTGCCACCTTTCGTCTGCCGAATAGCATATTTTGTCAAACAGAATTAGAACCTATTTTCGGATTACTTGCGTAAGACTGAAAACGGGCATATACAGAGCCAGCAGAATAACCAGAACGACGACTCCGATAACAATTGTCATCAGCGGCTCCATCGCTCGAGTCAGTCGATTTACGCTGAATTCAATGTCTCTAGCGTAAAATCTCGAGATCTCTTCAAGCATCTGATCCAGATTTCCAGATTGCTCGCCAGCCGCAATCATGTAGGTGACCATCGAGGGAAATTCACCAGAAGCCTCGAGGGGCGGAGACATGGGCGAACCGTCCTTGACCTTAAGGGCGGCATTATCCACCACTTCTGAAATAATCACGTTTGCGCAGGTCTGGGACGACACGGATAACGCCTGCAAAATCGGAATACCGCTCTTTACGGAGCCGGCGAGCGTTTCAGAGAACCGCGCAATCGCGACCTTCCTGTTCAGTTTGCCAAGCATGGGAAGTTTGAGCATGATCCGATGGTAGATGCGCTTGCCGCGCTTCGTTGCGATAAACTTCTTAACACCATAGACCATCGCGGCAGTGACGATACCAACCATCCACCAATAGGTTGTTAATATGTGGCTGAACGTGATCAGCAGCAAGGTGGGTGCTGGCAAGCTCGCCTTAAACTGCTTGTATACATTTGCAAATACCGGCACGATGAACACAAGCATAAACATAACGACACCGACTGCTGAGAGTAAGACAATGGCAGGGTACACCATTGCAGACTTAATCTTTTCCTGAAGCTCGGCCTCCCGATCAAACTGGTCTGCAGCTACGTCGAGGGTCTGCTCAAGCACTCCACCGGCTTCACCCGCGCGGACCAGGGCAATATACTTGTCATTGAAAATCTTAGGATGTCGGCGCAGAGAATCGGCGATTGTGTTCCCTTCCAATACACTCTGGCGGACATCGTAAAGAGCTGCCGAAAGTGTTGCGTTCTCGCTCTGCCGCGCTACGGCGTTCAAGCATTCAACCACGGATATTCCCGCTTTGAACAGGGTTGAGAACTGTCTGCTCATGATGACGAGATCGCTGATTTTGACTTTTTTCTTCCGTTTGAAGGGTTTGGAAGGTTCTGCTCCAGAAGCTCGTGCAGCAATAGAAATCACGAAAAGCTCGCGAGCTCGAACGAGCGCTTGTGCCTCGTCTGTCGTGTTGGCTTCAACAACTCCATGTTTCTGATTGCCATCTCTGTCTCTGGCAACATATGCAAATGATGTCATGTCTACACCCCTTCTGAGAATAAGACTCTCAATAGTTCGTCGGGTGCTACAAGACCTTTCAGCACCTTCTCAATGCCGGCCCCTCGCATCGTCATCATGCCGTTCTTCGTAGCGCTTTCCTGAATCTCGTCTACCGGAGACGAATTAGCAATGAGATCTCTGATCTCATCTGTCACCGGCATAATCTCATAAACCGCCGTACGTCCTTTGATCCCTCGGCCGCCGCACTTATCGCAGCCGCGCCCGACCGGCAAGGTCGGTGGAATACGAGCCTCGTCGATTCCGAGCATCAGAGAGATTTTCTTCGCATCCACAGCCTTTTGCACCTGGCAGTACGGGCAGATGGTTCGGAGCAGGCGCTGGCCAATTGCGCCAATCAGAGAAGATGTAATAAGGAAGGGCTCAATACCCATATTGAGCAATCTTGTAACCGCTCCTGCTGCGCTGTTGGTATGAAGGGTGGAGAGGACCAGGTGCCCGGTCAGCGCGGCTTGTACCGCGATCTCTGCGGTTTCATGATCACGAATCTCACCTACCATGATCACATCTGGATCCTGGCGGAGAAGCGTCCTTAATCCAGCAGCGAACGTAACGCCAATCTGCGGGTTCACCTGCATCTGGTTAACACCGGGAACGTTGTACTCAACGGGGTCTTCAACGGTGTTAATGTTGCGCGTGGTCTGATTGATCTGATTGAGTGCGGCGAAGAGAGTAGTGGACTTTCCAGACCCAGTTGGCCCCGTAACCAGCATAATGCCATGGGACTGCCGGATGAACCGTTCAAAGAGCTCCTGCTGTGCTGGAAAGAAACCGAGGGTTGTTGAGTTAGCGAAGCTGCTGTTCTTGGCGAGCACTCGCATGACGATCTTCTCGCCATAGATTAGAGGTATTGTGCTGACTCGCAAATCATATTGCAGTTCATTACTCGCCGTGAATGGGATACGGCCATCCAGCGGCCTTCGTCGCTCGGAGATGTTCATCTGACCCATTATCTTAATGCGAGAAGCCACTGCGGGCAGGTGCGTGCTTGGGAAAGTCGCTTGCTCGTATAATAGCCCGTCCTGACGAAAACGTACGCGTACTGTTTTTTCGAGCGGCTCGATATGCAGGTCGCTGGCGCCCATGGATATGGCAGATTGTATCAAACTGTTCACGAGCCGCACTATTGGCGCATCTTCGGCCATTCCTCTGAGCGTGTCGACGGATAGTTCCGGCTCAAGCCCTGGCGCCTCAGCAATCTCCTCAAGCACCTGTTTCGTCTTGATCGTCGCATCGAACGCGTGGCTAATCGCGTCCATCAGGTCGTTTTCGAAAACAATGTGTGGGAAAACTCGGCGTTGCAGTCTGCCGTTTAACTCGTCGACGAGGGTAAGGTTTAAGGGGTCGATCATCGCAACTCGGGCTGTACCCTCAGTTGCGGCAAAAACCATTATACGGCGCTCGCGGCAGTAAGCCTCAGGCAAAAGCGTTACGGCGCCAAGGTCGACTTTAGTTGAGGACAGCTCAATGTAGGGATAGCCAGAGCTGGCCTCTAGATAGGGCGCAACCGTGGCCATCGGCAGGTAACCCAACGCCACCGCCGCCTGCTCAAGGAACATGTGGCCTTCACGCTCGTACTCCCGCGCATGCGCGAGCTGAAGCTCGTCTAATAACCCGAGAGAGACAAGCCGATCTCCGACACTCATCCTCCCAGATCTCAAACCAAGATTGGCCATTAGATCAAACCCTGTTCTATTGCAGCTCGTAATGTCAAGGCGATCTGGCGCAGCCTGGTCCGAAAAGCCCGCCGAAGCCCGCGCCGATGCAACAGGAACGCACGGCTTCATCGGGATTCTGCACCGTTTTGCTCAGTTCACGCATCTACAGACCGGCAGATTTTGATTGGAAATGTTGAGCATAACACGCAGAAGCATGATTTTCGGGGCTCTACGGGTGCGAAAAAGCGCGGATCAGGTGGTCGCAGCGACCGGATGAATTGATTGCCGTTAAATAAAGTTTGTAAAACGCATGTAATTGTTGTCTAAGTTTAATATGCGACTATCGATTTTAGGGTAAAGAATACTATCTGTTCGGCTGCAATCCCGGGTTGTCACTCTCGCCTCCCTGCATAGTGGCTCTTTACGATGAATCGCAACGAATTTACCGCTAAATGAATACAGTCCGGCACTGGCCAGGGTAAAGAGATGAGCTCAGAACACCTACTTCCAGTTAACAATCAGATTTTTGACGAATCGATCGTGCCAGTTGTGCTTGTAGATGACCATGACATCTGGCGCGATGGCATGAAGAGCATGCTGTCCGGGACAGAATTTGTCGTTGTGGGCGAAGCTTCGTCCGGACGTGATGCCGCTGGCGTCGTAGAGTCGACGTTACCACGCATCGTCGTGCTGGATATCCGCATGGCTGGAGGTGACGGATTCGAGGCGCTGAAAGAGTTAAAATCACGATTCCCTAAGGTCTCCGTACTGATGCTGACCACGTATGACAGCCCCACATTTGTGGCGCGATCCGTCGCGGGAGGAGCTTCCGGCTACCTGTTGAAGGGATCGAGACGGTCAGAGCTACTTGATGCCCTCCGTCGAGTGAATAATGGCGAAACGCTCATATCTAAAGAGGACCTGATTCATTCGCTGCGCTGCGTGGACGCAGGTGCCCAGGAATCGATCGAGATGATGGAGCCTCTCACGCCGCGAGAGGTCGAGGTGCTTAGCCTGCTGGCAACCGGTTTGACGAACCGTGATATTGCCACCATCCTCTTCATCAGCGAAGGCACCGCAAAAACACATGTGGAGCACATTATCCGAAAGTTAGGCGTCTCAGATCGGGTGCAGGCCGCAGTGTTTGCCGCAAGAAACGGCATGATATAGCGGCATACCCGGCTGGTTGAATCAAAATATGCCGTTCGGCATATAGCCAACTCTACATGATTGTTCTAGAATCGGCATGCTCTGCTCTACACAGATGCGAGAACATTCATGGAGCGGTTTGTCATGGTCCGAACATTACACCTGTCGATTTCATCATCCACAGCACCCGCAATACTTCAAGAGTTTTTGACCTTTGCCTGCGTGGTTACTCTGCTGGTTTCGGCCGGGAGACCCCGCGTGGTTACCCATGAGACCCACCATTCGACGGTCCCCATAACCGCATCACGACCAACAGTTGCCTCTAAATCCCACGGTGTGTCCCACCCTTCAACTCACCGCAACTCACCTCAGGTTGTTCCGTAATCATCCAAAATCTGCCAATTGGCAGACGAATTCGCGAAGCTCCAAAAGATAGAATTAAATCGATAGCAAAACAGTTGTTTGAATCTATCACATCAACCATCACTGTGGTGGGAAATTGATTCATCAAGAGTCTTGCACAGTCAAAGACTGAAGGAGAACCAGCATGAAACAAAGCAGATCCCGTGGTCTGGTTCAGGGCCCCTCAGGCAGAGGTTTCACGCTCGTGGAGCTCCTGGTTGTTGTACTTATACTGTCAGTTCTGATGGCGATAGCAATGCCTCTCTACTTACAGGCTGTCTCTAACGCCCAGTATCGAACGTGCAGGGCAAACATGCAAACTATCGCCAACGCGGTACAGGCAGCAAGACTTGAGACCGGGGCACTCAACTACGGCACCCTGATAGCCGGAGGTGTTACAACAGTTAACCTTCCAGATCTAACAGCGGTACCCGTTTGTCCTAATGGCGGAACCTACACGCTCGCAAATGGGAACAGCTCCAGTAACACAACTTTTCAGGTTGCATGCAGTTACGTCGGCGCGTACACGCATAGCACGTTCCAGCCTGGATTGAACAACAACTAATCTCTAAGCGCCGCAATATCTGCGGGGCAGCTAGTCATGACCAGACGGTCACCGACTCAGGAGAACCAGTATGAAACAGGTTAAGAAAAGCGCCTTTGTTAAAAAACAGAACACCAGTGGCTTCACGCTAGTGGAGCTTCTCGTAGTTGTTCTAGTCGTGTCGATCCTAATGGCTATTGCTATGCCGCTGTACCTGCAAGCCGTCGCAAACTCACAGTTTCGCACGTGTCGCGCGAACATGCTGACGATTGCAAACGCGGTTCAGACTGCAAAAGTCGAGACCGCTGCGACTGACTACAGCGCGATAATCACAGGCGGGGTAACGTTAGCCACTTTACCAGACTTAATTGCATTACCCGTTTGCCCGAACGGCGGCACATATACACTGGCCAAGGGAAGCAGCGCGACCAACGCGACGTTCCAGGTGGCCTGCAGTTACGTTGGCACGTACACGCACAGCACGTTCCAGCCTGGATTGAACAACAACTAGCCTTTAAGCATGAACAGGGTGAGGTCATGCGAAACTACACCGAAATAGGGCAGCGCAAACGGGTTCACGCGCGCTGGAAGCGGCCATCCGGAAGTCGGGCATCTGCGACAGAAGCGCGAGCATTTATTGCAGCCCGGAACAATGTCAAGGAAAGTTTTGCGAGCTCCATTCCTCCGGCGGATGCCGAAAGGCTAGGCGCAACGCTGACTCTCCACGCAACAACGCATGCAGCGCTCGATATTCTGGCCGACAGGTTCGATATCGATGGTCTTCGTCACTTTGCCGAAGCTGCTTCACACCTGACGGGTGCCAGATATTCGGCGATTGTAATTGCTCCTTGTTCCGGCAATACGGTCCCGCGGAGATTTATCTGTTGTGGGATGTCGGAACAGGAGCAGATTGCGGTTGAGACGTCACCTGGATTGAACGCACTGCTCGAGATTCTTCTGCGGTCGCGAAAGCCTCTCCGACTTGCCAAGATTCAGGATCATCCGACCTTTGCGGGATGCCCGCCCGGCAACCCACGGATGCAGAGTTTCCTCGGAGTACCTGTTATCCAGGGCTCAGTGACGCTGGGTTGTATCCTGCTCGCCGATAAGTTATCTGGGCCCGAGTTTGTCGAAGAGGACGAATGCATAATCAAATCGCTGGGCGTTCACACAGCTCTGGCGGTCCATCTGTTGAACGTCCTAGAAAAGCAGCGGCAGTTAGCGCGCGGTCTAATGGAAGCACACGAGGATGAGCGCAGAGCCGTTGCATATGATCTGCACGATGGGCTAACTCAGTACGTGATGACGGCGTACGCGCATCTGCAGGCGTTTCAGGTGCGACATCAGTGCAGCGATGCGCGAGAAGCTGAAGACCTAAATAAATGTGCGGATTTCCTCAATGAGGCGGTATTGGAATCACGCCGACTCGTGAATGGCCTGCGCGCATTAACACTGGAGGCCGCAGGGTTGCCGGGGGCGCTTGAACAGCTGCTCCTCGATGGCCGGAGCAAATATGGGTGGCAAACTGCCGAGCTTACCCACAATATTGGGGAACGGCGATTCGACACAACCGTTGAAACGGCGCTCTTCCGAGTAGCTCAGGAAGCGCTGACAAATGCCGGCAAGCATGCATCGAGCCCAGGGGTTCAGCTTACCCTGCTCGTAGAGTATGGAAAACATGCTGTAGGCGCAAGACTAACGCTTAGCATACGAGACTGGGGACGCGGATTCAACAAGCAATCGTCCCGGACGGAACGCTCTAAGATCGGCCTGCATAGTATGAGTGAGCGAATACGACTGATAGGCGGCGAGTACGAGCTGCACACCGCACCAGACGCAGGCGTGCATATCACGGCATCGATACCGATATCGCTTTAACATAAAGCTGATTCAAACCGACCCACGCTCTCCGCGGTTCTCGCGAGGGCGTTGGTCTCCGATTTTTATTTTGCGTTAAGTAAATTGTCCACGGACTTGTTTTCATTTTGAGAAGAAGTTAGGCTTCAGCCAACCGCTTTTCATTGCGTCCTAGCTCCCTTTGCGGCCTAGATATCAGGTAACAGCAAGAGCATCGAGACTCCGATTAACCTCTTCTGTATTTCTTGGCGGCTTTGCGGCTCGTTATGAACACATCGTCAGATGTACACCTGTTAGCCACGGTACGATCGCTTCCGGAGGCGCCCTCTGGTCCCTCTCCCGTGCTTATCTTGGTTCATAGCGCTAGAGATAATCGGGCTGTGTCCGGTAGGCGGTGCATTGGCCCCTCTCCCTGCGAGCTTGCGAGCGGAGAAGGGAGAGGTGGGGTGAGGGTCCAGCACGCACGCCGTGAC
>CAIXIX010000210.1 GCA_903919615.1 uncultured Chthonomonas sp.
AGGGAATCACGGTCACTGAGGCACAAATGGCAGCACTAAATATCGTGACCTCGGACTTCTGCGCTTCGTGGAATTACAGGATAATTCCACGAAGCAAAAGCCTTACTAAAGTGGAGCACTTATAAGTGCAACTGTCCTTAGTCCGTACTCGGTCTTTAGACTTTCCACGAGCACCTTGTGTTTTGCGATGCCCGTATTCTTAGCGATCGCTACCCACTCCTCGATGGATTTGCCTGTTGCCGTCTGCAGGTTACGATAGAGTGAAGCCATTCCGTCTTCGGGTTTGGAGGCCATTGGTCAGGTATCCCCGTTTCTATAGCGTTACGACCTGGTTGTGCTGACTGATTCAGATTGAGAAGATCTATCCATCGTTAGCATACCGCGATATCGTACCGTTACTTCCGAACATCCGATTTAGGCACGAGAGGCGGCGCTATCTTCCACATTCCGTAACAGTCTGTGCCTACATAGAGGAATCTCGTTACCGGGTGAACTCGGATTGCACTCGCCATCTGCGCTCCCGTGATTCCACCTACACAATATTCCTTGTTACACGTCAATCTTTCCCACGATTGCCCACCGTCCAAGGAACGGGCGACCCCGTTGCTCCGCTGGAAAAACAGCCCTGTTCCATTGGCTCCAGCGTAAAGCACGTCCGGGTCGATAGGATCCACAGCCACCGTGCTCACCATCATTTTGTCGCCATGTTGATCTCGAGGCAGGCGTTCGGAAATATCGATCGGAGTGTAATCTGGACCATCGCACTGCTGCATCCGATTGTCGGAATCGGCAATGATGAGGCGGTCGTGCCTGGCATCATAACCGATATCACGAATATCATGGGGAAGGGTTGCGATGGGTAGCCATGATTGGCCCCTGTCGCGCGAACGAACCACTGTTCTTCCGCACCTGCCAAATAGTTCCGATTTGCCCAATCTTACCCTTGTCGTAAAAACCCCATCGCATCAAGCCATTTTTGACCAGGATTGCCCTTTGTCCGAGCTGCGATACTCCCAGCAGAAGAGGACATTGGGGTCGGTCGGATCGCCATTTGATACTTCTGCCCCGGTCATGTTGGCTACTTTCTGCTGGGTCGTTTTACCGCCATCGTAGGTTATCCAGAGATTGTAGTTGTCCTCAGAATAGGCACGGTTACCACCGAATAGAATCTTGTCGCTTGCTGCGTAACCGCCGTAAACCCATCCCCATGGGTCACCATCATCGCCTCGTTTTGCATGGTGGTTATCCCTGCTCAGGTTGATGAAATCCCAGGTCTTGCCCGCATTAAGGGTGAGCCCGCCGTTATAGTCTTGAGAGCCAAAGTAAAGAATATCCGGATTTTGTGCATTGAAATTGAACAGGCCACCAACCATAATACCGTTGTATCCATTGTTGGCCCACTGAAACGACTTGCCGCCATCCGCAGTTTTTGTGATGATATCGCCAGGGCCAATGCCCCACGCGATGTTGGGATCAGTCGGATGCCAGACTGCGAGCCTTGCGCGATCGTTGTACAGGATCTCTGGGGGAATCCAGCTTTGCGCCAGGTTCTTACCGCTCTGGGACCATTGGCGGCCACCATCAAGCGAAAAGAAGCGCTCACCGCTTTTGGGGTTTTGCGCCAGCATGCGCTTCGGTTCGGCGGGGCTGACATGAACGCGGTAGAAGGCCGATAAACCGGTGCTTGCGACCGCGGCAAAAGTTTCTCCGCCATCTTCTGAGCGCATCAGGCTCGTCTCCGTGGATACTATGACCACATTCGGCAGGTTGGCTACAACGTCCAGACTCGTGAAGCTGCCCGCAAGAAACCGTTTGAATGTAACGCCACCATCGACGCTTCGATAAAATCCGTTGTCATTCGCGATATAGACAGCGCCGGTTTTGGGGTTGACTTTGAGCATTGAGGAGGCTTTGCCACCGCCGTAGGCGGCTCCATTCGCTGCCTCAGTCCAGGATTCTCCCCCGTTCGTTGTCTTGTAAAGTCTGCCGCCAGGCTCTTCCGCATTTCCCTCTTCTGCCCAGTAGGCAACGGTACAATAGCCTTTCGCCGGATCCCAACTGCTTGCATCGAATGCTGTCTGATCGCGCGCCTTCTCGCTTCCCCGATTGAGCTTTGGCAGCACCTGCTTCCACGAGGCGCCCCTGTCGGTTGATAGATACACGCCGTCGTAGATGTAGTAAGGTCCACCCGAATTGTCGCCAATCGACAGGCACCGGTCGGGATTTTTGGAATCGATCGCAAACCCGCACGAGCCGACAGCGGAATAACCCATGTCGCACGGTGAAAATGTCTTACCTGCGTCGATCGAGCGATAGATCCCTCCCACATCCGTGCCGAATAGGATGAAATCGCCCTTGAGGCTGTCGATCGCGATTGTCTGGGGATACTGACAGCCTTCGCCTCCGGGCTTAATTCCTGTTGCAAGCATTGGCGAACTGACCATCGGAAGCGGAATCCAGTGTTCGTTATGCGTGCTCTTCGGCGGAACACCGAGTTTTCCGAGCAACGTGTTGAACATTGCCTGCATCGTTTCGGCCCATATGCGATATCCTTCGGCGACCAGATGGAGTTGATCGCCCTGGTATAGGTTTGCTTTCACTCTGCCGGGAGCATCTTCAAACTTGGCTGTCATATCAAGAAAACGCACAGCCTTGCCGTCTTCCAGTTTTGCAATGATGGAGTTGATATGCGCGATACGATTGCAAAAATAGTCGTTCTGGCGCGGCAGGATTGCGCAGAGCAGGATCCTTGCATCCGGCAGTTTCTTCCTAATGGTAGATACAATTGCATTGATCCCGTCCGCAATCTCCTCATCCGTGCCGCTGTTGAAATCGTCGTAAAGGTTATTCGTCCCGATCTTCAGCACGACAAGTTTCGGACGGATGCCATCCAATTCGCCATGTGCAATGCGCCAGAGGATCTGCCGGCTGCTGTCGCCGCCGATACCATAATCGACTGCGCCGAGTGGGAGGTAGAGCGCTTCCCATAGGGCCTTGCCTTCGTTTTGCCAACCCATCGTAATAGAATCGCCCAAGAAAACCACATTGACGCTGCCCAGTTTGTTGCGGTCGAGAAATCCCCGGTGAAGGTTCTGCCAGGCCTGGGGGAACTGTGGAAAGAATCCCCATCCAGGTACATTGGGTTTGTCCCTTGCAGGCGGCCCAGTTATCAGGGCATCGTCCGGGCTTCCCTCATCTATGGGATGGCCGGCTTCATGCACCTCATCCAGCCAGGCGTTGCCGTCTCCTTCCGCGTATATGCCGACATTAAAGAACGCGGTCCACGAAGGCAGAGTTACCTCCCGTTCGAAAGCGGTCCAATCCGTGTCGCTTTGCCTATAGAGTACTTGTATGAACTGGTTCTGTTTGAATCCTTCGGAAAACGCCTGCACCATAACCTGTGCCTTGATGTTTCCCGCCGTTTTGAACCAACCTGCAAGCTTGAACTTACCATTTGTGCCGCCTTGCACGGTCTGAAAACCGGAACCGCTTTTGCCTCCCGCAATGCTAATTCGAAGCGAGGCAGGTTTAACCTTGAAGACCGCGGTGTCTCTTGCCAGAGTCACATCGCCGAACTTGCCGCCCCAGTAGGCCGGGATATCGCCGCCCTGAGTCATGCTGCCATTGTGTAAATCCAACTTAAACGCCGTAGGGGGATCTGCCAAGACACGAGACGCATGCAAAACAAAACACGTAATTAAGGCAAATAGGTATACAGGCAGAACCTGCCCGGAAAACGGAGCAACGAGGCGGCGGCGGCACATAGGGAGTTCCTCACTTGACTGTGAATATCACAAGCTTTGAGAACCCGACGCGAGGTAACTACTGGGGACCTCATACACTCCGGTAACGCACGCCTAGCGCGGCGTTGAGCCTAGCCTCCAAAGGTACTTTGCGACGGAAGTCATAATCGGCATACAAAGTATAGTACCGCAGGTAAGGAGCATGGCAGCCGCAAAAGAGCCCATTTCGCTGCCATAAGTAGTGTCGTCGCATGCGTGCTGAAGCCATACAAGCAGCCAGAAGCATGGCCCAAGGCCAAACGGCACCGCCCATTCGTTATATCGCGGCCGAGTGCGAACCATAAACAGAGCAGTACATGCCAACCATGCCGCTGCAAACAGCACTCCACCGGTACTGAATGGAAAGATGTGGGGATCGTGAAACAGCCGCTCATACAGCCCGGTAGTCTGGCTGCCCGCGAAGTAGATTGCCTGGTGCAGCATTAGGGCCCATGTTATCCCTACGATGTACCGGGGTCTGGAGACCCGCGTGAATAGGAGAAACACGGATCTGACCAGTTTTTCCAGCGCATTACTGCGGTTGTCTATCATGGCTATCTCCTACTCAGGCGCATTACCATTGGCACGGGCAGTACATGACGGAAGCAATGCCCGTGTGATTCTTCTCTGCCGAGAATACACTGATCAAATATCGCTGTCTTTGCGACAAGCAACAGACAGGAGGCATATATAATACACATTATAAAGTACTTTGTAAAGCAAAGTCAAATACCGGATTCGACATCTTTTAATCTGCAACCGTAATGAATCTACACGATTGTTTCGATTCACAAAAACTTGGGATTGAAATTGCTTCAAGGCAGCAATCGGGGCACGCGTTCGATAGGAGATGTTGCAACAGTATAGATTACGTATATGAACCAGAAGGTAACGAGGTTTATTAAGAGCCTGATCTCTATTGTGGATCAGGCTCCGGATGCTACTCTCGATCGCACGCTGTTCAATGCGTGCCGGACAAGCGACCGTGCGGTTACTGGCTGGACTTGCATCTGTTCGGCAATCTCTTCGTAACTATGGCCAGACACGTATCGCATCACCAACACCTTGCGCTGGCGATCCGATATTTTCTGGATAGCACGCGTAGCTTCAGCGGTGAGTTCTTGGTGTTCCATGTGATTTAGCAGCTCATCGATTGGATTGTTACCAGCCATCGTACATCTAATGCTCCCGTTGTTATCCAAACTAATCTCACGGCTGCATCTGTTCCAACAGCTGCGGGCATAGGTATACGCTGACGCGGTTAATTTGCGCACAATGTAGGGCTTAAGGGGAACACCATATGCTGGATCAAACTCATCACAAATGTCGTTGAAGCGGATATAAATCTCACCCATAAAATCGCGAGCCATCTCAGGGTTGTTCGCGTACTTGCGAATGAGTTTCTTAATCAATGGCTGAAACTCATTGAACAAATGTTCTCTGCCACCAGGCATTTCGCTGTTACTTGTGGATGCGAGTCTTGTTCGAACAGATGTTTGCTGCGGATTGCTGCTACGTCGAGGGAGTCTCATCGCGCGTTCAAATGAATGGGGAGGCGCTCCATCAGCTGCAACCTCCTTCATCCGACACTGGATGACCTCAGAGCCAGACTCCGGCTCTGCACACGTGATCATTGACAATGCTCCTTAGTTTCTGGAAGGCATAACGAATCAAACTCACCCCAACGTACCTTCCGATCATTACCTATCCATTAATTTCGTAATGGTGCGTCGAAATCGTGTAAGACAAGTGATTCGAGGAGCCGAGATGATGCCGACAAAGAGGGTGACTTCGAGATTCCTATACGGCTGCCAGGTTACATCGGGGTAACAGTTAGTGACAAAAGGTCCGCAAGTCTGAGCGACATTGCGACCAGGGTTAAGCCACTGTTAGCGATTCCACCCGAGAACAAAAGTGAAGCATCGCATACAAATGTGTGTTCCAGTGATTCTACCCTATAGAAAGCGAGTCCCGGGTCGTCTGATCCACAGACGAATCTGCGAGCTGCGCCAGAATGGTGCGCCGCCGTACGGAATTCCCAGCGCTCTTCAGTAATCAAGCTCTTGTCGGTGATTTGACTCGCGAAATCAGACATAAACTGTTCGAAATTCGCCCTGTAAGCTAGTTCTTCGACTTCTGTTACATGCCAGTTCAAAACGGGCTTCGCTCCCAAGGCAGAGAGGCCACGATCGGAATTTGATGATTGCTCGCCGAGCAACAGAACCGAATAGTAGTCTCCGCGGAAACCTATCTTCAGTTTGAAGAGAATAGCCTCTTTGACAGCATCTAGGTTCGCAAAAAGCTGAAATACTTTTTTGATCGAAAATGGATCGTTGCGAAGGTCGGAGAGTATGTATCGCGCAGAACCTGAAATGGATTTCAGGTCGAGGTTTCGTGCCGGCCGTAGGTAAAACGCCGTCTTAATCCCGTTATGTTCATAAACAAATCCACATCTCACATCCATCGCAGCGGTGTTAGTACACGACAATGATTTGAGCACACTGCCTGGAATCAACCGCAGTTTGGCAACATATGCCATCGGATGGTCATGATAGCCTGGACAGAAAGTGTCATCACTTAGTATAGAGTTGGCGAGAATGACTGGGGTCGAGAGGCCACCGCCAGCGACAATCAACACATCGGCTTCTATGCGGATGATGCTGGAATCGGTCTGTACCATTACGTGGGACGGCGTACCTTCTGCGCCAGGAACAATCTTTTGTGCAGCACCGAAGACAATTTCGATTGTATCCCCTGGGTACCGAGAATTGGCTAGCGACCAGAGGTTCATTCGACCGTAGGGAACAACCATGTGCGCAATGGAGCATGTACCACTTTTTATCCCACTCATATTTGCGGCGCGAATCTTCTCACATTCTGCACGTTGCGCATCATCCAGGAAGAAAGACCAAGCTTGTGAGTAGTATTTCTCAAAAGAGTCAGGCTCAATTCCCGCCGCAAGCAAATCATCACGGTCAAGCTCAATGAGCGCGTTATGCCAATAGTTCGTGGTGCCGCCAAGTCCGGCTCCCCTGTTAATTGAGGTGTTAATCTCGCCTTCTGCGCACTCGACCTCATTGAACAGTGGGCGAGGTCTGTGGCCCTGCTCGATCACTGTCACGTGGAACTGGTTTCGTAGTCGGGCACTAATAACAGAGCCGCATAGTCCGGCTCCAATAACCACGAGGCGTTTCTTCACTTAACCCTACCAGACTCATCAGATTCGCGTAACCACTACGTTGATTTTATGTTATGTGAAGCCCGCTTTTGGGTGCGGACTCTCATTACAGTTGTCATCAATTGGTTAACTTTATGTTCCCACGACTCGCCCTTCATCTGCTCGCTGCGGGCCCTGCGGCTTTCCAAATTGTCGGTTCCTATCGCATCGGAAATGGCATTCTCAAACTCTGCATAAGATGTGGCAATGGAGCACAGATCTCCATACATTTGCACTTCAGGTAATGCTGTGGAAACTATGGGAAGGCCGGCACAAAGGTATTCGCGTAACTTGATCGGGTTCATGTGACGCGTGAGATCATTGATCCTATGTGGAAGCACACCAACCGCAAACTGCTTGCAGTAAGCTGGCAAATCGCTATGTGGCTTGCGTCCTAACAGCCTAATATTCGTGTGCTTTTCAAGACGAGACACGTCGACACAAATCTTGCCTACTAGGGCAATAGTCCACTCGGGATGGCGCTCGGCAAGATAGGTCACAAGGTCCTGGTCCATCCAGTCTTCAATCAATCCGTAGAAACCGATGATGGGTTGCGGACAGTCAGCCAGATCGGTTGGAGCAGGAAGATTTGGCTCCAGAGCGGCAGCAAACTGTTTATACGGTACTCCGTGTGTAGCCAGGTGAGTTTCAGGATTGAGTAACCGTCGTTCCTCAGCAAGCGCATGACCGGTCGCAAAGACGACGTCCGCTCGTCTGCACAGGTGTGTATCCAGTCTTTCCATTTGTCTGCCATCAACATGGCTGAACGACGACCAGGCATCTGCGCAGTAGTAGACGGTGAAAGATTGGCCAAGGACGTCAACATACTCACCAGCAGTTGGGGGCCACGCCCAAAGTTGAAAATCCTGCATTTTGAGCTTACGCCTTAGGATGCCTATTGCAGTTCGCAAAATCCACTTGTTTATTCTGATAGCAATCGGATTATGTGGCAGCGGCAGAACAATTGGTGTGTAGACCCACATACTGTCCGATACTTTTTGTGGACCCTTCAGGAAGCCTTTAAGCTTCTCGACAATTTTGCTGAGGTCGGCAGAGTTAGACAGATCTGGTGTTCGCGTTGCAATGGAATTCAGCCACAAGACACGATTAGATAACGCAAGTTGACGCATTACGTGTGTCACACTTGTCGGGTCACCGTTCCAGTCTTTCGCAAAGCAGACTATATTTTCGCCCGACATCATCGGCGCCAGTTCTGTTACATCTGTGGATTGGATTGTCTTTTCAATGTTCGCGGTACTGGACATCGAGCTCAAGCGACCTCCTGGTTGCAATTCTGCAACCAACTTCTTTAGCATAATTACTCGTGTGCGGGCGCCAGACTAGCTGATCTTCGAGCCCTTGCAATGCGGTGCATCGCCCACATGTAAATGGGCAGGGGGAGATCAGGATCGACCGAGATACTGCATGTTCGCGCCAGAATATTGAGCGTACGAGGGCAAGTTTCTTCATCAATTGCGTCATCTCTATCTGCCCATTGATACGGGTTAAGGCGGGAATCTGCAACTCGCTTCACTATTACCGATTCCCAGTTGGTATATATATGCCTGCCAGTATCAGTCAGGCGCTTTGCACCCGGCATGCTGCCAAAAAGACGTGCCTCATTTGGGTCCTCAAAGTATATGGAGAGGCCTACGGCCTCGTCTGGGGAATTATGATGACTCAGTCGGTACTGACAGTCCGACTTCTCTAACGCGCTAATCGCGATTTTTCGTCGTCTCTGCCGTTTACGGATCTGCGCATCAAGCCCATGCAGTTGTGGCCTCAATATCGCCCCTGATAGTTCCGACATCCGGAAGTTAACACCGATAAAGAGGGGCTCATCTGTCTGTCTACGATTCTTACGGCTGTAACTCCCAACATCGTGAT
>CAIXIX010000211.1 GCA_903919615.1 uncultured Chthonomonas sp.
AGGGAATCACGGTCACTGAGGCACAAATGGCAGCACTAAATATCGTGACCTCGGACTTCTGCGCTTCGTGGAATTACAGGATAATTCCACGAAGCAAAAGCCTTACTAAAGTGGAGCACTTATAAGTGCAACTGTCCTTAGGGTCGATCGGATCGTATGAACTGCAGACGCAATCTCCTTTGCCTGCGGGAGCAGGGTCGAAGCGTAAGGAGTTAGATCGATGCCTGCTGCGAGGCTGACGCCGGAAACGGTCAACGGTCCGTTCGGTAAATCCAGCCTGTACTTCCTGTCCGCTCTGGCATGCGGAAATTTGAGAATGAGTCGATCGTACTTCGCAACCTCTATCGCGAGATCGGCGGGTGCAAGACCAAGGCTAGAGTCCAATGGCATCAGCGGCCGTACTTGAACGTCTATTGATAGGTTGTCCGAGCTGTGTTCGTCCGTTTTTGCAGCAAGTTTGTCAGCGGCCAGCGTTGCTACTACCGTTTGCGTTACCCTATGCGCACCCAGGACGTTGAGTATTTCACGCGCTGCGATGTAGTGCCCAAGTGAGTTCATGTGGACGCCATCGCCCGCAAAGCGAAATGCCTTATCGGTGAGCCTTGCCTGGTCGAGATAGGATCTCAGAGGGGTATGCAGATCGATCACTTGCTGGCCCTCCCTGCGCAAAGTCAGGAGCCATTTGGCGTAAGCTGCAAGCACATCATCGTAGCCTACGTAGGGCTGTGGATAGGCGCTAAGACCGGCAGGCAGCGTGGAAGCACGAATGGGTTCGGAATCAAACGGAGGCGGGGTCATCAGGATAAGACGGGCACCTGATTGTTTGCACTTTGCCTGCAGCTCCCGGATGCCTGTTTTGTACTTCTCGAAGCGGTCATCGCCCAGCGGATAGTAGATGCCATCGTTCATGCCGTAGCAGGCAAATACAAGATTCGGCTTGATGGCAGCCAGAGTGCGGTCGAGCCGCTCTCTCAGCTCAGGCCGTGGAAAGGCGCCTCCCGCATGCCCTGGCTCCGATAGCCCCGAAACCGTTTCGCTCGGCAGGCCCAGATCATAGATCTTGATTTCGGACGCGGGTTCGTGTATCGCCAGCCAGGTCTGTACGATATCCACATATTCGCCGGCATAGGTGATACTGTCGCCCAGAAACAGCACGCGATGGATGCCATGCAAGGGTTCCGGTACGACATGGCTCGGCCGGGACGGCGAGACGGAGAGAGATGCGGCAAATGCTGCCAGTAGCCAGATCATGATGTAGGTCTATCCTCCTTGCACTACCATGCGGCGCATGCCGCGTGAAAGGCAAACTCTGCCGGCAACGATCAGGCTGGCAGCCCAACTTAAAGTGTAAATTGCGTAGTTCAACGCCATGGTTGCGGGGATGGCGCCAGAGTAGATTCGAAACGGAATATCGACCATACTGCGAAATGGCAAGATGTTGAGTGCGGGCTGAAGCCAAGCTGGAAAAAAGACGAGCGGTACCATCATGCCGGACAGCGCGTAGACAACGGTTGGGGCCAGCCGGGAGATCCCCTCGCCAGATACGGTCCACAGCATGCTGGTTGAGATCAGCACGCTAAAGGCGCAGTTCAGCAATAGTGCGCAGAACGTAAGCGCTACCCACGCCAATGCCGCCTGCGGGCTTGCTGGCGCGCTAAGGCCAAAAAATACGCCAGCGATGAGGAATATCGGGATCGATTTCAGCACCGTTGGCGCGGTTCTGGCCGCAATGGCAGAGCAGTACCAGTGTGAGTAGAGATCAACTGGACGCAAGAGGTCGTACACTACGGCGCCAGAACGCATTCGATCTCTCAGTTCCGTATCCGTGCTCCAGGGCAGCAGCCCAAGCAGCGCCTGGCCAAGCCAGATGTAGGTAACCAGCTGACCCTTGGTGAGCGGCTGCCGAACCGTTGAGGACGCGTAGAATGCCTCAAAGATCATTGTGCGGATGAGTCCCCAGAAGAGCTGGGTAACCACCCCGGCCATCGCCGCATTCCGGTACTGAAGGAGCGTCAGAAACCGGACGCGCAGAAGCGCCGTGTAGGGTTTCATTGAGCGTGATTTCGGTACAACTGCGCAATGACCTCTTCGATCGGAGGGTTTTCGACGTAGAGATCACGCACTGTGTACTTTGATGTTATCTTCGAGATTAGATCCGCGGTCGCGATCTGAGTCGGGCTGTATCGAATGGTCATCCTTCCGCCTGCGATGGTACATGTGTTCCAGGGGCCTTCAATATCGCCATCAACATCTGAGGCGTCCGCGAGGTCAACCATGAGGATACGATCTTGAGACACCCGGTTACGCAGATCGGCGATGGAGCCATCCGAGAGGATCCTGCCCGAGCCGATCACCATCACGCGGGAGCAGAGTGCCTCAATATCGTCCATATCGTGGGTCGTCAGGATGACCGTGACCTTTCGCTCACGGTTGATCCGAGCAATAAACTGTCGTACTGCGATTTTGGAGACGGCATCCAGACCTATCGTTGGCTCATCCAGAAAGAGGATGGGCGGAGCATGAAGCAGCGCCGCGGCGATATCGCACCGCATCCGCTGTCCAAGGCTAAGCTGTCGCACGGGTGTGGACAACAGCGATTGCAGATCGAGAAAGTGCACCATCTCATCGAACGCTCGTCGATATTCATCGGTAGGAATAGAATAGATGTCTCGCAGCAGATCGAAGGACTCGCGGACCGGCAGGTCCCACCATAACTGCGTGCGCTGTCCGAATACCACGCCAATTCTACGGACGTGTTCAATTCTCTCGAGCCAGGGAGTTCTGCCGTCGACCGTGCATTTTCCGGAATCCGGTACCAGGATGCCAGAGAGTGTCTTAACGGTTGTGGATTTTCCCGCGCCGTTCGGGCCAATGTAGCCGACAAGCTCTCCCTGACCGATTTGAAATGAGATACCGGACAGCGCACACACCTCTCGTGTCTTGCGCCTCACAAGGCCCTTAACCGCGCCTGCCAGCCCAGACTGCCGTTCGGCAACGTGGAAGGTTTTTTTTAGGTTTTCCACTTCGATCAGCATGCGGGTGATAGACCTTACTTGCGGAACCGATTGATCTGATCGGGCTCCCCAAAGGCTCCCTTTTGCCCGAACGCAACGGCACGAACTTTGAGGTCGTGCAGGCCATCCATCCGGATCGTACCTTCGTTTTGGCCGCTCAGGCGTGAGACCTTCGCAATGTCCGGGCTGGCGAGTGCGTGCGGGTTGATGGTGCCTACCAACCGGCCCCCATCCATATGCCTGAGCCCATTCGGAATGCGAAAGAGAACCCAGTTCCAATGGCCATTCTTAGCGGAGGGCGGGATCTGGCCGCCGTCAACAGCAATTGGATCTGGAAGTGTGCCCGTTAAGAAGTTAAAGTACTTCGAACTGCCATCTGGATTCGTCAGGGCGTCGTCGCCATAGATCTGCATCAGGATGTCGATCGTGTGCTCGTTTGCCCAGACCGTAAACTGATCGTCGGCGGTATTGAATTTGATGCCGAGAACACGCACGCCATGATGACCTCCGATTTCAAGCGGCGCGGTGTCGTGATCGCCGCCGGCAAGTATACGCAGGTTTGGCAGCCATTCTGCAGAGGGCGGTTTGAGGCTGCCATCAATGCTTATGAAATGGACTTTTTTCGTGACGTCGATGATAGAGGGCCATTTTTCGCTATCAAAGGGTCCTCGACGCTCGCGGCCAGTGGCCGAAGCCGAGACAACACACACGCCCGCCAAAGCAGCTATTGCAATGCAGCGAAGCCACCGGTTTCGAAGGTTCAACATCCTGTCCTTTATCCCGTCCTTTGTCGTGACCAATCGTTACTGGAGCCAGAGTGCGATCGCGGCCAGATCTTGTGCGCGATCGCCGAGCGCTGCCGGAACGATACTGCAGACTTCGGCGGACCGCTTCCAGGCAAACTCACTTACAGCCTTGCGGATCGGTTCGAGAATCAGGTCACCGGCATGAACCGCAATTGTCCCAAGGATCACACGTTCCGGATTTAACATCTGAATGATGTTGGCGATGCCGATACCCATGTAGCGGCCAGCCCGCTGCAGGATGGCGTTTGCAAAGTCATCGCCCTCAATGGCTGCTTGAACGATGTGAGCCGCCGTTATTTTGTTTAGGTCTCCTCCAGCGAGATGCAGAACGCGCTTCTCTCGACCGGGAAGGTCGCTTTCTCTTGCAGACCGCTCGATGCTTGGCCCTGAGGCGAGCGCTTCGAGGCAACCGCGCTTTCCGCATCCGCACAGCGGCCCATCAATCAAAATCGTCTGATGTCCCAGTTCGCCCGCAAGATCGTTTCTGCCATGGATGAGCCTGCCATCGGCGATAATTCCACCGCCGATGCCCGTTCCCATCGTCATAAAAACCATGTTTTGCGTGCCGATGCCGGCGCCGAACTTCCATTCTGCCAGTGCGGTGGCGTTGGCATCATTTTCAACGCGCACTGGAAGCTGAAGGGCATCTTCCAGTAGAGACCGTACAGGAACCGCTTTCCATTCCGGAAGGTTGGGTGGAGCATAGATGATACCTGTGGTCGTATCCAGTGGGCCTCCGCACGATACTCCGACACCGATGACAGAGGCTGCGCCGACAGTTGCTATCAGCGTTTTCCCCTTGTCCGCCAGGCTGTTCATGACGGCTTCCGGAGATCTGTTCGCCCCGTCGGTCGGCTCACTAAGCCTGTGAAGCACTTCACCGCGCGTATTGCCAATGCAAACCGCACATTTCGTGCCGCCGATGTCAACACCCAGTATAACGTCTTGCTCCGTTGCCATCTTCTATCAACCTTCCGAACCCGCAATCTGTTCCGGTCTGTTCGGTTGCCCGACCCTTTGTTCCTTCATCAAAATACGTTAAAGGTCACGTACGGGTGAACTTAACGGCTAGAAATTACGTTCAATAAAGCAGTAGGCCGCAATCACTGAAGAGACTTAAGCAAAGGCGCAAAGCCATAAAGCACCATAACCGCAAAAGGCACAAAAGGCACATAATTTGGGCATGACGCCTGGCGGACCGGCGCGGCATGCTAACTAAAAGCAAGGAGAAAAGTGTCACGCAAAGAGCGCAAACACTCAAAGAAACGCAGTTAGTTGAAACGTAACTTCTTTTCAAAAATGAGTAGATTTCCGTGGATAGTTTGCCCTATTTTAGGCTTCGTCGTTGTCGAACTGCGTAACGGCGCTTATGATCGGAACATAACCCCGGGAAACTTGGTCGTTCATACAGTCTGCTGAAAAACTCGCTGCAGTCAATCCGATGTTTACATTTCACCATGGATACTGGTACGCAATCGGAATCTCTCGGTCGAAGTCATAATTCGACCCACATTTTTGAAATGAGCCAGAAATTATTGGCATAAATAATGCACATAGTGTCACGGCCAGGAGGTGGAACCACAATCTTTAATGCTGTATTAATGATAATGTTATAGATTTAGGCCTCTATTGCCCAGAAATCGGACGACTCTGGCTGTAAACGTAATGGACTCCGTTTACAGCCGAGAGCACGAAAGCAAGGTGTGATGTGTCAGAATTCCCGTTGAGCCTGACTGCACGCGAACTAACCAGTCTGTTTCCGTTCCATATAGCTCTCGACAAAAATCTTGGTGTCGAGCAGCTTGGCTCGACCCTGCGTCGGCGGTACCCCGATTTGAGCGGTGGAACTCAGTTCGATGAACTGTTTCGAATCGTAAGCCCGCACGATGCAGAAATGACGCCCTCTGGAATAGCTACAATCGTTGGGCAGCTTTGCGTCATTGAGACACTTAACAATCCTTTGAGGCTCAAGGGACTATTTCGTAAGATCGAAGCGGGACGACTGCTGTTTATGGGCTCGCCGCTCGTTTCTGAAATGTCCCAGCTGGAATCTCTGGGGTTGACGCTGCACGACTTTCCGCCACATGAACTCGCCTCCGACTTTCTCGTTTCAGACGCTTTCCTTCGAACGGCTCTAACCGAATCGCGCAGTACGATAAGTATGCTGCTCGCACGTAATCACGAGATGCGCGAGGATGCAGAGCGGTACAAGCGAATGCTCGATAGCTTAAGCGTAGTCGCTTTTGTCGCGAGCCCATCGGGTTGTCTGAGCCATTTGACGGGAGCCTGGGAGGCCATTACCGGTTTTTCGAACACTTCGAGCCTAAACGCTAACTTGCTCGACTACCTTTATCGCGAAGACCGCGAAACGGTAATACATTTGCTTTCGAAAGCATCTGTCTCCTTGCCTGAGAGCGCAGAGATACGCCTGCTTAACAAGGACGGGGGGACAATATGGGTAGAGCTTAGGGTTCAGAAGGGCGAAACGGGCGACACTGTATACGGTTCGATAACAGATGTACGTTTGAGACACGGTCTCGAAGCACGGATCCGGCAGGACCAGAATGTTGAGAGCATTGGCAGGCTTGCGGGTATCGTGACCCATAATCTAAATGAGGCGCTAGGAGTTATCAGCGGAAGCGCGGAGATGCTGGCCGAACTGCTGGAACAGGGGGACAAGAAGAGTTCCCTTGTTGCAGACATCCTGCGAGCCGCATCGCTCATGCATAAGATCCCCGAGCATCTTGAGGCGTTTGCAAGCAAACTGCCGGTAAATCCCGGATACATTGAACTTAGCAATCTCGTGGAGCGAATTACCACCTCTAATTCCGAAACATTTGATGCCCACGTCCGTTTTCTGCTCAGTGGCGAAACTTCGCCCGGTGTGATCTTTGCAGATGAAAAGCAGATTACTCAGGCCGTCTATAATTTAATTCAAAATGGCCTTGAGACAACACATCATGCGGGTCTGGTTACTATTGAAGTCGACGCTGTTCCCGATTCAGCCTATGAAGTCACATCGGGTTGGGGAGCAGGGAATACGGATAGGCATCCGGTGATCAGCGTTACGGACAACGGCCCCGGATTAACCGATGCTGAACTACAGCGCGTGTTTGAACCGAACTACAGCGAAGGGGCATCGATTACTTCGGGGCTACGTCTGGCAACGGCCTACGCGATCGTCCGACAGCATAGCGGCTTTATCTCTGTCGCTTCAACTCTCGGAGCCGGAACAACTTTTACGATCCATTTGCCACTCGCATCCCCGCCGGAACATTGCGCCACGGGATCTGGTCGAAGAGAAGAAATCGAAACAGGAGCGAGAATAGGCAGCACAGTGCTGGTAGCGGACGATGAGCCCGCCATGGTTGCAATTATCGGTTCTGTGATCGCCCGGCATGGCTTTAAGTCTATTGCTGCTCGCGACGGAATAGAGGCCCTGGCGTTATTTAGAGAGCACGGGAGTGAGATCGGTTTAATTATTACCGACATTGTGATGCCCGGGATGAACGGCATCGAATTCGTCGAAAAAGTTCAGGCCGAATATCCAGACATGCCAGTGCTTCTTGTTTCGGGTTATTCTGATCAGTTTGTCAAGGCAGAGTCGCACAATTTGCGCAACTGGAGCTTGCTTCAGAAACCGTTTAAGTCCGCACAGCTTGGCGCTCAGATTATAGCTGCAATGTCTGGAAAGTAATCTTCCACTTCTAGTGAACATTCGATTGCGCAAAGTTTCACAGTTGCGGTATCCTGTGTCCGAAACGTATGGTTCTCATTGCGTTACGGCCGCGAGTGTTCTCATGCAGAATTGGAGTCAGCGTCGTTGAACCTTGAAGTTCAGTCGAAACAATCCGGAAGCGAGGCAGCGCCTGAGGATAAGGCAAGGTCGTCGAGTTTTCTAGGTTTCCTGACAGATTTAATGCGCTCGCTTAAGGGTGCGCAGTCCGACTCCGACATTGAAACATCCATAATTAAGAACTTAATGTCTCCGTTTGGCATCTCATCTGCCGCGCTTCTTTGGCTCTCAGATGACCGGGCGCGCATCTCCTACTCGCAGATTTCCTCCGACAACACGGCATCCAAGACCTGTTCTGGTGTTTCCGATTATAGCCGCGTCAGGATAGATTTGTCGTCCCTTCCTCAAACACGCAATACTTGCAATCTATACACGGACTGTGCCTCATTCGAGCGTGATTACCCTGAATTCGCGGATGCAGCTCATGTTGCGTTGCCGGAGTCACAGCGTGACGCCCGGTTTCTAATCGCAGCGCCAATGAATTCGGACCTCGGGCAGCGAGGGGTGCTTTGCCTGCCGACGAACACATGCACGCAGATTACTGAGGATGAAGCGAGTTTTATTGATTGCGCTGCCGATTTAATTGCGAATACCGTTTCCAGACTCCGGCTGCAGAGCTCTGGCGGAAATTCAGGAGTTCAGGACTCTGTTCAGCTCGATGATGCACGTGCGAACGCGCATATTGGCACGTGGAGCCTCAATCTGATCACTCTTGAGATCCACTGGTCTCCCGAGATATTCCAGATTACGGGATTTGATTCTGCGAATGGCATACCGCCCTACGAAGAGTTTGAGGCACGGATTCATCCCGAAGACAAGCCAGACCGAGACGCTGCCGTATGGCGCTTTGAGCGCGACGGAGTTCCTGTCCAGTTCACGATGCGCTATTATCATCCGAGCCGCGGATATCGGTGGATCGTCTCGAGCTTCCGGAATGAGTGGGACGTGAACGGTCGCGCGATTCGTCGCGTTGGAACGATTACCGACGTCACGGCGTTAAAACTGGCCGAAGAAGAGCACGCAAGGCTGAACGCGATTGTTGAGCTTGGCTCAGATTATGTGGTCACTTTCACTGTCGACGGTGAAATCCTGTACGCCAATCAGTCACTTTGCGCGTTTCTGGGCAAAACCTTCGAAGAGGTTAAATCCCTTTCGATGCGGGATGTTATTGCGCCATCCTCGTGGAAATTCGAATGTCAGAGCGAGTCGATTGCGGCAACTATTCGAGATGGCAGCTATGAATGCGAGTCGGTCTATCTCTCCGAGAGCGGCATTGAAACGCCAGTCTCACTACATCTTGTCGCACACCAGGATTCCCTGGGGCACGCATATTTATCGGGGATAGCGCGAGACATAGGCGAACAGCTTAAGGCACAGAACGATCTCAAGAAAATGGCACAGATGCTTGAAGAGGCACAGGAGGTAGCAAGCTTAGGCTGCTGGGAGCGGGATACAATAACTGGTGAGGCATATTGGTCTAAAGAGATGTATCAATTGTTGCAGTTCGATCCTGCCTGCGGTGTGCCGCCGCTAAACCTGATTTCTTCTCGGTATCCGCAAGGTGAACTACTCATCAGGACATTTGCAGGGCCACCAGACGATCAACAGCCAACAACCGTCAGCTCGGATTCCAAGATATGTCTGCCTGACCATTCGGAACGGTGGGTTCACCGCAAGGCACGTGCAGAATTCAATGGTGAAGGTGAAATTGTTCGCATTCACGGCACGGTGATGGATATAACGGAGCGCAAACGCGCCGAACTGGAGCTCGAGCGGCTCTATCACATTATTGAAGCGTCCAGTGATCTGGTAACGATCAGTAGGATAGACGGGACTCTGCTGTACTTAAATGCAGCGTTCCGTGAACGGTTTGGGAGCCTGGAAGTCCACACGCGGATGGATGACTTTTTCCGTATGTACACCCCTGAATCGATAAAACGGGTGACCGATGAAGCCAGGCCCCAGGCGCTGAAAACAGGAAAATGGTCCGGAGAGTTAGACGTTGTCGCGCCCGATGGCGCACTTGTATCCCTTTTCTCTCAGTCGTTTATCCACCGAGATAGCAACGGACAGCCTTTGTTTAGATTCACGGTGAGCCGAGACATAACTGTCGAGAAGAAGGCAAAACAGGAGCAGTTGTGGCTAACGGAGCAGATGCACCTCGCACAGGAGGTTGCGAGCCTGGGCAGTTGGGTCCGGGATTTAAGGTCTGGCGAATTTTATATGAGCCCCGAGCTTTATCGCCTTCTTGCGTTCGATCCCACAGAGCCGAAACCGACGCAAGAGCAGATCTCTGCAAGATATCATGGTGCGCCGCTCAATTGGGACCTCGTGCTAAATGACTATGCTTTGACAGGCATAACCCAGCGCGAAGTGGAGACACTCGCGCACCTGCCGGATGGCACGGAGCGATGGCTTCTGCGGAAAGCACGGATCATCCTAAATGAGAAAGGAGAGCCAGATCGCATTCTCGGAACGACCCAGGACATAACGGCTCAAACGATCGCGAGAATGGAGCTTGAGCGGCTGCGAATGATCATGGAAGCCGCGAGCGACATGGTTCTGACGTTTGGTATGGAAGGGCAAGTGCTGTATTGTAACGAGTCATGTCGAAGCGTCATGGGCTGGCGTTCCGATCTAGAGCTAGCAGATGATCTTCGGACGAATTTGACAGTCGGGTCTCTCGATATTATTGACAATGTGGGCATGCATGTGATGCGTGCGACGGGAGCATGGTCTGGTGAGTTAGACCTTATCGCTGCTGATGGCAGCGTCGTCAACTGTTACGCACAGATGATAATGCATGCAGACAAAGCCGGCAACGGTCTTTTCTGGTCTGTTCTTTGTCACGACATCACTCGTCATAAGACGTTAGAAGCCCTGCAGCGTCTTGCGACAGATCGGCTCGATGCTGCCCAACGTGTGGCAGGCATGGGCAGTTGGGAGTTAACGGTTGAGACGGGGCAGTTGTGGTTCTCCACTAATTTCCTGACTCTAATCGGAAGGGCGGATTCGAATCCGCCATCCAGCCTTGATGAGCTCTGCGGTCTGTACGACGAAGAAGAAGCGAATCGGCTCCAGCGTGCGATCGCTGCCGCCCTGGAGAACGGCACCGAGTATGAGCTAACGCTGCATAGTAAACGGCCAAGCGGGGCGCCAGCTTACTATCGGGAAACGGGTATGGCAGTTAAGGGGTCAACGGGAAAAGTTGAACGGCTTATCCATATTTGTACCGACGTAACCCGCGTTGAGAACCTGGAACAGCAGCTTCAGCAATCCCAGAAGATGGATAGCATTGGGCGGCTCGCAGGCGCAATTGCCCATGATTTCAATAACCTTCTCTCGGTAATCATCGGTCATGCTGAATTGTTGGAAGACACGGTTGGAGATGACGCAGACAGCATTTCCAGCATAAAGAACATTTTGAATGCAGCAGATACGGGAGCTAACCTCACGAAACAGCTGCTCGCGTTTGCACGCAAACAGCACACAACGCCAGCCGTAGTAAATCCAAACAGTTTGATACTTGGTATGACTAACATGCTGGGACCGCTCATGGGAAGAACGACACACGTTGTAACGAAGCTAGTCGCCGATGTTTGGCATGTGAAATTCGATCAGGGCCAGTTCGAACAGGTGATTGTAAACCTGCTCGTGAATGCGCGTGATGCGATGCCTCCACATGGTGGGACTGTGCTGCTTGAAACCATTAATGTGCGCATTCCTGCGCGTCCGGGCTCTCTCATTCCAGAAGGCGAATACGTTCGAATCAATGTTATGGATGATGGCGTTGGCATGCCCGCCGAGGTACAAGACAGAATATTCGAGCCCTTCTTTACAACGAAGGACAAAGGAAAAGGCACCGGCCTGGGACTGGCAACGGTTTATGGCATCGTTCTCCAAAACAAAGCCTACATTCAGGTAGACTCGGCGCCAGGAAAAGGTACGCGGTTCAAAATTCACATTCCAAGAGCCGATTCTAAAGCGGTGGTTTAAGCATAGTCTAGGGGTAAACTCCACGGACCTGCTTGCAATTCAAAGTGAGCTGTGATACAATAACGCCGATCTGGAGAGGTGGCTGAGTGGTCGAAAGCGGCTGACTGCTAATCAGTTGTAGCGGTAATAACCGCTACCCCGGGTTCGAATCCCGGCCTCTCCGCTCTTTTTATCTGTGCCAATCGTGTGATTTCTTGGCGCTGAACCTCGTATTCTCTTCTTCATGGCATTGTACGTCGCGATGGCTTCGATGCCTGAATTAGATGATGGTCGCTGCAGGCATCTGTGCGGCCTCTTCGAGAAAGGCAGTGGGGCTTGAACTCCATCTTCTCAACATCTGCCGTGACGCTCCTGTGCGTTCTTCTGTTCGCTGCGCCTTTACACGCTTCCACTCCAGAGCATCCCGTGTCCGGTTCGAAATATACGCAGTTGCGAAGAGAAACGCATTGTGACACGTCGCTGACAAACGCGAAGGTGCAGTTAGATCCCACACGATACACCGGCAAAACACTTGAGTTGTCTGGTCGCGTCGAGGGCAGTTCCAGCGATGGGAGTACGGTTTCCCTGCTCGTTATCCTCCGCGACGATACCTCCGCGACATTAAATGTCCTCCCGAGCATGCAGAACGATTTGAACTCCGATCCGACGGCAAGAGTGAGAGTTCTGGCAGAGGTCGGCGATCCTGGAGTAAGTAATGTAGCGCCGCTCAAGGTTCTAGCGATAGCGAGAGATGCCGAGGTAACGGCTCTCGAAAAGGCAGTTGAAGCCCGCAACGAGGCCAGGCGGGAAGCGGACGGCAGGCGCAACGAAATTGAAGCGCGCTGGCGGGAACAGGCGAGCCGTTCTGTTGAATACGGGCATCGCCGCGAACTTCCTCCACCACCGGCAGCCGCTGCGACCAGCTCCTATTCCACCTATTTGTCCTCGCGCGCACAGCCGCTCTTCTGGCCCTACTACACGTACATTGCAAAGGTTAATCCGCGATTGGATGGCGCCACTGCGAGCAAGATCACGTTCCACCTGCTTAACTTTGCGGATAGGTACAATGTTGATCCTCGCCTCATAGTCGCCATGATTCTGGCGGAGAGCCATTTCAATCCTAACGCCACTTCGCACTCTGGAGCTATGGGCCTTGGGCAGTTGATGCCCGGCACTGCGCGTGCGCTCGGAGTTGATAACCCCTACGATCCGGTTCAAAATCTGGGAGGCAGCGTAAACTATCTTCGCAGCCGACTTGATACCTTCTCCTCGAAGGCGTTGCCAGGCGGTGAACTGAGTTTTGAACAGGTTTCGCTTGCAATGGCCGCATACAATGCTGGTGTGAATAAGGTTAAAAAGTATGGCGGCATCCCTCCTTACACTCAGACGCAGAACTACGTCAAACGGGTGATCAGTCTTTACAAGCAACTTTGCAGTTAGTGTGGCTCCCCCTGCGCAGGTAATAGGCATCTGTGTGTCTAACCCATCACCACGACAGGGGGTGGCGACATGCACCGTGTATTTCTTTCAAGGCGCCAATTGCTGCGTGCGACGAGTGCACCGATTTTGTTCTCAGCGGTTGGGGCTCACGCTTCGGATCGTCCTCAGGCCATTGGCAACGCCTCTATCGAGGTCTCTGCAGGTTTTCAGCGAATCGTAACGGATGCCGGCGCCGGCGGATACCAGGCTTTTCCCGATATTTGCCGGACCCGTACAGGCGACCTCATCTGCGTTTTCTACGCGGGATACACCCATATTTCGCATCCCACACCGTCGCTGCCACAAGGTGGAAGGATCTGCGGGATCCGATCCCATGACGAAGGCAAAACCTGGTCTCATCCCTTCGTGGTTGCCGATACGCCAGACGATGACCGAGACCCTTCGATCGTGTGCCTACCGGATGGCAGGCTGCTGGTCAATTTCTTCCGATATGGCCTAAACGGCGAGTGTGATACCTGCATCGCTCAGTCCAGAGATAATGGCAATACCTGGTTTGAGCCCGCGATCGTGATGCCCTCCTTTGCCACTTCAACCCCCATTCGCAGACTGAAATCCGGACGGCTGCTGCTGATTGTCTACACGGTGGATGGAAATGGAAAACGCAGCTTTCCTGCCGTCTGCATCTCGGATAATGGTGGAAGGACCTGGAGTACGCCCCATCCGATTGGTGAGCGCGCAGGAAAAACACTGGACGAAACGGATATTCTGGAGCGTTCTGATGGAACGCTGCTCGCGGTTATGCGCGAGGTGATGTGCGGAGCCGTATCAAAGGACAGAGGCGAAACCTGGGGCGAAGTCTATAATCTCGGCTTCCCTGGTCATTGCCCGTACCTCCTGATGACACGCTCCGGCGTGCTGATTATGGCGCATCGGCTTCCCGGCACTTCACTTCACTATAGCCTGGACGAGGGCCACACCTGGATGGGACCCGTGGCGATCGACACCACGATTGGCGCCTATCCGAGCCTTGTGGAATTGAAAGATGGCACGGTGCTTTGCGTCTACTACGAAGAGGGCCACAACTCCGCGATCCGGGCCAAGCGAATTACCGTGTCACGCACGTAGCGACTTTCCAGAAACGAGATGACTATGATCAGTCGAGTATTGGCGATAACAACAGCAGTTATCTCATTTTCGTTGCTGCCCGGCATCGCTTACACCCAGCAAAATCTCTTGCCCGATCCATCCATCGAAGAGACTCGCACGCCAAATCAGTTTGGCATTCCCTATGGCAAATGGTCCGGCTGGAATTTCGAAGGCGGCGGAGTTTTCCTTAACGGAAAGATTGCACATGAAGGGAAGACGTGCGCTGAGATTAAAGGGTCGCCTGGCTGTAAGCTTCGGCTCTATAGCCCAGCAGTTACGGTTCCTGCCGGGCGATACAGGTTTACATGCTACATCCGCGGCCTGGATATTGGCGTTCACGCATGGGGGATGAGTGAGGACGTTAACTTTGGCGGCGACAAGTACTTTCAGCTAAAGAAGTCGGGAACCTTCGGGTGGACACGTTTAGAAATGGTATCGGAGGCACCTGCAGGCGAGCTTGTTTTCCGCCTTGGATTGATGGCTGAAGGACGGCTCTGGGTTGATGATGCCTCACTGACGCGTGTGCCGGAATCGATTCCAACCACAAATGGACCGGTTATTGGAAACGAAGAACGTCCCGTTACGCCACCAGCAGCGCTCGCTGCGGATGCCGTTCATTGCCCGGAGTGCGGGTATCGGAATCAGCCAGAATGGCGAACCTGCTATGCCTGCGGAGATCCTCTGCAAGCTGCGCGCGCTTCTGCAGTCGGGCCTGCTTCAAAGCCGCTCGTAACGCTTGCTGCAAACAGCGCGGCTCCCTTTGTCGGTTCAGGTGACGGTGCAGTAGGTGTTGCGACCGAGCACGCGCCTGCAGGTGGCACAGCGCTCCGGATCAATTCGGGGTATGCGGTTTGGGATGGACTTCAGGCTTGGAGCGGCTTCGATCTGCTTCGCATGGAGGTTTTCAGCGATAACGAGCAGCCTGTTCAGCTCTACGTTGAGATTCAGGATACCGGCACCACCGATTACTGGACCAGGGTGAACTACAACACGGTGATACCGCCGGGCAAGTCGGAGCTTGTTGTTCCAACGACGCTCTATGTAGGTGAGAAGAGCAGGCCGGGCAGGGCGCTGGATGTGGCGCACATCAAGAAGTTCGTGCTGAACCCAGGCGACACCAAGCACCCGATCTACTTTTCTAACATGCGGCTTGAACGTGACCTTTCAGATCGCATCCATGTTAAAGGGCTGCAGGCATACTCATTTGGACCGGGCAGCGCGATGCCCTTTTCGGGCTTTGTTTCAGTAACTCCCTCAATGCTGTACAACCCGGGGCGTGGTTTCGGCCTGAAGTCCACCGGCTTTTTGCGCGCTTACGATGTTCTTCAACCAGACCCCCTGTACCAGAAGGGTATTCTGCTGCAGCAGGGCAGTTTTACCGTCGATCTTCCGGATGGCCGTTATCATGTGATGCTGAACATCGATTATCCATCAGGTTTCTGGGGTGAGTTTCAGATCTTTCATCACCGCGCAATAAAGGCCAATGGAACGCTGGTTAGCTCCGATGAACTTAATCGGGATACGTTCCGGGATAAGTACTACCGCTTCTCGCAATCCGAAGACTCACCGCTCGAGAATACGTTCGATAAGTATCAGGCTGCCTACTTCCGTGAGAAAGAGTTTGATGTAGAAGTTAAAGGCGGCAAGCTCGAAATTGCGCTGGAGGGCGACGATCCATTTAGCAATGCGCTCTCCTGCCTGGTGCTCTATCCCGCATCGCAGGCGGATGAGGGCAAGGCCTACTTGAAGAATCTGCGCGAAAGACGCCGTTTCTACTTCGACAACTACTTTAAACGCATAATTCCGGATGGCAAGCGCGATCGTTCTGGGCCGATACCAGATTATGTGGCAACGGCGGCGGAGAAGGCGCGCGGGTTCGCGGTGTTCTATCGGGACTGGATGAACGAGATCCCGGTGACGGCTGTTCCGCGCCGCGAGGAGAGCTCTGAAAGTACCGGCTTGAGTTTGTTTGCATCGGCCGGGCAGCTCGAGCCTGTGGTTTTCTCGCTCTACCCGCTCAGGAACGTTGGCGAGGTGAGCGCGCGTGTCACCGATCTTCGCGCGGCAGATGGCCACATGCTGCCGGCATCCAGTTTCTCCGCTGGCGTTGTGTCGCATCGCCTAACGCGAGTTACCGGCGAAGGCAGTGTCTATACGATATCGCCGCGCTATATTCTTCCAACGGACAAGGCGGATATACGCAGCGGAGTTACGACGACGTTTTGGTATACGCTGCATGCTCCGCGCGCAGCGACAGCAGGTGTATATTCTGGCAATATCGAGATCAAGGATGGAGCGGGGCACAGACTGGCACTGCTGCCATTGAAGGTTCGCCTATTCGCGACACCTCTTGATGAGCTGGATGTTGCTGCTGGTCCCTGGGGATCATCACTGGGGCTGCCCTGGTACTCAAACGAAATGGGCGACTATGCCCGGCAGATGTTCAAGAAGAGCCTCGCTAAGATGCGTGAGTATGGCTGCACGACGTTTTCGGGCATCCCAACTCTTCGCATTTCGGAGTGGAAGGACAAGATTCCTAAGATCGACTTTACCCAGGCGGATCAGGAGATGGCGGATGCAAAAGCCGTCGGCTTCCACAACGTCGTCGTAAACTACAATGGCGGCATCGCAGGGTTTGATAACTACACGGTCGATGAGAACGCGATGCGGAGCGCCGGGTTCTCAGATTACACGCAGTTCCTTTCGGTTGTATTGAAAGTGGTTGATGAACACGCCCGCGCAACAGGTTGGCTGCCTTTCGCCTTCAACCTTTGCGACGAACCGTTGGGAGATGCAGCGAAGGTTTCGGCTGCCAACGCTCGAGCGTGGGATGCAGCCGCGCCGAAAGGCATGATCACAACTGGAGCGACGAGCGTAACCGGCAATAAGCCGGGAGATCCGCATATGGAACTTGCAAAATCGCTTCGGATACCGAGCTTAAATGACCATGACGATGCAAGTATTGATGCCGTAAAGGGGGCGGGCCGAGGCTGGGCATTTTATAATGGCGGCAGCAGATGGACGTTTGGAACGTACATGTTTAAGTGTGCCCAGCAGTATGGAATGAAATTCCGCCTCTCCTGGCACTGGAATGCCGCAGCAGGCGACCCCTATTATGCGTTGGATTGCCGGGAAGACGACTACTGCTGGTGCAACTCCGATGCGAAGGGAAACCTGATCCCATCGGTAGAGTTTGATCGCGAGATTCGTGCAGGCATCGACGACTATCGCTACATGCTGACTTTGCAGAGACTGGTCCGACAGAACCCAACCAAAACAGCGGCAGGCGATGCGAAGAAGCTGCTAGATGACAAGCTTGCGTCGTTCAAGCTGGGTGAGCGAGATCACGATGCGAAGTGGGCAGTTGATGAGTATTGCAAATATCAACTAAAGCTCGCCGAAGCCATCGAACGGCTATCAAAGTAGTCGGAATCAGAATGGTGACTTAAGTCCGAGTTCTTTGGCGAGGGCACGGAGCACATCCGTTTGCCTTTCTCCCAACGTAACTCCTTTTCTCAATGCGTCGCTGTACCGCCGCTCCTCTATCTCACCTGGCAGCAGCGAGGCGTCGATGCCGGGCAGAGGGGTCAATTTTCGAACGCGCTGAGAGTACTCATCCATCTCGGTGCGAAATGCTTCCAGACTCCCGATTGCCTCGATATCGATTACGATCATCAGGCTCCCTTGATTCGCGCCGGGCCATGCCCGATTTGCACGTGCAGGATCAACCGGCACGCCGCACAATAAGCCGCCAAGCGCCTGGCAGGCACAACCGAGCCCAAAACTCCTCAGTACAGTGCTTGGCACCATCTCGACGATGGGTCGCATCTCCTCTGGCCCTAGGTACATATCATGAACGGCTCCGAAATCCAGGACGAAGTCCGGCTCCTGTCCGCAGGGAATTCCGAATGCCATCGGTGACCCGCCAGCTGCAGCCATCACAAACCGATCCGGGCTCAGGTCGAGCTGATGACCGGACGTGACGTAGCTGATCATCCCGTGCGGAAGCGGTACGCGTGCATAGATGCCGGCCGCACCAAAATGACCGTGATTCGATGTGATGGCGACTGCGATTCCGCACGCGCGGGCTTTCTCAATGACACGCTCAATCGCTTCAAGACATGGAAAATATCCTAACCCACCTCCGCCATCCAAGACCAGCGTCGTGGGTGACTCTCGCACTGTGGTAATTGTGGAGTTTGGATCCAACTGCGCGTGTCGAAAATGGTGCGAGTAGTTCGAGCACTGTACAGACCCGTGGCTGTATACGCCCCGCATATCGTTGGTCACCAGCAGGTCTGCCAGTAGCGATGCCCGATCCGCAGCCATGCCGCAAATCGAGAAAGTGCTCGCCACGAACTGCTTTAAGCTCGACGGATCGATGTAGATACACGCGATTGGCGGGATATTCAAATGATGCGTACTCCCTAATAACCGGCCTTCGGCGAAGCAAAGAGAACCAGCTTACCCCTCTGTTCATATCCAAGATGCGGATAGAGCAATGCCCCTGCACTGCTAGCCGTGAGTACCGACCAGTTAAGGCCGAGCCTCGCATCATCGGCGAGCATGGCGCTCATCAGCGCTTTGCCCAATCCCTTTCGGCGGTGTACTTCGACAACATTCAGGCCAGCGACATAGGAACATTTTTCGATGGTTCGAACACTGCGCAACCAGCCTACAGGCAGTCGCTCTCGTTTGGAATCATCGGCTTCGTATGCTGCATACAATCTGCACAGGCTATTGTCATCGGTTAGGTGCTCGGGCAGGATCTGTTTCGCTCGTGCTGCTGTGGCTACTGCATCCGCCCGCTCCTGGGTGGTGACGCGACTGATCTGGCTCGATGGAAAGAGATGTAGTGAGTCGGTTGGCGCAACGAACAGCGGTTCGCGCCGCATCAGGCGGCAGCCTGCACGCTTGAAGTCGGCGATTAGTGGAAGGGACTGATCGGCAGTATCGACAAAGGCACAAATGAAGTACTTCGTGTACTTCATGGCTGCTGCTGCCGCGAAAACCTCGTCCGCGCTCACACGGTAGGAGACAATCTCGGTAGTGCGCGGCGGCAGTTTACTGGACGCGGGAGGATCGCACACGACCCAAATTCTTTCGCGGAGCTGTTGAAACCCACAGGGCCGCATAATATTCCGAGCGGCTGCAAATCCCGCCATCGAGCATATAATCGCCGATTGTGTATCGAGCTGTGCGGTGCGTAGTTCATTCATAGCTAATTATTGCGCAAACGGACGCCATATCGTTTTGAGAAGAAATTGCGGCTCACGCCAATCGCATTTCGATGCGTTTTTGTGCTCTTTACGTGTTTTTGCGGCCAAAGGATCCCTAAGCACTGAGCCTACCGGAAGCGATCGGTAGCGGCGATGACGGCTTCGGTCATCCCCGGGTCAGCGCCAGAGTGGCCCGCGCCGCCAACTACAACCAGTTCTGCATCGGGCCAGACCTGTGCGAGTTCCCAGGCTGTTGTCAATGGTGCATCGAAATCGAGCCGACCGTGAACCAGCACACCGGGAATGCCGGATAGCTTATGCGCTTCCTGGAGGAGGATGCCATCCTCGAGCCAGGCAATATGGCGGAAATAGTGAGTCACGATGCGGGCGAAGGCCATCTGGAATTTGGGATCGGCCCAGCGTGGGCCTGGCCTGTAATCTGGCAGGACCGAGAGCAGGGAGGCTTCCCATTCGCACCAATCGCTTGCGGCCTTTATTCGCACATTAGGATCTGGATCTGCGAGAAGCAACCAGTACGCCTCCAGCATTCCGAGATGCCGCAGTTCAACGGGCACACCAGCCTGAAACCTGGACCACTGCTCGGGGAAGAGTGGCGCGACACCGCGGTAGAGCCAGTCAATTTCAGACTTTCGGGTGGTGGTGACGCCATTCAGCACCATCGCGGCGATGCGATTCGGGTGAAGTTCCGCGTACGCGAGCCCGAGCGTTACTCCCCAGGAACCTCCGAAGATCAGCCATCGATCAATGTCCAGGTGTAATCGCAGGCGTTCCATATCGGCGAGGAGATGGGCGGTCGTGTTTACGGAGAGATCCGTTGAGAATTCGCTGGCATGTGGCGTGCTGGTGCCGGAGCCGCGCTGATCGAACAGGATGATGCGATACGCATCTGGATCGAAAATGCGACGCATACCGGGCGTGCATCCAGACCCGGGTCCGCCATGCAACACCACAGCAGGCTTGCCTTTCGGGTTACCGCACTGCTCATAGTAGACACTGTTGCCATCGCCAACATCGAGCATACCAGTGTCGTAGGGTTCGATTGATGGGTACATGGTCGGACCGGATCCTATCGGGATTTTGAAGATTACGTTGCGGATATTGTACATGCAACGGGATTGCGATGTCACAAGTTGCGCAATCTCTTTCCATGGTTTATAATGCAATTAATCCCATTTAGTTGAAGTCAATAGCTGGTTGTTCTTATTACTGATATTATCGGCGGCTCCCGATTGTGAGGGCATTTTATGCGCTACCATGCAAAAAAATTAGTTCTTATGGCGGGCTGTGCAATTTCTCCAGTGATTGCTGTAGCAGCGCTTCTTGCCGTTGGCTGCCACCGAAACTCGCCCCCGAAGTTCGCGAATGCGCCGAGCCAGCGGGCACCATTGGCTCAGGCCAAGCCCACTCCGCCAGCGCTGCCACCGTTGCCGCCGCGTGGTCTCCGAGGCGTGCATCTGACACGATGGCACGCTGGCTCGGAAACTCGGCTGAGCCGCATCGAAGAGCTGATAGAGCGCACTGACCTGAATGCCGTTGCGGTCGATATTATCGACGACGGTCAACTCTCCTACAATGCCAACGTCCCCCTGGCCATCAAAACGAACGCTAGCAACAAGATGTTTCGTGTGGACCGACTTATCGCATCGCTGGATCAACACAAAATCTGGCCCATCGCCCGCATCGCTTGCATGCGAAACACGCTGCTTGCGCGGGTAAGGCCAGATCTGGCGGTACAAACCTCTAACGGCAAACTCTGGCTAGACGGCTCCGGCTACGCCTGGCTAAATCCGTACAAGCAGGAGGTAAGAGACTACTGCATCGATCTTGCCATCGATGCGGCAAGGCACGGGTTCAAAGAGGTCCAATTCGATTATGTACGGTTTCCCAGCTACCACGTAAGCACGCAGCGCTTTCCGGGACAGACGCCGGGTGTTTCGCACGAGGATGTGATCGCTAAGTTCGTTGCCGATGCCCGGCAGCGTGTACATGCGGCGGGAGCCTGGTTCTCGATCGATGTGTTCGGCCTGACGAGCCTGGTTAAGGATGACGAGGGTATTGGCCAGAAGCTGGATAAGATGGCGAGTGGCGCAGACTGGGTGTGCCCGATGGTCTACCCATCGCACTATCATAAAGGCGAATACGGTATCGCCAACCCAAACGCATCTCCTGGCGAGATAATCACGCGCTCCGTGCGCGATGCGCAAAAGATCGTTACCAGCGCATCCGGCTGCAAACTGCGGCCGTGGCTGCAGGACTTTAGCCTGGGAGTTCACTATGGCCCGGAACAGATCAAGCAGCAGATAGACGCTCTTAAAGCGCTCGGGATCGAAGAGTATCTTCTCTGGAACCCAAAATGTGAGTATACAGAGGCGGCAGTGCCGGTTAGAGGGAAGTAGCAAGCAGGGAAGCAAGCCGCACAAATTGGTCACGACGAGCTTGCCGGAACCTCACCCAGGTACACTTTGCACCCAGCGAACGCGTTAGGTAAACGAAACAAAAATCGCAGCGCCGATAATCCGGCGCTGCGATTGTGTTCTCTGGCACACCCGCGAGACTAATACCGGTAGGTATCTGCCTTGTAGGGACCATCCTGTGAGACGCCAATGTAGGCGGCCTGCTTGGGTGTGAGCGTGGTCAGTTTGACCCCGATCTTCTCCAGATGCAGTCTCGCAACCTCTTCGTCCAGCTTCTTCGGCAGGGTGTATACTCCCACCTCGTAGCGGTCCTTGTTCGCCCAGAGATCGATCTGCGCCAGCGTCTGGTTGGAGAAGCTGTTCGACATAACGAAGCTCGGGTGGCCGGTTGCGCAGCCAAGATTGACCAGGCGGCCTTCGGCCAGCAGGAAGATGCAGTTGCCGTTTGCGAAAGTGTACTTATCGACCTGGGGCTTGATGTTGGTTTTAACGACGCCCGCTGCAGTGTTCAGCCTATCGACCTGGATTTCGTTATCGAAGTGGCCAATATTACAGACGATCGCCTGATCCTTCATGTTGCTGAGGTGCTCGTAGGTCAGGATATCGACGTTGCCGGTGCAGGTGACGTAGATATCGCCGATGCCGAGAGTATCCTCAACCGGTGCGACCTGGTAGCCTTCCATGGCGGCCTGCAGGGCATTAATCGGGTCGATTTCGGTGACGATGACGCGAGCGCCAAGGCCGCGAAGCGATTGTGCGGAGCCCTTGCCAACATCGCCGTAACCGCAGACGACTGCGACCTTACCGGCGATCATGACGTCGGTTGCGCGCTTGATGCCATCACCAAGGGATTCGCGACAGCCGTACAGGTTGTCGAACTTCGACTTGGTTACTGAGTCGTTTACGTTGATTGCGGGAACGAGCAGTTCGCCCGCCTCCTGCATCTTGTAAAGTCTGTGTACGCCCGTCGTGGTCTCTTCCGAGACGCCGCGCCAATCGGAAACGACATCGTGCCATCGGGTCTTGCTAATAGCATTAACCGAAAGCAGAAGGTCTTTGATGACCGACTCTTCGTGGCTGCCGGAGGGTGCATCTACCCAGGAACGGTCGCCATTTTCCAGCGCATAACCCTTGTGAATCAGCAGTGTGGCGTCGCCGCCATCATCTACGATTAGCTGGGGGCCTTTTCCGCCTGGGAAAGTGAGCGCCTGGTCTGTACACCACCAGTACTCTTCAAGGGATTCACCCTTCCATGCGAACACCGGTACGCCGGTTGCGGCGATCGCCGCTGCAGCATGGTCCTGCGTGGAGAAGATGTTACAGCTGCACCATCGGACAGACGCGCCGAGCGCTACGAGAGTCTCGATAAGCACAGCGGTCTGGATCGTCATGTGCAGCGAGCCCATAACGCGAACTCCAGCCAGGGGCTTGGATGCCGCGTATTTGTGGCGTATGGACATAAGGCCGGGCATCTCGTACTCGGCAATCGAAATCTCTTTGCGTCCCCAATCGGCGAGGGACATATCTGCGACTTTGTATGGCAGCGTTGCGGTTTCATCGAGAACAGTACTCATTGAACCCTCCTTCGAAAACTATTATAGCATAGTATCAATAAATCAAGATGTTTTGATATATCTTGTGAATCGAGTTATAATTCTTACACTATGGAACTGTTAAAATCACTAAGGCTGCTGGGCGATGCCGGAAGAATCCGCGTGTTGAGGCTCCTCGCGAACGATGAGCTGAGCGTAGCGGATCTGCAGGAGATTCTTGAAATGGGGCAGAGCCGCATCTCGATGCAGCTCTCTCAACTGCGCTCTGCCGGCTACGTGCAGGTGCGTCGGTCCGGACAGAAGAGCCTCTATCACATCACGCAGGCAGCAGCAGAGAATACAATTGTCAGCGCAATTCTATTGCGTGCAGAAGCCGAGATGCCCGAAACTGCGCGTGACTCAGCGGGCGCGGCATTGATCATACAAAGGCGCAAAGAGGAGCTTCGTGCCTACTTCGATGCGTTGGCCGGGAAGTTTGGCAGAACCTATGTGCCGGGCAGAAGCTGGAAGGGGATGGCGGAGATGCTGATTGCCCTGCTTCCCCCATTGGTTATCGCCGATCTTGGGGCAGGTGAGGGGACTATTGCCCTGCTGCTCGCGCAGCGCGCTGAACGCGTTATCGCGGTCGATAGCTCTCCGGGAATGGTTGAGTACGGGTCTGCAGTAGCGGCGCAGCATGGCATCAATAATCTGGAGTATCGATGCGGAGATATCGAGGCGCCGCCCATTGAAGATCAGAGCGTCGATATCGCCCTGTTCCACCAGGCGCTGCATCATGCGGTGCACCCTCTCGCTGCAATTCGCCAGGCCCACAGGATCTTACGGCCGGGTGGGAGAGTTGTTGTCGTTGATCTGTTAAAGCACGAAGTTGAGGCGGCAAGAGAGCTCTACGCAGATGTTTGGCTGGGCTTTTCGCAGATCGACCTGCTTGAGATGTTGGAGGAGGCCGGGTTTACCGACCGGCGCGTGTCGACGGTCGACAAAGCGCCCGAAGCGCCGCACTTTGAAACCGTAATGGCGACAGGCGTTAGAGGCACAGACTGAGCGATTGTTGAATATACTTGAAAGTGGTTGAGCGTGCTAACTCGCACCCACCGGGAGACGCTGTTGTTTTACTCAAATCGCATTATGATCGCCGCACTACTTTCTGGTTTGTGGCTTGCTTCACTTACATCGTTAACTTGCAGCGCTCAGGATGCCGAACCTGTTTCCGGCAACATGTCTGTTGTCGATTCAAGCAAAGCATCGGAGACTGCGATCTCCCCGGATGTGCTTCGGCAGATCAATAAGCTCTGGGATTTGAAAGCTGCGCGCAAAGGCTCCTTCGCCGTTGAAACTTTGAGCTCCGTAGTCGAAGATGGCTATCGTACGGATGAGCTTTACTTCACGAGCCGCACAACCGCTGCTGGTCCTGACCGAGTATTCATCACGTTTTCCCGGCCGGTTAACCCCGAGCCTAAAGTGCCTGCCTATATCGATTTAACTGGCGGACGAGAGCTGGCCGGTGTGAAGTGGCTTGCGCGCCAGTATCGCGGAGCCGTGCTCGATATCGAGTGGCGATCTCCTACACTTCCCTACCACACGAAATGGGCAAAGCCAAGCCCACAGGCATTATTCGGGCTCAATCCAGACCTGAATGAAGACTTCAATACGATGTTTGAAGTCGCGATTATGCGTGCTATCGATTACCTGCAGGCGCAGCCGGGCATTGACCCAAAGCGCATCGCCTGTGGTGGTGGGTCGATGGGAGGCTGGTACTCAATGCTCACGGCTGGGCTCGATCGCCGCGTTAGCTGTGTGTACGATGCCTACGGGGCCGGATGGAATGTGGCAACTGCGTTGGATTCTCTGCCCGCTGATAAGCAGCGCGTTTGGCGCCGCGCGTTTGACCCGATGACTTACGCTGGAAAGACGGCAGCATCGACCCTGATGTACATCGGCACCAACGACTACTTCTTCCCTCCAGACCATGCAGCGACGCATTTTGCGAAACTGTCCGGTGAGAAGTGGGTTCTGTTTTTGCCCAACGTAAATCACAATTTCGCCGCGTTTGGACAGCAGTTGCCGAGCGTCGACAAAGCATGGATCGACTACTGTTACCATGGCGGGCCGGCTTTTCCGATCGCCTCCACGCCAGTTGGCAAGGGAAGGCTGTATCGGTGGAAGGTTCGGGGTCCGGTAACGATCGCAAGTTCAACCCTCTACTGGAGTCCGGGGCGGCCTGTGTGGCCGGGTAGATACTGGCTATCAGCACACGGAGTCGAACACAACGGTATTTGGAGCGCGGAGATCCCCGAGCGCTATTCTGCCTTATGCGGTGAGGTATTCGTAAATGCGTTCGACAAAGACGGTCGAGGAGCATCTAGCCAGATTGTGAAGCGAGAGGGTATCGATCCGCAAAAGACCGTCGGCGCGCAATGGCCGGGAAATGCACTGTGGGATCTGGAGCGTGGAGCCCTGGCGTGGAGGCGACCCGGTCCGGCGCACGACTATGCCCTTTGGTCAGAAGATCTTGAGTTTGCATCGCCCACCGGCTTCAAGGTAACGCCCTCAGATGCCGCCAACAAATTCGCCGTGATTACCAACAGTGTAATTCTGGCGGCGGCTACGGCAAACAGTCACTCCGGCATGATGCTCACGATAGATGGTTTGGGCAAACCGGGCGACCTGCTCGTGACCCTGGAAAGAGACTCTGGCAACCAGTATCGGCTCGCATTTAGCGCAAAGGTCAGCTATCCGGCCGGTGAAGTTACGGTTCGGATCCCGTGGTCGGATTTCAAAGCCCGCGATGACGCAAAAGGTGCGCCCTATCCGTTCGATGCACTGAGAATCGACGGAGATCGCGAAAAAGGGGCGGCGATAACGATTAATCGGGTGGAGCAGTGGTGAACTCGCAAGACTTCGGGCAACGTACTGCGCCCGTCCCACACTCCGCTCTCATCCGGCAGGTATATTTAGGTCCCCTCCCCGCCTTATCTTGTTTCATAGGTGAAGATTGCGCACGACGAGCCAACAAGCGGTAGGTGATACGCACGAATTGGTCACGGCGTGCGTGCTGGACCCTCACCCCACCTCTCCCTTCTCCGCTCGCAAGCTCGCAGGGAGAGGGGCCAATGCACCGCC